>NZ_JBNNXU010000035.1:0-34521 GCF_052873915.1 Photobacterium sp. DNB22_13_2
GCCAATAATGAAAACCGACATCAATGAGTTGGCAGGCTATTACGACTTCATCTCGATGGGACGTGCTCGCGAGGCTGGTGTTGCCTGTGACGTGGTGCGGATTGCCCCTAAAGATGGCGCCCGTTATTCTTACCTGTTGTGGATTGATACCCGCAGTAAGCTGGTGATGCGCGCCGACTTGCTTGATCGTGACGGTGAGCCGCTGGAGCAATACCGTGCGGTATCTTATGTCATCAACCCTAAGGTCGCAGATGTCCTGAAAAACCTGAAGACTGTCGAACTGCCGGCCGTGGTGCAACTGCCACCTCAGCCTCAGGCTGAACTTGATTGGCAGGTTAGCTGGTTGCCTCAAGGGTTTGAATCCATCTCGCGCAATCGACACCGGTTGATGATGACCGAGCGTCCAGTTGAGAGCAAAATGTTCAGTGATGGTTTGTTCAGTTTCTCGATTTATATTTCATCAGCCGATAACTTTACTGTCAGGGAGCAACTGGTGCGCCAAGGCCGCAGGACGCTGCATAGCTATCTGCTCAATGACAAAGAAGTGACCGTGGTCGGTGATATCCCGCCGGCAACAGCGCGACGGGTTGCGGAATCGGTGGTATTTGACGCGACCGGGAGCAAAACCCCGTGATGCGTTCACTGGCTGAAGTGATTGCTGCCAAACCCGGCGAAATCACGGTTAGTTGCCAGCAACAAACCAGTTGCGGCAGCTGTGCCTCTCGTGACAGTTGCGGAACCGGTATCGTCAGCAAGGCGTTACCGGGGCGCCAGCACCAGCTTAAAATTGCGACCGATAAACCGGCCAAGGTCGGTGATGTGGTTGAGATCGGCCTATCCGAACGCAGCATGCTTCATTCTGCAACCTTAGTTTATGTGCTGCCTTTGCTATGCTTAGTGCTAGGAGCGGCGCTTGGCCAATGGTGGTTTGTGACATTGGCAGGTGGCGGAGAGCTGGGAGTGATCTTGACAGCACTAGTGAGTGCGGCGCTTGGATTGGGTTTGGCACGCCGATTGGCGATGCGGGTAGAAGGGACCTCAGCCTATAAACCTCACCTTATCCGGGTGCTCGGAAGTCCGGTTTCAGCAGCGTTAGCAATAAATGGCGCATCGAAAGATAGCGGCTAGCGGCGAAATTCGGTAGAATCCGTCAACTTGATCTGTAGATCCCATTCATTTTTAATCACGAGTTAGTCACGCCAATTCATGAAGCACATTCGTAACTTTTCGATTATTGCACATATCGACCATGGTAAGTCGACCTTATCCGACCGCCTAATCCAAGTCTGTGGCGGCCTTTCCGATCGTGAAATGGCTGCGCAGGTTCTGGATTCCATGGATCTTGAACGCGAACGCGGTATCACTATCAAAGCCCAGAGCGTGACGCTCGACTATACGGCTAAAGATGGTGAAACCTACCAGTTGAACTTTATCGACACCCCTGGACACGTTGACTTCTCATACGAAGTCTCTCGTTCTTTGGCGGCCTGTGAAGGTGCGCTGTTGGTTGTTGATGCTGGCCAGGGGGTTGAGGCTCAAACACTGGCAAACTGTTATACAGCGATGGAAATGGACCTAGAAGTAGTGCCAATCTTGAACAAGATTGACCTACCGGCGGCCGACCCTGAGCGCGTAGCAGAAGAAATTGAAGACATTGTTGGTATCGATGCCCTGGAAGCGACTCGCTGTTCGGCGAAAACAGGCCTAGGTGTTGATGATGTTCTTGAAAACATTGTATCAGCAATTCCTGCGCCGGAAGGCGATCCGGAAGCGCCGCTTCAGGCACTGATCATCGATTCTTGGTTCGATAACTATCTTGGTGTTGTTTCTTTGGTCCGAATTAAAAACGGTAAACTGAAGAAGAATGACAAAATCAAGGTAATGAGTACCGACCAGGTTTGGGGTGTTGACCGTCTTGGTATCTTCACACCAAAACAAGTTGATACTACAGAACTGAACACCGGTGAAGTTGGCTGGGTTGTTTGTGGTATCAAAGATATCCTGGGCGCGCCCGTGGGCGATACCCTGACCTTGGCGAAAAATGGTTGCGAAGAAGCGCTGCCAGGTTTCCAAAAAGTGAAGCCTCAGGTTTACGCAGGTCTGTTCCCGGTATCTTCCGATGACTATGAAAACTTCCGTGATGCACTTGGCAAGCTAAGCCTGAACGATGCCTCTTTGTTCTACGAGCCAGAAAGCTCGGCGGCACTGGGCTTTGGTTTCCGTTGTGGCTTCCTTGGTATGCTGCACATGGAAATCATTCAAGAGCGTCTTGAGCGTGAATACAACCTTGCGTTGATCACCACGGCACCGACGGTAGTTTACGAGGTCGAGAAATCTGATGGTTCGATGATCTATGTTGATAGCCCATCGAAATTACCAGCAGTTAACGATATCGAAGTGATCGGCGAGCCTATTGCACGCTGTAACATCTTGGTACCAAGTGAATATCTCGGCAACGTGATCACCTTGTGTGTTGAGAAGCGTGGTATGCAGGTAGACATGGTTTACCACGGTAACCAAGTTGCTCTGACATACGATATTCCGATGTCTGAAGTGGTATTGGACTTCTTCGATCGCCTAAAGTCGACGTCTCGCGGTTATGCATCGCTAGATTACAACTTCCAGCGCTATGAGCCATCCAACATGGTTCGTGTTGATGTGATGATCAATGGTGAGCGTGTTGATGCGCTGGCTATTATTACGCACAAAGACAATGCGAATGGTCGTGGTCGTGATTTGGTTGATAAAATGAAGGAATTCATTCCTCGCCAGATGTTCGATATTGCTATCCAGGCTGCGATTGGCGGCATGATCATTGCTCGTGCCACTGTTAAGCAGCTGCGTAAAAACGTAATCGCTAAGTGTTACGGTGGTGATATTAGCCGTAAGAAAAAGCTCCTACAGAAGCAGAAAGAAGGTAAGAAGCGAATGAAGCAGATCGGTAACGTCGAACTGCCGCAGGAAGCTTTCCTTGCTATTTTGCATGTGGGTAAAGACAAATAACTATAACTTATTGTTATCACTGGACGCTTTTGTGTCCACCTTGCTACCATAAGCAAAGACATTGATAACAGATGCAATGCAGCAGGCTCGTCTTGCTGCATTGTTATATCGAGTGGGCAGTAATCGGCAAGTTGCCGCTGCTGCCGGCTTGGTACTTGATATAAGTAGGGAAGATAATGGCAAATACTTTTTCGCTTATCCTGGTACTGGCAACATTGGCGACCGGGATCATTTGGGCTCTAGATAAATTTATCTGGGCGCCGAAGCGCCAATTAAAAATTGAAGCGGCGGCAGCAAATGCCGGCGATCAGGTGGATGCTAAAACTCTACAGACCGTGGCACCGCAACCGAGCTGGGTAGAGTCTGCCAGTTCGATGTTTCCGGTGATCGCGCTCATTATGGTATTTCGCTCATTTATTTATGAGCCGTTCCAGATCCCATCCGGTTCGATGATGCCGACCTTGCTAGTTGGTGATTTCATTCTGGTTGAGAAGTTTGCTTACGGTCTGAAAGACCCGGTTTTCCGCCATCAGATGGTTGAAACCGGTGACCCAGAACGTGGCGACATTGTGGTATTCAAATACCCGCCTCAGCCGAACATCGATTACATCAAGCGTGTCGTTGGCTTACCGGGCGATACCGTTCGTTACAGTGCCCACAAACAAATTTGTGTGGCGACGAAAGGATCAAGCGAGTGTAAGCCTGTACCGTTGACAGAGATGACCGATAGCGAATTTAGCCAGGGTATGACCCGTCTGGTGCAGTTCAACGAGCAGTTGGGCGAACATGAACACCAGATCCTGGTACATCCACTGAAACGCGACCGTACGTTGGCCTACCAGCCACGCCCGGGGATCAGCGAGTGGGTTGTGCCTGAAGGCCAGTATTTCGTGATGGGCGACAACCGCGACAATAGTGCAGATAGCCGTTACTGGGGCTTCGTACCTGAAGCTAACCTAGTGGGCAAGGCGGTCGGGATCTGGATCAGCTTTGAGTTTGAACGAGGTGCTGACAGTGCACTTCCATCTTGGATTCCTACCGGTGTGCGTTTTAGCCGCATCGGTGGCATAAACTGATCGGGAAAAAATGACCACTCCTGCAAACAGGCTCCAGCGTAAGCTGGGCTACCAATTTAACAATATTGATTTGATGACTCTGGCACTGACACACCGCAGTGCCAATGGGACACACAACGAGCGTCTGGAATTTCTGGGCGATTCGATCCTCAGCTTCGTGATCGCTGATGATCTCTATCACCGCTTCCCGGAAGTGGATGAAGGCGACATGAGCCGCATGCGTGCCACACTGGTACGTGGTAAGACACTGGCTGAGTTAGGCCGCGAGTTTGATCTTGGCGATCACTTGCTGCTTGGTCCTGGCGAGCTGAAAAGCGGTGGCTTCCGCCGTGATTCGATCCTGGCTGACTGTGTCGAGGCTATCATTGGCGCTATCTACCTTGATAGCGATATTGAGAAGGCGCGTAGTATCGTGCTTAGCTGGTACCAGTCCCGCCTTGAAACGATCAAGCCGGGTATCAACCAGAAAGATCCGAAAACGCGCCTACAGGAATGCCTGCAGGGACGTCGCCAGCCATTACCTGCCTATACGGTAACTAAGGTACATGGAGAGGCACATAACCAAGAGTTTACGGTGCAGTGTGAAGTGGCAGGCTTGGAGAAGCCTGTTATCGGTAAAGGCGGCAGTCGGCGCAAGGCAGAGCAGGCAGCGGCAGAAATTGCGCTTAAGCAGTTGGAATCATGACAGATAAGCAACACTGTGGCTTTATTGCCATCGTCGGTCGCCCGAATGTAGGCAAATCGACGCTCCTGAACCGTCTTGTCGGACAGAAGCTCTCTATTACTTCGCGTAAACCCCAGACTACACGTCATCGTATCATGGGTGTTGATACCCGCGATGGCTATCAGGCGGTTTATGTAGATACTCCAGGTCTGCACATTGAAGAGAAGCGGACTATCAACCGTTTGATGAACCGTGCGGCCAGCAGCTCGCTGACTGATGTCGAGTTGGTGCTGTTCTTGGTCGACGGTACGATGTGGACTGACGATGATGAGATGGTACTGAACAAGCTTAAAAAGAGTGAGTTACCAACAGTACTGTTGATCAACAAAGTTGATAACGTTAAAGAAAAAGGCGAGTTATTCCCGCATCTAGATGCATTGTCTAAGAAAATGGACTTTGTTGATGTTGTGCCTATTTCAGCGAAAAGCGGTACTAACGTAGATGCCGTTGAGAAGATCGTACGTAAGCACATTCCTGAAGGCGAATATTACTTCCCGGAAGAGTATGTCACTGACCGTTCTCAGCGCTTTATGGCTTCAGAAATTATCCGTGAGAAACTGATGCGTTTCTTGGGTGATGAACTGCCATACTCGGTAACGGTAGAAATCGAACGTTTCGATTTCAACCCACGTACTAACGGTTTTGATATCAATGGTTTGATTCTGGTTGAACGTAAAGGCCAGAAGAAAATGGTGATCGGTAAAAACGGTGAGAAGATGAAAGTCATCGGCCGTGAAGCCCGTATTGATATGGAAGATCTGTTCGAGCGCAAGGTGTACCTTGAGCTGTGGGTAAAAGTGAAATCTGGTTGGGCTGATGATGAACGTGCCCTGCGTAGCCTAGGCTATATTGACGATCTATAAGGTAGCGAATGGAAGGGCTTCAGCGTTGTTTTGTCCTTCATTCTCGTCCTTATAGCGAGACGAGCCTGATCCTCGACGTCTTCAGCGAGGACTCGGGCCGTCTTACTCTCCTGTCAAAAGGGGCGCGCCGCAAGCGCTCTAACCTCAAAGGGGCACTCCAGCCCTTCACTCCTCTCTTCATGAAGTGGTCCGGCAAGGGCAGTATGCCCGTATTAACGCATGCCGAACCAATCAGTATCGGTCTGCCGATGCGCAGCTATATCTTGTATTCAGCCATGTACGTCAATGAGTTATTAGCTCGGGTACTGGAGACGAATACCCCTTACCCTGTGCTGTTTCTGGATTACCTGAATGTGCTGCGTGAGCTGGCACAAGCGGAGAATCCAGAGCCAGCATTGCGGCGTTTCGAGCTCGCGTTACTGCAACATTTGGGCTACGGCATCGACTTTCTCCACTGTGCGGGTAGCAGCTTGCCGGTGGATGATACGATGACTTACAACTACCGGGAGCAGTTGGGTTTTATCGCCTCGCTAAAAATGGGGCAATTAACTTTTACCGGTGAGCAGCTCAAAGCTATTGCGGCCCGTCGCTTCGAAACCCCAGACCAGCTCCGGGCGGCAAAGCGCTTTACACGTATCGCCCTAAAGCCTTATCTTGGCGGCAAACCATTAAAAAGCAGGGAATTGTTTATCCCTAGAGGAAGGAGTACCGGAAAATGAACAACATCTTACTCGGCGTGAATATTGACCATATTGCGACTTTACGTAATGCCCGTGGCACCCGTTACCCGGATCCGGTGCATGCGGCCGAGGTGGCAGAGCGTGCCGGAGCAGACGGTATAACCATCCACTTGCGTGAGGACCGTCGCCACATTACCGACCGTGATGTCCGTATCCTACGCGAGACTATCCAGACCCGTATGAACCTGGAAATGGCGGTGACCGACGAGATGGTTCAGATCGCACTGGACACCAAGCCTGAGTTTGTTTGTCTGGTACCGGAGAAGCGTGAAGAGCTGACCACCGAAGGCGGCTTGGATGTTGCGGGCCAGCTTGAAAAAATCAAAGCCGCGACAGCGACGTTGACGCAAGCCGGTATCAAGGTATCACTCTTTATCGATGCCGATCGTGGCCAGATTGATGCTTCTGTTGCCTGTGGTGCACCTTATATCGAGCTGCACACCGGCCACTATGCTGATGCCGAAACGGAAGAAGAGCAGCAGGCTGAGCTGAAGAAAATCGCCGCAGCGGCAAGCTACGCCGATGATCAGGGTATCAAGGTCAACGCGGGTCATGGCTTGACTTACCATAACGTGAAACCGATCGCTGCCCTACCTGAGCTGTACGAGCTTAATATCGGTCATTCTATTATTGGCCGCGCGGTATTCGACGGCTTGGATAAAGCGGTTGCTGATATGCGCGAAGAAATGTTGAGTGCTCGCCGGTAATGGCTATCATTGGTTTGGGTACGGACATTGCCGATATCGAGCGGGTGGAGAAAGTCTTTGCCCGTACCGGTGATGCCTTTGCACAACGCCTGCTAGCCCCTAGCGAATATGCGGTTTACCAATCGCTCAAGCACCAGGGACGTTATCTTGCAAAACGCTTTGCGGTCAAGGAAGCGGCGTCAAAAGCGCTGGGGACCGGTATTGCCTGTGGGGTGACCTTCCATGACTTCACCGTGACCAACGATGAGCGTGGCAAGCCCTTGCTGGCACTATCAGGCAAAGCGGCCGAGCTTGCCGAGGCGATGGGGGTGACGCATGTCCACCTGACTATTGCCGACGAGAAGAAGTACGCCGTCGCGACGGTGATTCTAGAATCGTAAAGGAGCCTGGGGGAGAGATCCTAGAACCTAGTTCCAAGGAAGAACTGGCTCCTAGGCAAATAGGCAAAGCAAGAGCGAACAGCTTGAAAAGAAAAAGCGAGTCAGTTGACTCGCTTTTTTTATATCTAGGCATAGCCCTACGTCCCAGAACCCAGAACCCAGAACCCAGAACCCAGAACCCAGAACCTATCTAGGAACTAGGATCTCGCCTCTAGGATCTTTAGTGCCTATACGCCTTCGACGCCTTGACTACGTTATTCATCTCATCGATAAGCTCGAACAACTCTGGCTCGATATCGTCTGTGGATGCACCGGCTTTGAGCTCGGTCTCGATGGTGTGGCACAGGTTCTTGAGGCGCGGTACGCCGCTGTAAGCACAGCTACCGTGGAGCTTGTGGATTGGCGGCCACAGCTCGATATCCTTGCCATCGATCGCTTCGTTAACCAGCATCTCCACTTCGGGCATGAAGTCGAGCAGCATCTGTAGCATATCCTTGGCCAGATCTTCCTTACCGGCTGCTTGTTTCAGAGCCAAATCCCAATCCCAACTGATATTGGTGTTGATGGCTGTCGTTGCTTCATTGTTTTCGGCCTCAAGGCTAGTACCGGCTTGCTCGGTGCTTGGTGCCTCGAGTTCAGCAATCGGTTTGTCGTGCGGAGTGGTCCACTTGGCCAGAATTTGCTGCAGGATACGCTCTTCAATAGGCTTGGTCAGGTAGTCATCCATCCCGGCTTCAATCAAGCGTTCACGCTCACCCGCCATAGCGTGGGCGGTAACGGCAATCACCGGTGTTGAGTGGTTGAGTTCGGTTTTGTGGATTTCCTGACAGGCCATGACCCCATCCATTTCTGGCATTTGGATATCCATGAAGATCAGATCAAACGCTTTTTGGTGGGCATATTCGACAGCTTTTCGGCCTCCGCTGGCGGTGATCACCGTTTCGACCCGTTCGCATAACAGTGCCGAGATCAGTTTTAGATTCGCTGGGTTATCATCGACTGCCATGACCGTCAGTGGCTGGATGCTTGGCGCTTCGTTGCTGATCGGTTGTGGCTCAGGCTCGCTGAACGGGTCAGGCTCACAGACTAGGGATTCGAATAATTTACGGTGGCCCAAAGGTTTAGGTAAGCACGACGTTACCCCTGCATTGATCAGGCGCTCAGACAAGGCCAGTTCAGTTGTCGGCAGGCTGACAATCACTTTCTCACTCAGCTGCTCGGCCTTGAAGACCTGATCGAGCAAGGTCGCAAGCGGTGGCTGCTCGCCGGGTGGCAGGTTGAGCAGGGTAAAGTCGTGGTGCTCGGCATCGTCTGGCATGCTTGAACGGTACGTGACATGGATGCCCGCCCGGATCAGGCGCTGCTGGATCACTGATGCTGCCTGCATGTTTGGTTCGATCAGTAGCAGTTTCTTGTTCATCAATGAATGGGTGTCGATTGGCTGGGACACGGGCAGATCAGTCTTGTTCAAGCGCAGGCTGAACCAGAAGGTCGAGCCTTGGTGGAGGCGGCTGGTCAGGCTGACTTCCCCTCCCATTTGGCTAACCAGTTTCTGGGTGATCACCAGACCAAGACCGGTACCGCCATAGCGGCGAGAAATACTGGCATCTGCCTGGCTGAAGGCCTGGAATAGCTGGGCCTGCTGGCGCTCTGAAATACCGATCCCGGTATCACGCACCATAAATTGCAGCTCCAGGCTTTCATCGCGTTCGGTCTTGAGCTCAACAGAAACATCGATGTTGCCGCGCTCGGTAAATTTCACCGCATTACCGATCAGGTTAGTCAGTACCTGTTGGATCCTCAGTGGATCGCCAATCATGCCGCTTGGGATACGGTGGTCGACCTTGAGGGTTAGCTCGAGCCCCTTTTCGTGGGCGCTCGGGGCCAGTAGTTTCATTACTTCATCCAGCGACTCAGTGAAGTCGAACGGGATATTTTCCAGCAGCAGTTTACCGGCTTCCAGCTTGGAGAAGTCGAGGATATCGTTGATGATGGTTAGCAGGTTGTTGGCTGACTTCTCGATGGTCTGTAGGTAGTCCTGCTGGCTGGTGCTCAGTCGGGTTTTGAGCATCTGTCGGGTAAAGCCGATCACCCCGTTAAGCGGGGTACGCAGTTCGTGTGACATATTGGCCAGAAATTCGGATTTGACCCGAGCAGCTTCCTGCGCCCGTTTCTTGGCAATATCCAACTCGACATTCTGGATTTCCAGCTGCTCTAGGGTTTCACGCAGATCCGAAGTGGCCTGATCGATACTCTGCTGCATTTCGATATGGTATTCCGACAGTGAAATCGCCATTGCATTGATCCCGTTTTTCAGGGTATCTAGCTCGCCGAGCAACTGTCCTTCAATTCGCACATCAAGGTGGCCACGGCGAATGCGGTCAACCACGCTTACCATGTGTGAAATAGGGCGGGTCACATCTTTCATCAGCCGGTAGGCAAACAAAGATGATAGCGTTAGGCCCAGCAGCAGAACCATCAAGGCGGTGAACACCTCTTGGTATTGTTGCAGGCGTAGCGCACTTAAGTCGAGTTCGAGGGCGATGTAACCGAGGACTTCGTCCTGATAGCCGGGAATAGACGAGTTGCTAAACTGCCCCTCTTTGAGGATCGGTGCCCGTAGGATCAGCGAATTTTCATTGAGCCGGGTCTCCAGCAGCATAGGGATCGGCTGATCATCGGGGTACATCAGGGCTTCGAAGTTGCGGTGGAAGTTCGAAGTAACGAACAGCTCATTGTCGGTATTGAAGACCGCAATACTGCGTACAATTTGCGAATGTTTACGATGGGCGTAGCTAATCAATCGCCGCACAGGTTCGCGGTTCTTGTCGGCCATGCCATATTCGGTAGAGATCGCCAGAGGCTCGATAATGCTGGCACCGGTTGAGATCAGCTGGTGTTCAAGATCGCGATATCGGCTCATGGTAAAAAATGTGCTCAAAAGCAGGCCAATAATCAGCGTCGGTGCTAATGTCAGGGTGAATACCCTGGCACGAAGTCCATATTTGGTCATGGTTCTCTTAATTACAAGAATGCGATTCTATGGGACAATTATCCCATCTATGGCCGCTAGCTTAATGAAAGTCAGGCTATTCGACAATCAACTCATCTCAAACTGTTGTTGAAATCACCAGTTTGGACCAATTGCTCCGTGGATCCAATTACTATGGCACGCTTTTTTAAGCCTCAGAAACGAAAATTAACCGATACCAAGCATAAAGAAATTACCATCAGCCGTCTCGACCACCTTGGTGCCGGTATTGGTCACCTCGACCGCAAGCCGGTGTTTGTCGAAGGGTTATTGCCTGGGGAAAAGGCCATTATCCAGCTGACGGACGACAAAAAGCAGTTTGCCCGCGCAAAAGTGATCCGCCGCTTGAGTGATAGCAGCGAACGGGTAGCCCCTGTTTGTCCTATCTATGATCAATGTGGCGGATGTAACCTGCAGCACTTATCTCACCAAGGCCAAGTTGCAGCCAAGCAGCTGTCGCTGGGAGAGCTGATGGGCAAGTTTGCCCGTGCCGGCGAGCACGTAGATCAGATTACCCCTATCACCAGCGAAGAGTGGCAGTACCGCCGCTGCGCCCGCCTCAGCATCATGCCGAAGGGCGGAGAGCTTAAGATTGGTTTTCGTAAAAAGCAGAGCAAGGAAATTGTTGATGTAGAGCACTGTCCTGTGCTGGCACAGTCACTGAATGAACTTTTACCCGCTTTGCGTACTCTGTTATCTCAGTTGAAGGGGCGCAAGCACCTTGGTCATGTCGAACTGGTTGAGGCCGACAATGGTCGGGTTGTGCTGATCCGTCATCTTCAGCCATTTTCTGACAAAGACATGACTGCCCTCCGTCAGTTTGCTGACCAACATCAGCTAATGTTGTATCTAGCGCCCACTTCTGATGCTCTGGATAGTATTTCCGGGCCGGTGCCTTATTATGAGCTGGAAGGCCTGCAACTAGCGTTTTCGCCGAAGGACTTTATTCAGGTTAACCGTGAGGTGAACCAGAAAATGGTAGCCCAAGCAATGGATTGGTTGGCTGTCGGACCTGATGACCGGGTACTTGATCTGTTCTGCGGACTTGGTAATTTCAGTTTACCGCTCGCAAAGCGAGCAAAAGCACTGGTTGGTGTTGAAGGTGTTGACGAGATGGTGCATCGTGCATCAGAGAATGCAAAAAATAATCAACAGGTTAATGCCGAATTTTATCAGGCGAACCTAGATGATGATGTCACGGCAAAATCGTGGGCAAAAGAAAAATTCAGTAAGGTACTGCTCGACCCTGCCCGGGCCGGTGCGGCTGGTGTTATGCAGCACGTGGTGAACTTGGGGCCTGAGAGAGTGGTGTATGTCTCTTGTAATCCGGCAACCCTGGCACGAGACAGTCAGGAATTACTGAAGCAAGGTTATCAGTTGGAACGGTTGGGTATGATGGACATGTTTCCTCACACCGGACATTTGGAGTCGATGGCATTGTTTATCAAGCGATAGGCTCACATTACTAGAGTAAACAGGATAGAAAAATGGTCGCAGTTCGCGGTGCGCATTTAAAGGAAAATGATACATTTGAGCTTTCTTCTTGGGTTGATAGTCTGCAGCAGGATACCAAGGTTGCAAAGCATCTGACCAAGACTTATCAGCGATGTATCGAGTTGACATCAGAGGAAGAGTCCGCGCCGTTACTGTTATGGCGTGGCCGCGAGATGGTGGAAATTCTAGTTACTTTAAGCATGGATAAAGACACGCTGGTGGCAGCATTGCTATTTCCATTGTTTGAGGCTGGGGTTTATCAGCCAGACCAATTAAAAGAAGATTATAACGGCACGATTTTGCAGATGGTGGTTGGGGTAAGCCAAATGGCGGCCATCGGCCAACTGAATGCAACGACGGAAGGCGCAGAGCAGTCTGCGCAGGTGGATAATATCCGCCGAATGTTGCTGTCGATGGTTGATGACTTCCGTTGTGTGGTGATCAAGCTTGCTGAGCGGATCTGCAATCTACGTGAAGTGAAGGACGAGCCGGATGCGGTACGTCGAGCTGCGGCTAAGGAATGTGCCAATATTTATGCGCCACTGGCTAACCGACTAGGGATCGGTCAGTTGAAATGGGAGATTGAAGATTACGCCTTCCGTTACAACCACCCTGATACCTATAAGCAAATTGCCAAGCAGCTATCTGAACGCCGAATCGACCGTGAGCATTATATCGATCACTTCGTCACTGATTTGGCTGACTCGATGAAGGCGTCGCACATCAAAGCTGAGGTGCATGGTCGACCGAAGCACATTTACAGCATCTGGCGAAAAATGCAGAAGAAAAGCCTGGCCTTCGATGAACTGTTCGATGTCCGTGCCGTCCGTATTATTGCCGATCAGCTGCAAGATTGTTATGCCGCGTTGGGTGTGGTGCATACCAAGTATCGTCACCTGCCAAAAGAGTTTGACGACTATGTCGCCAATCCCAAGCCGAATGGCTACCAGTCGATTCACACCGTGGTCTTGGGGCCGGAAGGTAAAACCATCGAGATCCAGATCCGCACCAAGCAAATGCATGAAGAATCGGAGCTGGGGGTCGCGGCTCACTGGAAATACAAAGAAGGTTCATCGGGCGGCGCGAAATCGTCTTATGATGAAAAAATCAATTGGTTACGTAAACTGCTGGCATGGCAGGAAGAGATGTCCGACTCGGGCGAGATGCTCGATGAGTTACGCAGTCAGGTGTTTGATGACCGTGTCTATGCCTTTACGCCGAAAGGGGACGTGGTCGACTTGCCGCTGAATGCGACCCCACTAGATTTTGCTTACCATATTCACTCTGAAGTCGGTCACCGCTGTATTGGCGCGAAGGTTGAAGGGCGCATTGTGCCTTTCACCTATCACTTGCAAATGGGCGAGCAGGTCGAAATTATCACCCAGAAAGAGCCGAACCCATCGCGAGACTGGCTGAACCCTAATCTTGGTTTTGTTACGTCGAGCCGTGCCCGCTCCAAGGTGCATGCTTGGTTCCGTAAGCAAGATCGTGACAAGAACATTGCAGCAGGCAGGGATATCTTGGACATCGAGCTGGTGAAAATCGGCGCGACCATGAAAGATGCTGAGGCATACGGGCTCAAGCGTTTCAATGTCAACTCGGCTGATGAATTGTTTGCCGGGATCGGCAGCGGTGATCTGCGGATTAACCAGGTCATCAACCATATCAATGCTCTGGTTAACAAGCCGACAGCTGAGGAAGAAGATCAGCAGTTGTTGGAGAAACTGACCGAAGCGAGCAGCAAGCCTGCGACGAGCAAAAAGCCACAGCGTGATGCGGTGGTTGTGGAAGGGGTGGATAACCTGATGACCCACCTCGCTCGCTGTTGTCAGCCTATCCCGGGCGATGATATTCAGGGCTTCGTTACGCAGGGACGGGGGATCTCGGTACACCGCAGTGACTGTGAACAGCTTGAGGAGTTGCGCCATGTGGCATCTGAACGGATCATCGATACGGTATGGGGCGGTGGCTTTGTCGGCAATTACCATATTACTGTCCGAGTGACGGCCGCTGAGCGTAACGGTCTGCTCAAGGAGCTCACCAACACTTTGGCCAACGAAAAAGTCAAAGTGGCCGGAATGAAGAGCCGAGTCGATTACAAGAAGCAGATGTCGATCATGGATTTCGACCTCGAATTAACCGACCTTGAGGTCTTGAGCCGGGTCCTCAAGCGTATCGAGCAGGTGAGAGATGTCGCCGAGGCCAAGCGATTGCACTAAAATGGCAATCAGAACATAACTATTTGAAGCGGGAAGCGAAGGCGACCCGCTTTTTTTTAGCCAAAGAAAGGAAATCACAGTATGAGCGAGAACAAAGCGCCCATTGAGCAATTGGTTGAGATTATGACTACGTTGCGTGACCCACAGCAGGGTTGCCCTTGGGACTTGAAACAGACCTTTTCCTCCATTGTGCCGCATACCCTGGAAGAAGCTTACGAAGTGGCTGATGCTATCGAGCAGCAGAATTGGGATGATGTGCGTGAGGAGCTCGGTGATCTGTTGTTCCAAGTGATTTTCTACAGTCAGCTTGGCAAAGAGCAGGGGTTGTTTGATTTTGATGATGTGGTCCGTGGTATCAACGAGAAGCTGACCCGTCGTCATCCGCATGTGTTTGCTGATACTGAGTTTGCCAATGAGGCAGAGATCAATGCCAATTGGGAAGCGGAGAAAGCCAAGGAGCGCTCAGTCAAAGGAGAGGATACCAGTGTGCTGGCTAACATCCCGCAAGCTATGCCTGCGCTTATCCGGGCCGATAAAATCCAGAAGCGCTGTGCCAAGCACGGATTTGATTGGGACACCCTAGGGCCGGTGGTCGGCAAGGTGCATGAAGAGATTGAAGAGGTGATGGAAGAGGTCATTCAAGTGTCACCCGATCAAGGTAAAATCGAAGAAGAAATGGGGGATTTGTTGTTTGCTGTCGCCAACTTCAGCCGTCATGTGCAGGTCAAACCGGAAGTGGCTCTGAAGAAAGCCAACCAGAAATTCGAGCGCCGTTTTCGCGAAGTGGAGAAAACTGTGCTAGAAAGAGGGAGGTGCTTTGACGATTGCTCCCTAGAATATTTGGACGCTATCTGGGATGAGGTCAAGCGTAACGAGCTGAAGACAAAGTAAGCGAGGTGGGGGAGATAGTGGCAGTCGCACGGATGAATGCTCAATCTATAGTCATCTAGTTTAGTAGAATTGATTTGAGACAAAAAAAAACCAAACGTGCTGTGATAGTTTTCACGTTGTGGCAATAAAGTGTGTCTGGTATACTAATTTCCCGTCCAGATACATTTTATCCTCTATACCAATCTTCCAGGTAAAACATGACGACGAATTACATTTTTGTTACGGGCGGGGTCGTATCCTCACTAGGTAAAGGTATTGCTGCAGCATCGCTGGCGGCTATTCTAGAAGCGCGTGGTCTTAACGTGACTATGATGAAACTAGACCCTTACATCAACGTTGACCCAGGCACAATGAGCCCAATTCAGCATGGTGAAGTATTCGTAACGGAAGACGGTGCAGAGACTGACCTTGACCTAGGTCACTATGAGCGTTTCATCCGTACCAAGATGACTAAGCGCAATAACTTCACTGCGGGACGTGTTTACGCCGATGTACTGCGTAAAGAGCGTCGTGGTGACTACCTAGGTGCAACGATTCAGGTTATCCCACACATCACCAATGCGATCAAAGAACGTGTTATTGCAGGCGCAGAAGGCCACGACGTAGCTATCGTCGAAGTTGGCGGCACTGTAGGTGATATCGAATCTCTACCATTTATGGAAGCAATCCGTCAGCTAGCGGTTGAGCTAGGCCGTGAACGTGCAATGTTCATGCACCTGACGCTTGTTCCATACTTGGCTGCTGCTGGCGAAGTGAAAACCAAGCCAACTCAGCACTCTGTTAAAGAGCTGCTTTCTATCGGTATCCAGCCTGACATCCTAGTATGTCGTTCTGACCGTAACATCCCTGCTAACGAGCGTGCGAAAATCGCATTGTTCTGTAACGTGCAGGAAAAAGCAGTTATCTCAATGAAAGACGTAGATTCTATCTACAAGATCCCACAGCTTATCAAGGCTCAAGGCCTGGATGACTTGGTTTGTCAGCGCTTTGGCATTACAGCCCCAGACGCAGATCTGACTGAGTGGGAACAGGTGATCTACGAAGAAGCAAACCCAACAGCCGAAGTGACTATCGGTATGGTGGGTAAGTACATCGAACTACCAGATGCGTACAAGTCAGTGAATGAAGCACTGAAACATGCCGGTCTTAAGAACCGTCTGTCAGTGAAGATCAAGTATGTTGATTCTCAGGATGTTGAGTCTAAAGGTACAGAAGTACTGGAAGGCCTTGACGCTATCTTGGTTCCTGGTGGCTTCGGCGGTCGTGGTGTAGAAGGTAAAATCCAAACTGCACAATACGCCCGTGAAAACAAAATTCCGTACCTTGGCATCTGTCTAGGTATGCAAGTAGCACTGATTGAGTTTGCCCGTAACGTGGCAGGCCTTGAGGGTGCACACTCTACAGAGTTCGACGCCCAGTCTAAGCACCCAGTGGTTGGTTTAATCACCGAGTGGGTTGACGGCGAAGGTAACGTTGAAGAGCGTACTGAAAAATCGGATCTTGGCGGTACAATGCGTCTGGGTTCTCAGCTATGTCACTTGGCTGAAGGTTCTAAAGCGCGTGAGCTATACGGTAACCCAACAGTACATGAGCGTCACCGTCACCGCTATGAAGTAAACAACAACCTACTTCCTCGCCTAGAGAAAGCAGGTCTGAAGATTTCTGGTCTGTCATCAGACAAGAAATTGGTGGAAATTATTGAGATCCCTAACCACCCATGGTTTGTGGCTGCTCAGTTCCACCCTGAGTTCACCTCGACCCCTCGCGATGGTCACCCTCTGTTTGAAGGTTTCGTGAAGGCTGCTGGCGATAACCAGCGCGGTGAACTTAACAAGTAAGGATTACGGATAGCTGTAGCAGTGATGGCTGCAGCTATTTTTTTAGCTTTTAATTTCAAGATAAAGCAAGAGGAAACACAATGTCTAAGATCGTTAAAGTTCTAGGTCGTGAAATCATTGATTCACGTGGTAACCCAACTGTAGAAGCTGAAGTTCACCTAGAAGGCGGTTTCGTAGGTATGGCTGCTGCTCCATCTGGCGCATCAACTGGTTCTCGTGAAGCTCTTGAGCTACGCGACGGTGACAAGTCTCGTTTCCTAGGTAAAGGTGTTCTTAAAGCTGTTGAAGCTGTGAACGGCCCAATCGCGGAAGCTCTTGTAGGTAAAGATGCTAAAGCTCAAGCTGACATCGACCAGATCATGCTTGACCTAGACGGCACTGAAAACAAATCTAACTTCGGTGCAAACGCAATCCTAGCTGTATCTCTAGCTAACGCTAAAGCTGCTGCAGCGGCTAAAGGCATGCCTCTATACGAGCACATCGCTGAGCTAAACGGTACTGCTGGTCAGTTCTCTATGCCTCTTCCAATGATGAACATCATCAACGGTGGTGAGCACGCTGATAACAACGTTGACATCCAAGAGTTCATGATTCAGCCAGTTGGCGCGAAAACTCTTAAAGAAGGTCTACGCATCGGTGCTGAAGTATTCCACAACCTAGCTAAAGTACTTAAGGCTAAAGGCCTAAGCACTGCTGTTGGTGACGAAGGTGGTTTCGCTCCTAACCTAGAGTCAAACGCTGCTGCACTAGCTGCAATCAAAGAAGCTGTTGAAGCTGCAGGCTACGTACTTGGTCAAGACGTTACTCTTGCTATGGACTGTGCTGCATCTGAGTTCTACGACAAAGAAGCTGGCAACTACAACATGAAAGGCGAAGGCAAAATCTTCACTTCTGAAGAGTTTAACTTCTACCTACAAGATCTTGCTAACCAGTACCCAATCGTTTCTATCGAAGATGGCCTGGACGAGTCTGATTGGGCTGGCTTCAAGCACCAGACTGAACTAATGGGCGACAAGCTTCAGCTAGTTGGTGACGATCTATTCGTTACAAACACTAAGATCCTTGCAGAAGGTATCGAGAAAGGCGTAGCTAACTCTATCCTTATCAAGTTCAACCAGATCGGTTCTCTAACTGAGACTCTAGCTGCAATCAAGATGGCTAAAGACGCTGGTTACACTGCAGTTATCTCTCACCGTTCTGGTGAAACTGAAGATGCAACTATCGCTGATCTAGCGGTAGGTACTGCTGCAGGTCAAATCAAGACTGGTTCTATGAGCCGTTCTGACCGTGTTGCTAAGTACAACCAGCTAATCCGTATCGAAGAAGCGCTAGGTGAGAAAGCACCTTACAACGGTCTTAAAGAAGTTAAAGGCCAAGCTTAATTAAAAGCTGCGCATCGGGGTTACCCGAGCTGATACTAAAAACCGCCCTTTAAGGGCGGTTTTTTTATGGGCGAATAGCGGCTTGGTGGCCTACAGCCCCTAGTGTCAAACTGCAAGTTATGGGAATATACCAAACTGAGTAATATTCAGTTTGGTATTTTTACCAGCGGCTTGACACGTCTTTGTGTTTCAATCTGTTATGATTAGCTTAATTTCTTATACCATTGCCAAGAGGGCGCAATGCGATTGTTAAACCTCCTGCTGCTGGCCATCCTCTGCTGGTTACAGTATGACTTCTGGCTCGGTAAAAACGGCATGGTCGATTACCTAGCGGTGCGTGACAATGTGGCTGTGCAACAACAGGCCAATGCTGAGCTGGTTCAGCGTAACCAGCAGATGTATTTCGAAATTCATGACTTGCACCGTGGCCAGGAAGCAGTCGAAGAACGCGCCCGCAACGAGCTGGGAATGATTGGAACGGGTGAGACCTTTTTCCGTATTGTCAGTGACTGAACCCCAGAGATTTGCCTGGCCTGAGCCAGCTTCGAATATGCATGAATGATAAATTGATCGCAGTCGTACCGGCTGCTGGCGTCGGTAGCCGAATGGCGGCTGACCGGCCTAAACAGTACTTGCACATCGCTGGCAAGACTATCCTTGAACATACTATCGACCGTTTGCTACAACACCCGAAGGTCGAACGGGTCGTGGTAGCGATTAGCGAGCATGACCCCTATTTCCCGACGTTACCGTTGGCGGTTCACCCGCAGGTTACCCGGGTTGATGGTGGTGCAGAGCGGGCCGATTCCGTATTCTCCGGTTTGGCCGCTATTGATGATCCTGATGCCTGGGTGCTGGTCCACGATGCAGCGCGTCCTTGTTTGCGTCAGCAGGATCTAGAGCGGCTGATCCTCGAAGCACAATCCAGCGAGTATGGCGCTATCCTAGCGGCACCAGTACGCGATACCATGAAACGAGGTAATGGCCAGCAAGCGATTGCCGCAACGGTCGAACGGAGCGATCTCTGGCATGCACTGACACCGCAGATGTTTCGCGCTGGCCAGTTGAAGCAGGCGCTGGAAAAGGCATTGGCTGACGGGGCGGTGGTGACTGATGAAGCGTCGGCGCTTGAGCACTGTGGCATGGCGCCAAAATTAGTTGTTGGACGTGCCGACAATTTGAAGGTTACTCAGCCTGAAGATCTCGCGATCGCGGAATTTTACCTGCAACACTTATTGAGGAATGAGCAATGATGCGTATTGGACACGGCTTTGACGTGCATAAATTTGGCGGCGAAGGGCCAGTTATTATTGGTGGCGTTGCGGTTCCTTATGAGCAGGGGCTGATAGCCCATTCCGATGGTGACGTGGCGTTGCATGCAGTATGCGATGCCTTGCTTGGTGCCATTGGTGCTGGCGATATTGGCCGTCATTTCCCGGATACCGATGCGGAGTGGGAAGGTGCTGACAGCCGCATGTTGCTGCGCGACGTATACCGCAAAGTAAAAACAAAAGGTTATCGCTTGGGGAATCTTGATGTCACCATCATTGCCCAGGCGCCGAAAATGGCCCCGCATATTGATGCGATGTGCCAAGCTATTGCCGAGGACTTGGAAACAGATGTTGAGAACATCAATGTCAAAGCGACCACCTCGGAGCGTCTTGGTTTTACCGGACGCAAAGAAGGCATTGCCTGTGAAGCGGTTGTGCTAATTGGTAAAGAATAAATCAGGCAGGGCTATGTAGCCTTGTCTTCTGGCATCTCGGTGCTGCTAAAGAATGGTGTAATTATGTCTACGGTAATGGACAACTTCAGCTGGTTGTATGGAAAACCTAGCTGTCAGGGCCGCATTAAGGTTGAACCTGAAGATTTTGTAGTAAAGGAAAACCTTGGCTTCGAGTTTGCCGGAGTGGGCGAGCATTTTATGGTGAAGATCCGTAAAACCGGAGAAAACACCAAATATGTGGTTAACGAATTGGCTAAAGCCTGTGGCGTTAAGTCACGCGATGTCAGTTGGGCGGGCTTGAAGGACCGCCATGCTGTGACCGAGCAGTGGCTCAGTGTGCACTTGCCGGGTAAACCGGATCCAGACTTGGCACAATTTGTGGCCGAACACCCAGGTGTCGAAGTGCTGGAAACTGCACGGCATGATAAAAAGCTGCGCCCTGGTGATCTGGCTGGCAACTGGTTCCAACTGACACTGCGCGATTTGGATCGGGTCGACGACGTAATGGCGCGTTTGGAGCAGGTCAAGCAACTGGGTGTGCCGAACTATTTTGGTGAGCAGCGTTTTGGCCATAGTGGTAACAATGTCACCAAGGCGCGTGCTTGGGGGAATGACGAATTCCGTGTTCGCGACAAGAGCAAGCGTAGCTTCTACCTTTCGGCTGCACGCTCGTGGTTGTT
This sequence comes from Photobacterium sp. DNB22_13_2, assembly GCF_052873915.1. NCBI lineage: Bacteria > Pseudomonadati > Pseudomonadota > Gammaproteobacteria > Vibrionales > Vibrionaceae > Photobacterium > Photobacterium sp. DNB22_13_2. The sequence goes on from NZ_JBNNXU010000035.1 coordinate 20,755, forward strand.
TAATATGGTGCTCTCAGAGCGTATCAAGCAGCAAACAGTCCATACGGTGATCGCCGGTGATCTGTTGGAAACAGACGGTGACGATCGCGGTCGCTTGGTCGAATCAGACCTCGAGCAGTGGCAGCAAGCGGTGGACAATGGTACGGCAAGCATTACGGCACCTATGACGGGTGACAATGCCCTACCGACCACAGCACAGGCAGAAGCCTTTGAAATGGCTATCGTCGAGCAGGAGCCTTTACTTCTCAAGTTGATACGTGACAACCGGATGCGCCAAGAGCGTCGCCCGCTCTTGCTGAAACCCCAGCAGATGGCATGGCAGCAAGAGAGCGATACCGTCACCGTTTCTTTTGCACTACCTGCGGGCTGTTTTGCCACTGCGGTCGTTCGCGAGCTCATGGTTGAGCAGGAACAACAGGAAGGACATGATGCGAATTCTGATCAGTAATGATGATGGTATCTTTGCCGAGGGGATCAAGACCTTGGCAAAGGTATTGAGCGATATTGGTGAGGTCACGGTGGTTGCTCCGGACCGTAACCGTTCCGGCGCATCCAACTCACTGACGCTGGATAACCCGCTGCGGATCCGCCACGAAGATGATCGATGGATCTCGGTGGAAGGGACGCCGACAGATTGCGTCCATTTTGCACTCAATGAGTGGCTGGATGAGCGCCCGGATGTCGTGGTTGCGGGTATCAACCATGGTGCAAACCTAGGTGATGATGTGTTGTACTCGGGTACGGTTGCTGCTGCAACCGAAGGCCACTTCCTTGGCGTGCCGGCGGTTGCCGTTTCGCTAGTGGGGTACAAGCATTTTGATACGGCAGCACAGGTTGTCAAAGAGTTGCTGCTAAAAGCGCAGTCACAACCATTAGCAAGCAATAAAATATTGAATATCAATGTGCCGGATGTCGCTTATTCTCAATTGGGAAGCTGGCAGGTGACACGCCTTGGTGCCCGCCACCGTGCCGAGAATATGGTCAAGGACACGGATCCTCGTGGTAAAGAGCTTTATTGGCTAGGGCCTCCGGGACCTTGTCAGGATGCTGGTCCGGGAACAGATTTTTATGCCATTGAGCAGCAATGTGTATCGATTACCCCATTGCAGGTTGATCTCACCGCGCATGACGCGTTGGAAGAGATCTGTGAGTGGGTTGAGCAACAGGAGAAATAGTCGTAATGCGCAATGTGGACGAGCGGACGCTTTTGCTGAACTATTTACATCAGCAGGGGATCGGTGATGATAAGGTGCTCCAGGCGATGGCGTCTGTCCCGCGGGAGCGGTTTATCGATGAAGCCCTGTCACACAAAGCTTATGAAAATAATGCTCTGCCTATTGGCTGTGGGCAAACCATCTCGCAGCCGTACATTGTCGCCAAAATGACGGAGTTGATGGCCCTGTCTGCTGACTCGAGAGTGCTGGAGATCGGTACTGGCTCGGGTTATCAAACGGCGGTGCTGGCATATTTGGTTAACCATGTGTTTTCGGTTGAGCGAATTAAGGCACTGCAGTGGCAGGCAAAACGACGCCTGAAGCAGCTTGAGTTGCACAATGTCTCGACCAAGCACAGTGACGGCTGGCTGGGATGGGCAGGAAAGGGGCCGTTCGATGCTATTATTGTCACGGCGGCGGCTGCTGAGATTCCGATGGAGCTACTTGGACAGCTGGCTGACGGGGGCCGTTTGGTGATCCCTGTGGGTGAGCATGCACAAGTATTGAAAGTGATTGTTCGTGAAGGGGAGCGTTTTGCTTACCGCGATATTGAAGCGGTACGCTTTGTCCCACTTGTCGCCGGGGAGTTGGCATAGGTCATATGATAAGGGTGTTGTCTTCAGCAAGGACATGGAAGCTGGCAGCGATACTTGCTGGCCTGATGTTGTCTGGCTGTAGTAATCACAGACCTGCTCCGGTGATGAGCCTTGGCAAGGACTACAACAGCCTGGAGCGAGGTAGCTACCGCGGTAGCTATTATCAAGTCCAGGAGGGCGATACGCTGTACTTCATTTCCTACATTACGGGACGGGATGTCGACGATATTATTACAAGTAATAAATTGTCGAAGCCTTATACCATTTTTCCTGGTCAAAGGTTGCAATTGTGGCGGCCGAAATACGTTGCCCCTAAATATGGTCAGGCTGCCCCGGTTGCTGTTGCTGCCACACCTGCAGCTAAAACTTCAACAAAAACAAAAAGCTCACAACCAGCTCAAGCAAAACCTGCGGCTAAGGCGCAGCCTGTGACGCAACCGGCCTCCCAGAAACCGGTTCAGTCAGCTGCAACCAATACGCAAAACGAGCAAAAAGTCGCCAATAAAAATGTTGATCCGGCTCCCACAAAAGAGTACTCTCAAAAAACCAAAAGTAACAAAGTTGTTACATCTAAGCCGCAATCTAGCAACGCCAAAGTGGCTAAATGGTCTTGGCCGTCGAAGGGGCGTGTAATTGCCAAGTTCTCCAATTCGGAGAATGGCAATAAAGGGATCGACATCGCTGGGCAGCGTGGACAATCTGTCAATGCGTCTGCAAATGGGGTGGTGGTTTATGCTGGTAACGCGCTTCGGGGATATGGCAATTTGGTGATTATCAAACATAACGATGATTATCTCAGTGCCTATGCCCACAACGACCAAGTTTATGTCAAGGAGCAGCAAAAGGTATCGGTTGGCCAGAAAATTGCTTCTATGGGAAGTTCAGGCACAAGTACAGTGAAGCTGCATTTTGAGATCCGTTACAAAGGTAAGTCCGTAGATCCAATGCGGTATTTACCCAAATAGACAACATGGCATAGGAAAGTTGTAATGTCTTGCTAACTCGCCATCTGGGAGGCGCTATGAGTGGAAGCAATACTGCTGCAGATATTGAAGACTTTGAATTCGATGAAGAAGCGGAGACTGAATCCGCAACCGTTGAGACCAAAGCCGAAGATGTTAGTGCTAGTGACGATGATGTCGATATGTCGCAATACGGGGCTACGCAGAAAGCCCTTGATGCGACCCAACTCTACCTAGGGGAAATTGGCTTTTCACCTTTGCTAACCGCAGAGGAAGAAGTACTCTACGCCCGCCGTGCTCTGCGTGGTGACGAAGTTGCCCGCAAGCGCATGATCGAAAGTAACCTCCGACTGGTGGTTAAAATTTCCCGACGTTACAGTAATCGTGGTTTGGCTCTGCTCGACTTGGTCGAAGAAGGCAACCTTGGTTTGATCCGTGCGGTTGAGAAATTCGATCCGGAGCGTGGTTTCCGTTTTTCAACCTACGCAACATGGTGGATCCGCCAGACTATTGAACGGGCAATTATGAACCAGACCCGGACTATCCGTCTGCCTATCCATGTCGTTAAAGAGCTGAATGTTTATCTCCGTACTGCACGTGAGTTGGCTCAGAAGCTGGACCACGAGCCAACGGCGGAAGACATTGCGTTTAAATTGGATAAATCGGTGGAAGATGTAAATCGGATGCTACGCCTCAATGAGCGTGTGGGTTCGGTAGACAACCCTATCGGTGGCGATTCCGAGAAAGCCCTGCTTGATATTATTCCTGATGAAAAGAGCGGTGGTCCTGAAACATCAACTCAAGATGACGATATCAAAACATCCATCGTTCACTGGCTACAGGAACTCAACCCTAAACAGCGAGAAGTGCTGGCGCGACGTTTTGGCTTACTTGGCTATGAGGCGTCGACATTGGAAGATGTTGGACGTGAGATCGGCCTGACCCGTGAAAGAGTGCGCCAGATCCAGGTTGAAGGTTTGCGCCGTTTACGCGATATGCTAACCCATCAAGGGTTGAGCATTGAGTCGTTGTTCAATCAGGAACAAATGTAAACCGGTACACTTTAACCCTTCCTTTTCCGGTTTAAATCAAAAAGGGATGCCAGATGGCATCCCTTTTTATTTTCCTTTATCTACCAGCCCGGCTACATCAGGGCTTTCAAGCGGTACAACTCATCCAGTGCTTGGCGTGGTGTCATTTCGTCTGGGTTGATCCGCGCCAGTGCTTCTTCGACTTCGCTTGGCTCCGGCAGCAGACTCAGCTGTTGTTCGACTAACGGTTCTTGGTTATTAGTGCTAGGTGAAACGGCTTGCTGGTGGCCACTGGCTTCTAGTTGCTGAAGCTTGAACTTGGCACGTTTGATCACCGACTTCGGCACACCGGCCAAACTAGCAACGGCTAAGCCGTAAGACTTGCTGGCTGCCCCTTCCTGTACCGCGTGCATAAAGGCGATTTCATCACCGTGCTCTACGGCATCTAGGTGGACATTGGCCAAACCGTTCATCAGCGATGGTAACTCGGTTAGTTCAAAGTAGTGGGTAGCGAACAACGTCATAGCCGAAATTTTATCGGCTAGCCATTCGGCACTGGCCCATGCCAGCGACAGGCCGTCATAGGTACTGGTACCGCGTCCGATCTCATCCATCAATACCAAGCTATTTTGCGTGGCATTATGCAAAATATTGGCAGTTTCGGTCATTTCGACCATGAAGGTTGAGCGGCCCGAAGCCAGGTCATCGGAAGCACCGATACGGGTGAAGATCCGATCCAGCGGACCGATTTTAACGGCTTCGGCCGGCACGAAGGAGCCGACATGGGCCAATAGGGCAATCAATGCAGTCTGGCGCATATAGGTTGATTTACCACCCATGTTCGGACCTGTGATGATCAACATCCGGCGATCATGGTGGAGTGAAATCGGGTTGGCGATGAACGGTTCGCTCAGTACCTGCTCGACCACCGGGTGGCGACCGGCCGTGACTTCGATCCCGGTGCTTTCTGTTAACTCGGGACGGCAATAGTTCAGGGTGTCTGCACGCTCGGCCAAGTTGGCAAGAACGTCCAGCTCCGACAGGGCATTGGCGGTATTTTGTAGCTGTTCAAGGTGCGGTAGCAGTTGATCAAACAGCTCTTCCCATAGTTTTTTTTCTAATGCTAACGCTTTAGATTTCGAATTTAGTACCTTGTCTTCGTGTTCTTTGAGCTCAGGGATGATGTAGCGCTCGGCATTTTTCAGGGTTTGGCGGCGCACATAGTGGCTAGGTACCAGGTGGCTTTGCCCACGGCTGACTTGGATAAAGAAACCGTGAACATTGTTGAAACCCACTTTCAGGCTATCGATATCATGGCGTTCGCGTTCGTTGGCTTCCATCTCCTCAAGGAACTTGGTTGCCCCGTCAGCCAGATCTCGCCATTCGTCCAGCTCGGCATTGTAGCCCGACGCTAGTACACCGCCATCACGTATCACCACTGGTGGGTTTTCGATAATGGCACGTTCAAGCAATTCGCACAGCTCGTCCATCGGGGCGGAAAGTCCTGCCAGCTCACCAATACGGACCTGGTTAATCTCGGCTAGTAGTTCAGCTAGTTCCGGCAGGTGTTGCAGTGCAGTCCTCATGCGAGCGAGATCGCGCGGGCGGGCAGAGCGCAGAGCCAGTCGGGCAAGGATACGTTCCAGATCGCCCATGTGACGTAGTACCCCGGCTAAATCCAAGAACAGTCCGGAGTCCTTGAAGGCGGTAATGGCATCAAGGCGGCCGTTGAGCTGCTGGCGATCACGGATCGGCTGGTGTAACCAGCGCTTGAGCAAGCGGCTACCCATCGGTGTTGACGTTTGGTCGAGGACCGAGGCCAAGGTATTGTCGAAGCCGCCAGCCAAGTTCTGGGTCAGTTCGAGGTTGCGACGGGTGGCGGCATCCAGAATCACTGAATGATCTTTGGTGTCAAGGGTGATGGCACGGATGTGAGGTAGGGCAGTGCGCTGGGTATCTTTGACATACTGCATCAGGCAACCTGCCGCACACAGACCGTGCTCGGCCTGTTCGACGCCGAAGCCAACCAGATCACGGGTACCGAACTGCATGGTCAGCTGCTGTCGCGCGGTCTCGAGATCAAACTCCCAAACCGGGCGGCGACGGGCACCTTTCATACCATGGAATAAACCTGGTAGGTCGAAATCTTCCGGATACAGCAGCTCTGCAGGGCTGGTACGTTGCAACTCAGCCTGCATGGCTTCTTCGGTTTCGGGTTCTGCAAGCATAAAGCGGCCAGAGGTAATATCCAGCGTGGCGTAACCAAACTTGCCGCTTTCGTGATAGATGGCAGCAATCAGATTGTCTTGGCGCTCGCTAAGCAGCGCTTCGTCACTGACAGTACCCGGCGTGATAATTCGCACTACCTTGCGCTCGACCGGCCCTTTGCTGGTCGCTGGATCCCCGATTTGTTCACAGATAGCGGCAGAGACACCTTGCTGAACAAGTTTGGCAAGGTAACCCTCAATAGCATGGTAGGGTACACCGGCCATCGGGATCGGCTGGCCATTGGAAGAACCGCGCTTGGTCAGCGAGATATCCAGCAGTTGCGAAGCCTGCTTTGCGTCATCAAAAAATAGTTCGTAGAAATCACCCATCCGATAAAACAGCAAGACCTCCGGATTCTCTGCTTTGATCCGTAAAAACTGCTGCATCATAGGTGTATGTTTTTCTAAGCCTTTTATTGTCACGTTGTTGCCTGCTACATTGTGCCGGAGGGCTGGGTGACCCTGCTATATCCGGGGGAAGTTTCTGGTCGCTTAGGATACGTGATCCCGACCTCTCGGCAAAGGGGAGAGCGTGTATTTTTCCTGCTGCAAAAATTGCGGTGGGCAACAGGCTTGCTCGCTGTGGGTGAGCCAAGTAATGTGTACGTAATGCATGGCTAGCAGTGTATTTAGTGGCACGGAACAATATCGCTGTAATGGTCTTGCCCTATTAACTAAGGAGTGATGATGGCATTAGCACAACAAGTAGGGCAGGTATTGGCCCTGCGTAACTGGGTGGCAGTAACTGCAGAGTCCTGCACCGGAGGAGGTGTATCTACCGCTATCACGGATATTGCCGGCAGTTCGGCATGGTTTGACCGGGCATTTGTAACCTACAGTAATGAGGCCAAGCAGGAGATGCTTGGCGTTAGCGTAGAAACATTAACCCAGTATGGTGCTGTCAGTGAGCAGGTCGTGGCTGAAATGGTAATGGGGGCACTGGCTCATTCGCGTGGCGACATCGCCGTGGCCATCAGCGGTATTGCGGGGCCTGGCGGTGGTAGCGAAGAGAAGCCGGTCGGTACCGTGTGTTTTGGCTGGGCTGATCAAACAGGCCAGCTGAAGGTGGAAACCTGCCTTTTTGACGGCGATCGCCAAGAGGTACGGCAACAAGCCGTTGAAAAAGCACTATCTGGATTGATTGCGTTGATGGCACAATCCTGAGGCGCTCATGAGTTGAGATCCATTTGGCGAAAAAAAATTCATCCAGTGCTAGACACTGTATGAATAGACAGTATACTAATCATCAATATCAGTACTTAGTTTAAGCATTAATTAAGCATCCCTTGGAGAGTCTAATGGACGACAACAAGCAGAAGGCACTCGCCGCCGCGTTAGGTCAAATTGAAAAGCAATTCGGTAAAGGCTCGATCATGAAGTTGGGCGACAACCGCACTATGGATGTCGAAACCGTGTCTACCGGTTCTCTGTCTCTAGATATCGCCTTGGGTGCTGGTGGTCTGCCAATGGGCCGTATCGTTGAAATCTACGGTCCTGAGTCTTCTGGTAAAACCACGTTAACACTAGAAGTTATTGCTGCTGCCCAGCGTCAAGGCAAAACCTGTGCCTTCATCGATGCTGAGCACGCCCTTGACCCAATCTACGCGCAGAAACTAGGCGTAGATATCGATCAGCTATTGGTTTCTCAGCCAGATACCGGTGAGCAGGCGTTGGAAATAGCCGATGCTCTAGCACGTTCTGGCGCGGTTGATATTCTGGTTGTCGACTCCGTTGCAGCCCTAACGCCTAAGGCTGAAATTGAAGGTGAGATGGGTGATTCACACATGGGTCTACAGGCACGTATGCTGTCTCAGGCTATGCGTAAAATCACCGGTAACCTGAAGCAGTCGAACTGTATGTGTATCTTCATCAACCAGATCCGTATGAAGATCGGTGTGATGTTCGGTAACCCAGAAACGACAACCGGTGGTAACGCACTGAAGTTCTACGCATCTGTTCGTCTTGATATCCGTCGTACCGGCGCAGTCAAAGAGGGTGATGAAGTTGTTGGTAACGAGACCCGTATCAAGGTTGTGAAAAACAAGATTGCGGCACCGTTCAAACAAGCTGAGACTCAGATCCTTTACGGGAAAGGCTTCAACCGCTACGGCGAGCTGATCGACCTTGGCGTGAAGAATAAGATGGTTGAGAAAGCGGGTGCTTGGTATAGCTACCAGGGCGACAAGATCGGTCAGGGTAAGGCAAATGCGTGTAAGTACATCGAGGAAAACCGTCATATTGCCGAAGAGCTTGAAGCGAAACTGCGTGAGTTACTGCTAACACCAGCTGTGCTTGAAGAAGCCTCAGCTGAAACAGAAGAAAACGCCGAAGATAAGGCATTCTAATCATGCTTAGCCTGTAAGGCTGAATGACAGAATAGAAGAGCGGGCGGGTATGACTACCTCGCCCGTTTTTGTTTGTGTAGATTGGTATAAGAGGTGAGGGGAATGAGAGCAAAGAAACCAGCCCAGAGTGCTAAGCAATCAGCGGTAAGGTACCTGTCACGTCGAGACCATGCCGAGCAAGAGCTGCGACACAAATTGTTGGCACGAGGTTATGAGCAGTCCGAGGTCGATGAGGCTGTGGCCTGTTGCCAGGATTATAACTGGCTGGATGATGCAAGGTTTGCCGAGCGCTTGTTAGGTAATGGTATCGCCAAGGGCTGGGGGCTGCTGCGAATCCGCCAAGAAATGGAATTCAAGGGGATACACGAAGAGATTATCCGCCAGTTGTTTGAAGATGATGAATTTGACTGGTTCGAGCATGCCCGCGGCGTCGCACTGCGCAAGTTCGGTGATAGCCCTATGGACACGGATAAAGAAAAAGCCCGCCGCCTGCGCTTTATGCAGTCTCGTGGCTTTGACTTAGAGCTGGTCAACTATGCCCTCGGTGTTGATGATGAATACTGATTCGACGCACCTCTTGCCTTAAACACTGCCAAAAACCACCACCTTCCCCCTAGTTATTCGAATGGCGGGGATAAATTGCCTTATTTCTGAACATAACATTTCCCGTATTGGCTACCGTTGTTTTACAATAACTGCCAAAGAATTTATTTTAGTCCTATCACTGCCTGCCCCCATTGTCCTGCCGAGGGCATGGTGGAACTCAGGGCTGGTGATAAATATAGTTAAATTCGACCATTCAGTTTACATAAAAGCATTATTCAGGATTTGCCAATGTACATGAGCACTGATGAGATTCGCCGTGCGTTTCTTGCGTTTTTTGAGAGTAAAGGCCACCAGATAGTTGAGAGTTCATCTCTTGTGCCTGCCAACGACCCTACGCTGTTGTTCACCAACGCGGGTATGAACCAGTTCAAAGATACATTCCTTGGTCTGGAAAAGCGCAACTACACTCGAGCAACAACCGCTCAGCGCTGTGTCCGTGCCGGTGGTAAGCACAACGACCTGGAAAATGTTGGTTTTACGGCTCGCCACCACACGTTCTTCGAGATGCTAGGTAACTTCAGCTTCGGTGATTACTTCAAGCAAGATGCGATTAAGTTTGCTTGGGAGTTCCTGACTGTCACACTAAAGCTGCCAGAAGATCGCTTGTTGGTGACGATTTACGAGACCGATGACGAAGCATTCGACATCTGGAACAAAGAAGTTGGCGTACCGGCTGATCGCATCGTGCGCATCGGTGACAAGAAAGGTGGTAAGCCTTTCGAGTCAGACAACTTCTGGCAGATGGGCGATACCGGCCCTTGTGGTCCTTGTACTGAAATTTTCTACGATCACGGTGATCACATCTGGGGTGGCCGTCCGGGTACACCTGAAGAAGATGGTGATCGTTTCATCGAGATCTGGAACAACGTATTCATGCAGTTCAACCGTCAAGCTGACGGTAACATGGATCCACTACCTAAGCCGTCGGTTGATACCGGTATGGGTATCGAGCGTATCTCTGCCATCATGCAGGGTGTGCACTCTAACTACGAAATCGATATCTTCCAGACGCTGATCAAAGAATCAGCAGCAGTGATTGGCCATGACGACCTGGGCAACCAGTCGCTACGTGTTGTTGCTGACCACATCCGCTCTTGTGCGTTCTTGATTGCCGATGGTGTGATGCCGTCAAACGAAGGTCGCGGTTACGTACTTCGTCGTATCATCCGTCGTGCCGTTCGCCATGGTAACAAGCTAGGTGCCAAGGGTGCCTTCTTCTACAAACTGGCTGCTCCGCTAGCAGAAATCATGGGCAGCGCCGGTGAAGAGCTGAAGAAGCAGCTGGAAATGGTCGAGAAAGTACTGAAGATCGAAGAAGACAATTTCGGTCGTACCCTAGACCGCGGCATGACGATTTTGACTGAAGCGCTGGATAACCTTGATGGCAAAGTGCTTGACGGCGAGACCGTGTTTAAGCTTTACGATACTTACGGTTTCCCTGCGGATCTGACCAATGATGTTGCGCGCGAACGCGGCTTCTCTATCGATGAAGAAGGCTTCAACAATGCGATGGAAGCACAGCGTCAGCGTGCACGTGATGCAGGCCAGTTCGGCGTTGACTACAACGATGCAATCAAGGTAGACGCAGAGACTGAATTCTGTGGCTACGGTGCAACCGAAGGTCAAGCAAGCATTGTTGCTCTTTACCGTGAAGGTGAAGCGGTTGATGCGATCAATGCTGGTGAAGAGGCGCTGATCGTTCTGGACTCCACCCCGTTCTACGCCGAGTCTGGCGGTCAGTGTGGTGACACTGGTGCAATGACCGCTGACGGTGTTCAGTTTGTGGTTGCAGATACCCAGAAGTTCGGCAATGCCATAGGTCACACCGGTAAGCTGGCTGAAGGTGCGTTGAAAGTGGGTGACAAGCTGACGGCAACGGTTGATGCAGCTCGTCGCGCAGCGACCAGTCTGAACCACTCAGCGACCCACTTGCTACATGCTGCTCTGCGTAACCTGCTTGGTGAGCACGTGACCCAGAAAGGCTCACTGGTTAAGCCTGAAGGTTTACGTTTTGACTTCTCTCATCTAGAAGCGGTGAAGACGGAAGAGTTACGTGAAATCGAACGTGTGGTGAATGAGCAAATTCGTTTCAACCATGCGATCAATACTGACGTGACAGACATCGAGTCAGCCAAAGAAAAAGGCGCTATGGCGTTGTTTGGCGAAAAATATGATGACGAAGTTCGCGTCCTTAGTATGGGTGACTTCTCTGTTGAACTGTGTGGTGGTATCCATGCTGTTAACACCGGTGATATCGGTTTGTTCAAGATCGTTTCTGAAGGGGGTATCGCTGCCGGTATCCGCCGTATCGAAGCGGTAACGGGCGAAGCGGCAATTGCGTCATTGCACGATCAGGAAGCGCTATTGGCTGAAACAGCAAGCCTAGTGAAATCTGATGCCGCGTCAGTGGCAACCAAAGTTAGCGCACTGGTTTCTCACAGTAAGCAGCTGGAAAAAGAAATCCAGCAGTTGAAAGATAAGCTGGCTGCACAAGAAAGTGCTGGCCTGATCAATAAGGCTCAGGAAATCAACGGCGTTAAGGTGTTGGTCACCAAGCTTGACGGTGCCGACAATAAAGCCCTTCGCGGTATGGTTGATGAGCTGAAGAATCAACTAGGTAGCGGTATTGTTGTTTTGGGTAATGTGAGCGGCGATAAAGTTGGCCTGATTGCCGGTGTTACCAAAGACTTGACGAGTAAAGTCAAAGCGGGCGAGTTGGTTAACCTCGTTGCCCAGCAAGTTGGCGGTAAGGGCGGTGGTCGTCCAGACATGGCGCAAGCCGGTGGTACTGATGCAGCGGCATTGCCTGCAGCACTAGAGTCAGTAACCCCTTGGTTGGTTGAAAAACTGTAATAGTTGGAGAGGTGAAGTGGCACTATTAGTGCAGAAATTTGGTGGTACGTCGGTTGGGAGTATCGAACGTATAGAAGCGGTGGCTGAGCGCGTGATCCAGGCGCGCCAGCTTGGTCATCAGGTTGTCGTGGTCGTTTCAGCGATGGCTGGTGAGACCAACCGTTTGTTGGGACTGGCAAAACAGATAGATGCCGTTCCTACCCAGCGGGAACTCGACGTATTGTTGTCGACTGGCGAGCAGGTCACTATTGCCCTGCTTGCCATGGCCATCAACAAGCGGGGGTACCCGGCAACATCATTGACTGGTGATCAGTTAGGTATCCGCACTGATACTGTATTCAATAATGCCACCATCACCGAGGTAGAAACTGAGGTGGTAACAGAATTACTTGAGCGTGACCACATTGTTGTCGTCGCGGGCTTCCAGGGCCGTGATAGTCGAAATAACATCACAACCCTAGGACGCGGAGGCTCTGATACCACCGCTGTTGCTATCGCTGGCGCTCTAGCTGCCGATGAGTGCCAAATCTTCACGGATGTTGACGGGGTGTATACGACCGATCCCCGCCTGGTCAGTGAAGCGGCTCGTTTATCGACGATTCATTTCGATGATATGACGGCAATGGCACGTCACGGCGCAAAAGTGCTACAATTACAGTCGGTTGAATATGCTGAGCAACATCAGGTTCCGTTGAGGGTCCTTTCATCATTCGCTGAAGGGGAAGGAACCTTGGTCGATTTCTCGACGGTATCATCCAATGGTGCCGCCGGGGTTGCTGTTAAAGGCAGGCAGGCATTATACCGAGTTGCACAACCGCTTGAGAAGGTGGAGCAACAACTTGGCTTGTTAGGGTTAGATGCTTGGTGCTATGGTGATAGTCAGCAAGCGACCTATCCTGCAACCTATATAGTTGCGGCTGATGATGAATTGGCTCGACTAAATGTTATCTTAGAAAAAACTGAATTGACTCAATCCTCCGTCGCTATACTGACCCTTGTCGGGGAAGGGATAGATGGGGATAGCACACAGGTGGCTGCCTCGCTGACAGAAAAAGGAATGGGTGTATATCAACAAAAAAGTACTGCTCGTTGTGTATCACTATTGATCAATGGGCAACATTTACAGTTAGCCGTAGAACACATCCACAAAAAATTTGTGGTGGAGCCAGAAAGTCTGGATAATCGACCACTTCTCGCTGTTTCTTGAGCAGTGAACATTTACGTAATTGTAAATATTGTTGGATAATAAACGTTAACACTTATAATACTGAGATTACTCAAGGAGCACACGAATGCTAATTTTGACACGACGCGTAGGTGAAACGCTAATGATCGGTGATGAAGTCACCGTTACTGTTCTTGGCGTTAAAGGTAACCAGGTTCGAATTGGTGTAAATGCACCGAAAGAAGTCTCGGTACACCGCGAAGAAATTTACATGCGTATTCAAGCGGAAAAAGAATCAGGTTCCCAGAGTTCTGGTAACTACTAATTCGAAGAAGGCCAGCATTTATGCTGGCCTTTTTTGTTATTGCCTGCCGCGCCATATTCTTGAATCTAGAAGAGATACTGGGCCATTACGCGCGATAATATGCCGTGTTGGCTATTAAGTGCGCATCCGCGCAGTGGATGTCATTTTTTCACGATAAAGTGTTTGACTTATTTTCGGCTGGCAGTAATATGGGCCCCCGCAAGACGGTGAGGTGGCCGAGAGGCTGAAGGCGCTCCCCTGCTAAGGGAGTATACGGTTTATAGCCGTATCGAGGGTTCGAATCCCTCCCTCACCGCCATTCCTTATTGTTAATGAATGGACTTGCATTGCGCGCTCGTAGCTCAGCTGGATAGAGTACCTGGCTACGAACCAGGCGGTCGGAGGTTCGAATCCTCCCGAGCGC
>NZ_JBNNXU010000036.1:0-33162 GCF_052873915.1 Photobacterium sp. DNB22_13_2
TCATTGATAATTCTTTTGTTGACTATCATTTCACGAGTGCCCACACAGATTGCATGGTCAAATTGTTAAAGAACAATGTTTGCCACAACTGCTCTGAATCAGTGCTTTGTCGTGACAACGGAGGCGCATTATAGAGACTTCGTTAGGTTTGGCAAGGCTACAAAATGATTTATTTTGCCAAACCGAACCAACCGGCTAAACCTTAACCCACACAGCCGTAATCGCTCAAATTTCACACTACAACTCTGCTTGCTCTTCAATTCGAGCGACAAGTTCATCGGGTAGTGACAACGCTTTAGCTAACTCATCCAAGTAGGCGCGTTCCAAAAAGTGATCAACATCTACCGTCAGCAGAGAGACTAGATACACTTCAGAGGCCAATGCCATATTATCCACTTGCTGGCTAAGCGCCATTGGGTCAAGCGGGGCATCAACCCAGCGCAGAATTGCCGTTTCACTATCAAGCTCTAATTGCTGCCCGATTATCCACTTGGCAATTGCTGTACGCTCCTGCTCATCAATATGCCCATCCGCTTTAGCCGCAAACACCATAGCTTGAAGCAGTAAGCCGGCTTTATCATCTAGCTGCTGTTGAAATACAGGCTCAGAGACGGAAGCCTCAGCAGGAACCGTTTCTTCTTGCTGCCACTTTTTATAAGCCTGGTATGCCAGTGTGCCGACCAACGCTGTTCCACCAACAGCAGCGGCTTTAGTGCCGTATTTTTTGGCTAATTTACGGGTTTTCTTATTTCCCAAAAGAGCCCCGAATACTCCCCCGCCCAAAGCGCCTTTGAGCAAGTCGTTCGACGAACCCGCCTGTTTACCTGCATGCTCCTTTCCGTTATCAAGGTATTTACTCGCTTCGCCCAGCAATTTATCCATTACTGTTTTCATATATCCTCCATTTTCATACATCTGCAGACATTCATTAAAGACTCTATAGAAGAGATTAAAAGAGGGGGTGAGACTCTATATCTGAGAAAACGTTAATATGCAGGCTAACGGGGAGAGGATGAATATGAAATGAATTTAACGGTAAAGGAATGTAAAAAAGCCCCCCTTAAATAAGGAGGGCTTTGGCTTCAAATCGGATATTACTGTTTGGCATCAATATGGCCGTCTTCAGCGACAACTTTTATCGGCTTACCCGTAACAAACTTGCCTGACAGAATGTCTTGTGCCAACGGATTTTCGATATATTGCTGGATTGCACGCTTCAGTGGACGAGCACCAAACACCGGATCGAACCCTGCTTCTGCAATCAGATCCAGAGCACTGCTATCCATTTCTAGCTGATAATCACGCTCTTCAAGGCGTTTCACCAAACGGGCGATCTGGATACTGGCAATATTCTTGATATGTTCAGCACCTAGAGGGTGGAATACCACGGTTTCATCCACGCGGTTGATAAACTCTGGACGGAAATGCTGACCCACCACGTCCATTACCGTCTGTTTCATTCCTTCGTAGTCTAACTCACCAAAGTGCTCTTGTATCCGGTCTGAACCGAGGTTGGAAGTCATGATCACCACGCAATTACGGAAATCTACCGTCCGCCCTTGCCCGTCGGTCAATCGCCCATCATCCAACACCTGTAGCAAAATATTGAACACATCAGGGTGCGCTTTCTCTACTTCATCCAGCAATATCACCGAATAAGGACGACGGCGAACTGCTTCGGTCAGGTAGCCCCCTTCTTCGTAGCCAACATAGCCCGGGGGAGCTCCCACTAAACGGGCAACCGAGTGTTTCTCCATAAACTCTGACATATCGATCCGCACCATGGCGTCGTCACTGTCGAACATGAAATGTGCCAGAGATTTACACAGTTCGGTTTTACCCACCCCAGTTGGACCAAGGAATAGGAACGAACCTATTGGACGGTTTGGATCAGACAAGCCAGCCCGGCTACGACGAATTGCATTCGACACCGCATCGACTGCCTCATCCTGGCCGATAACGCGCTTGTGCAACGCTTCTTCCATCCGGAGCAGCTTGTCGCGCTCCCCTTCCAGCATCTTAGCAACCGGGATCCCCGTTTGGCGGGAGAGTACTTCCGCGATTTCCGCGTCGGTCACTTTGTTTCTTAGCAGGGTCATTTCCTGCATTTCCGCCTGGGCAGCCAAGTCGAGTTGTTTTTCCAACTCAGGGATCTTGCCATATTGCAGCTCCGACATCCGGTTGAGATCACCCGCACGACGGGCTATTTCCATATCCGTACGTGCTTGTTCAAGCGCCGCCTTGATATGTTGCGTACCGGACAAGGCCGCTTTCTCGGCATTCCATACTTCTTCTAATTCAGCGTAGTCACGCTCTTTTTTATCCAGCTCATCACGCAGATCACTCAAGCGCTTCTGGCTGGCATCGTCACTCTCTTTTTCCAACGCCTGCTGTTCAATCTTGAGCTGAATAATGCGCCGCTCTAAACGGTCAAGGGATTCAGGTTTGGAGTCGATCTGCATGCGAATACTAGATGCCGCTTCGTCGATCAAGTCGATCGCTTTATCCGGCAGCTGTCTATCTGAAATATAACGGTGTGACAGTCCCGCCGCGGCAACAATCGCCGGGTCGGTGATTTCCACGTGGTGGTGGAGCTCGTAACGCTCTTTCAAGCCACGTAAAATAGCCACCGTATCTTCTACCGTCGGCTCATCCACCAGCACTTTTTGGAATCTACGTTCAAGCGCGGCATCTTTTTCAATGTACTGGCGATACTCATTGAGGGTGGTTGCACCAACACAATGTAGTTCACCTCGAGCCAGTGCAGGTTTTAGCATGTTGCCGGCATCCATTGAGCCTTCGCCTTTACCAGCCCCCACCATGGTATGCAGCTCATCGATAAACAGGATGATACTGCCTTCTTCTTGCGATAATTCGTTAAGCACCGATTTCAGGCGCTCTTCAAATTCACCACGGTATTTCGCTCCCGCAATCAGCGCCCCCATATCCAAGGAAAGGACACGTTTGTGACGTAATCCCTCAGGAACCTCGCCATTGATGATGCGCTGCGCCAAACCTTCAACAATCGCGGTCTTACCGACCCCCGGCTCCCCGATGATCACTGGATTGTTCTTGGTACGGCGCTGCAGCACTTGAATGGTACGGCGAATTTCATCATCGCGGCCAATAACAGGATCCAACTTGCCCTGCTCGGCACGTTCGGTCAGGTCGATGGTGAACTTTTCCAATGCCTGTCGGTTTTCTTCGGCATTGGGATCATCGACATTCTGGCCACCGCGGACTTTTTCGATCGCCTGCTCTATTTTTTCGGCGGTCAACCCTTTTTCTTTCAATAGCTGACCAAGCGGCCCTTTGTCATCAGCCGCCGCCAGAATAAATAACTCAGACGAGATATATTTGTCTTTGCGCTTCTGAGCCAACTTGTCACACATGTTGAACAACATGCCCATGCCATGCGACAGCTGCACATCACCACCAATGCCGCTTACCTTAGGTAGTCGCTCCATTAGCTCTGATAAACCCGATCGCAACTGAGCAATATCGATGTTCAGTAGGGTGAGGAGTGGACGGATGGTACTGCCATCCTGATTCAATAATGCCACCATCAAATGGGCGGGTTCTATGTACTGATGGTCTCGCCCCAATGCTAGCGATTGAGCATCAGAGATTGCCATCTGGAACTTGCTAGTAAAACGGTCAAGACGCATAAATCCTCCTATCTTCTCTCACAATAAGATATGGTGGCCTAGCTCTCATTTTTCAAGCCAAATTTTCCTCTGTTAGTCGTCTTAAGTATGGTTTACCCGTTACGTCAATAATCACCTAATAACAAAAAGCCCTGCATAAGCAGGGCTTTAAAAGAATATGTTCGATTGGCTATTCCAGCCAAATCAAGGTTGCCTGGCGACCTGTAACCCCATCGCGGCGATACGAGTAGAACTGCTCGGGATCGGAGTAGGTACAACTATCTCCACCATAAACCTCGCCAACGGATACGCTAGTAAGACGCTGACGAGCCAGTAGGTACAGATCAGCCAACCACTTATCACCATAAGGCTGAAAAGCTTGTACCGCAGCGGGGTCATGGGCGAGAAACTGCTCACGCACTTCTCCACCGACTTCAAATACCTGCGGGCCAATGGCCGGACCGAGCCAAGCCATAAGCTCCGAGCCCGGAACTGAAAACTTAGCAACAGCCTGTTCAATAATGCCATCAACCAAGCCACGCCAACCGGCATGGACAGCGGCAACTTGTGTACCTTGTCGATCACAAAGGATCACCGGTAAACAATCTGCCGTCATTACCACACACGGTAATTGAGGCTTTGCGGTGTAACTACCGTCAGCATCGATTACTGATGAGTGAGCTTGTTCAAGGCTCACAACATCAATACTATGGGTTTGGTTCAGCCATACTGGTGCTATAGCCAATCCAAGTTGATCCTGTAACCACTGACGGTTTTGTAGTACAACCTCTGGTTCATCCCCAACGTGGTTACCGAGGTTCAAGCCTTGGTAAGCCCCGATGCTGTTACCACCTTCACGGGTGGTCGCAATGGCTTTCACATTAGCAGGCGCTGGCCAGTCGGGGACGATCCACATACTAGTACTCTTCTTCTTCGTTCGCGTCTTTATCCTTACGTAGGATACTGATCATCGCCACCATGTCGATTGGAAGTGGCGCACGCCATTCCATCAGCTCACCTGTGATCGGGTGCGCAAGACGAAGCATTCGTGCGTGTAGGGCCTGACGATCAAACGCACGCAGCGCCTGAACTAGCTCATCGGATGCATTTTTTGGCGGACGAGGTCGACCACCGTAAATCGTATCACCAATCAGTGGATGGCTTAAGTAAGACATATGTACACGAATCTGGTGGGTACGGCCGGTTTCCAGTCGCAAGATAATACGAGTATGCTCGCGGAAATGCTCTGCCACGCGGAAACGAGTAATTGCGGGTTTGCCAAACTCACTGACAGCCATGCAAATACGTTTGGTCGGGTGACGACCGATAGGCTTTTCTACCGTACCACCACCAGTCATCCTACCCATTGCAATCGCTTCGTATTCACGCGTTATCCGGCGTTTTTGTAGCGCACGGACCAGGCGAGTCTGCGCCTGAATCGTTTTTGCCACCACCATCAGACCTGTGGTGTCTTTATCCAGACGGTGGACGATACCTGCACGTGGTACTTCAGCCAAAGACGGGCAGTGGTGAAGTAGCGCATTGAGTACAGTTCCATCCGGCGTACCGGCACCTGGGTGTACGACAAAGTCACGCGGCTTGTTGATGACGATAATGTGCTCATCTTCGTGTACGATATCTAACGGGATATCCTGAGCCACCCAGCGGACTTCGTCTTCGATTTCCGCTTTGATCGACAGCTCTTCACCGCCCATCATTTTCAAACGTGGTTTTGTCGTGACTTCCCCATCGACAGAAACCATACCATTAAGGATCCACTCTTTGATCCGTGAGCGGGAATAATCGGGGTGTAATTCAGCGATAACCTGATCGAGGCGCAAGCCAAGTTGGCTATCTTTTACTGTATTTGTTAACTCTATCTGCTGTGCCATAGCGAACTTTTTTAAAAAGCGTGGGACTAAACGTCAAACGCTGCGTAAAATAACATAATAGTGTCATTGTATCTGTTAACGGCTCAGACCGTAATGGATCCACCGAAATAAAATTTTTATCAAGGAAACAGTCGCCGCAATGAAACGCCTGACTCTATCGTCTCTTCTTGCCGTCGCCATACTTTCAGGCTGTTCAAGCACGGAAGAAGTGGTACCGGACGTACCGCCATCTGAACTTTACGCCACCGCCCAGCAGGCCCTGCAAGGCGGAAGTTGGACCACCGCTATAGAACGACTGGAAACTCTGGATTCCCGTTATCCGTTCGGTGCCTACTCTGAGCAAGTTCAGCTGGACCTTATCTATGCCTACTACAAAAACGATGATCTTGCGCTAGGTGAAGCAACGATCGATCGCTTTAACCGCCTAAACCCAGCTCACGAAAAAGCCGACTGGGTACTGTATATGCGCGGCTTAACCAGCATGGCACAAGATCGCAGCTTTATGCATGACTTGTTCAGCATAGATCGCCACGACCGCGATCCTGAGCCTGCCCGTAAAGCCTTCCGTGACTTCAAACGCCTGCTAGATCGCTATCCGAACAGTCGCTATGCTGCGGATGCTCAGGCACGTATGGTCTTTTTGAAGAACCGCTTGGCCGATTACGAGCTGGCTGCTGCCGACTTCTATCTACGCCGTGAAGCATGGGTCGCCGCAGTTAATCGCTCCCAGCTCATTCAGCGTGAATACCCGGATACTGAAGCTGCTCGAAAATCCTTGCTGATCATGGAAAGCGCTTACGACAAACTTGGCTTAAGCGAGCCTCTGGAAAACACCCGTAAGCTCATCGCACTCAACCCAGTCTAACCCACTGGTGTTCAGGCATAAAAAAACAGCAGCCCAAGGGCTGCTGTTTTTTTATCTCGATTATTTGCTTCAACGACTACTGGATAAAAGACTGGTCAAAATTAACACAAGCCTATGTTATTAACCGAAAAAGACCCCTGAATAGCACCAGCCACCAGCGTTCGTTCTTCCCTCATACTGCCCCAAGTTTCTAGCGTTCTACAAGCATTTTCTTCAAACTTTTTTGCAACAAACAAAGCATGATCACAGAATTTTTCTGGACAATATTTTAACAGCGCAATCGTGATCTTGATCACATTATTGAATCCTGAATTTAGTAATCTGAAGTTAACCCAACGAAGGGTAGCAAAAGAGGAAAGATAATTATGACAGTAGACATTACCGGCAAAAACCTAGATATCACCCCTGCTATCCGTGAGCGTATTGAGTTTAAATTCAAGAAGTTAGAAAAGTATCAGGTTCCACTTATCAGTAAGCACGCGGTGATCAGCACCGAGCCAAACCGTAAATTTAAAGTTGAAGCATCTGCTGCTATTCCTGGAGGTCAACTAGTCGCCTCAGCAGAGCATGACGATATGTACGGTGCCATTACTGAGGTATACCAAAAGCTGGAGCGCCAACTGAACAAACAAGCTCACAAACCATCGGCACGCCGTGCAAGCCACAGCGACAAGCCACAGATTGAAGAAGCAGAAACCGAAGCCGAAGAAGAAGCATAATTATTCAAGAGGATTTGATAAACAGCCCTGCCCTGCAGGGCTGTTTAGTTTCTGCTTGACAAGAGTTGCAAGGCTGAATAATGTTGAGCCATAACTAACCCAAAACCATAACATTCAGTATTTATGCAAATGACCAAACTGTTTTTCTTTAGCTTCTTTTTTATGTCACCTTAATCGGGGGGCTATTCGTTGCGAAAGAAACAAGCTAAAGACGAACAGACAGCCTCCTAACCAGGAGGCTTTTTTGTATGAATAAGACAGGGAGCGACAATGACAGAACCGCAGTATTCGCTGGACGAAATCAGAACCAACGTCAGCCGTATCGATAATGAAATCCTAAAACTGCTTGCCGAGCGTCGCCAATTGAGTTTGGAAGTGGCCAAGAGTAAAATCCAAACCGCCAAGCCAGTGCGCGATCAAACCCGTGAGCAAGCACTATTGCTACGCTTGATCGAAACAGGCCAATCCTTACAGTTGGATGCCCAGTACGTCACCCAGATCTTCCATACCATTATCGAAGACTCCGTCTTGTTCCAGCAGGCCTTCCTGCAAAAAATCGCCAACCCTGAGAGCTTACAACCTGTCGCCCGCGTTTCTTTCCTTGGTGCTAAAGGCTCCTACTCCAATCTTGCCAGTCGCAGCTATTTCAGTAAAAAACAAACAAAGCTGGTTGAGATCGGCTGCTCGACTTTCCGCGATGTCCTGCACACGGTGGAGATTGGCAATGCCGACTACGGTGTCCTGCCAATCGAAAACACCAGTTCAGGGTCGATCAACGAAGTCTATGATCTGCTCCAGCATACCAGCCTGTCAATTGTCGGTGAGATCAACCAGCCTATTGAGCACTGCCTACTTGCAGTTGCAGATACCAAGCTTGAAGATATTGATACCCTGTACTCGCACCCTCAGCCACACCAGCAGTGCAGCGAATATCTCCACTCAATGGGCAATATTACCCAGGAGTACTGCTCAAGCACGGCAGAAGCGATGAAGAAAGTCGCTGAGCTGCAGTTGCCCAACGTCGCGGCTATCGGCAATGCCTCAAGCGGTGAGCTGTACGGGCTGACCCCGCTCAAATCCAATATTGCCAACCAGCAGGAAAACTACACCCGCTTTATCGTCGTCGCGCGCAAGCCCGTGGAAGTAACCTCGCTGATCCCTGCCAAGACCACCCTAACCATGTCTACAGCGCAAAAAGCCGGTTCGCTGGTCGAGTGCCTGCTGGTACTGCGTAACCTCAATATCAACATGACCAAACTAGAGTCGCGCCCGGTGATTGGCAACCCGTGGGAAGAGATGTTCTACGTCGATGTCGAGGAAAACCTAAAATCAGACGTAATGCAGGAAGCGTTGGAAGAACTGACTCGCCTGACCCGCTTTATCAAGGTACTGGGCTGCTACCCGAGCGAGAACGTCAAGCCGGTAGATCCTGAAACTGGTGACTTGCTTTAAGTCAGTTGCCATTCGAAACAAGGCACAGGCACATAACTGAATAAGAATATGCCGTCGATATCCTGGTTTCAAAATTGCATTACCTAAAAGCCGAAATAAACAAAAAGCCCACGCACTGCGAAGTACGTGGGCTTTAATTATCTGATTGTCTCGTCCTGAAAGGTGCTTTGCTTAGCGCCCTGACGAAGTACGGTGAGTTGAGTCGTTCGCCTGTCTAAGTAATCCCTGGCTCTCGATTAAAAAATGCTGGGCATAATCCCCAAACCAATTTTCAACCCGGCCAAAGGCCTGCTTGAACGTCTCTTTGTCTTGATTATCCAACATCACAATGGCTTCGCCAAAACGTTGGTGGAAGCGTTTGATCATTGCGAGGTTCTGCGGCGACGACATAATGATATCCGCATACAACTGTGCATCCTGGGCAAACAGGCGCCCCACCATAGCCAGCTCCAAACGATAGATTGGTGAGCTGAGCGATAGCAGCTGCTCTAGCTTCGGATCTTCTTCGGCAAGGTGCACGCCATACACAAAAGAAGTGAAGTGGCGCAGCGCCTGGATCAGGGTCATACCTTCATCGTGCTCAATCGCACTAATCCGGTTAAGGGTTGCCCCCCAAATCTGGATCTGCTCAAGCAACCACTGGTAACTTTCAGGGTTACGGCCATCACAATAGGCAACAACCTGTTTAGCCAAGCTGGAAATGTCTGGCCCAAACATCGGATGCAAACCAACCACTGGGCCACGGTGTACTTCCAGCATAGCCTGAACAGGGCCACTCTTCACCGAGGTCAAATCAGCAAGGATACAGTCTTCCGGCAGGTTGCCCAATTTAGCGATAATGGTTTCGGTCAAGTTGATCGGCACTGACACTACCACCATGCCAGCATCGGCTAGCAGCTCATCTGCTCGGTCCCAATCCTGACTGCCAAGCTTGCGCACCTGATAACCCGACAGCTCAAAAAGGCGGCAGAACAAACCACCTAATTGGCCATGGCCACCAACAACCACAATCGGCCGCAGCTCCGGCTTGAGACATTTGAAGCCAGAATCATTTTCACTGGCGTAAGACTCACGCATGGTACGACGCAGGATATCTTCGATCAGATCCGGCGGTACCCCTTTGCTTTCTGCTTCCAGACGTCGTGAGGCCAGCATAGCTGCTTCACGATCAGGGGCATAAATCGGCAAGCCATGCTGGCTTTTCACATGGCCGACCTCTTCGACCAGGGATAGACGGCGGGCTAGCAGCTCCACCATCTGGCGGTCGACATCATCAATTTGATCTCTTAGTTTACTTAGTTCAGCGACCATCTATGGCTCTCTGCATTCGTGGCGGATTTAGTCTTCAACACGCTGCTGAAGGAATGGCGTAAGCTCTTGGTGCGTATGGCGCAACAAGGTATCAGTCGATTCCCAATTGATACAGGCATCGGTGATAGACACACCATAAGCCATTTCTCCACGCGGAAGATCCGTACTCTGGTTTCCTTCATTAATATGGCTTTCCAGCATCAAACCGATAATAGACTTGTTGCCCTCACGGATTTGGTGGATCACATCTTCGGCAACCAGTGGCTGACGACGGTAATCCTTGCGGGAATTAGCATGGCTACAGTCTACCATCAGCGAAGGAGAAAGGCCTGAAGCATTCATCTCGTTTTCACACTCGGTCACAGAGACTGAATCGTAGTTGGTTTGCTTGCCACCACGAAGAATAACGTGGCCATCTGGATTACCTTGGGTGTTAAGTAGTGCAACCTGACCGTCACGGTTGATCCCCATGAAGCGGTGGCCAGAAGCTGCAGCCTGCATCGCATTAATCGCAGTACCCAAACTGCCGTCGGTACCGTTCTTGAAGCCAACCGGCATCGACAGGCCACTCGCCATTTCACGGTGAGTCTGAGATTCCGTGGTACGAGCGCCAATGGCTGCCCAGCTAAATAAATCCCCCAGGTATTGCGGGCTGATCGGATCCAGCGCTTCGGTCGCTAGCGGGATCCCCATTTCAACTAAATCAATCAGTAGTTGGCGGCCAATATGCAACCCTTCTTCCACTTCGAATGAGCCATCAAGGTGCGGGTCATTGATAAGCCCTTTCCACCCCACTGTCGTACGTGGTTTTTCGAAGTAGACCCGCATCACAATGTACAGTTGATCACTCAGCTCTTCAGACAGCGCTTTTAGCTTCACCGCATACTCTTTTGCGGCTTCGATATCATGGATTGAGCATGGCCCACATACTACCAACAAACGGTGATCGCGCTTGTGGATGATATCGGCAATAGTCTGGCGAGATTGGCGAACGAAATTGAGGGCGTTTTCACTCACTGGCAGTTTGGTGCGCAGCTCTTGCGGAGTGATCAATACCGACTCGTTTTCGATATGGACATTATTCAGCTGGTCTTTTTGCATGAGGGCTTCCCTGTAAACTAATTAATACAAACTGTAGAAAGAAAAACAGGACTGCCCTGTTGTTAAACAGACAATAGCAGGCCTGGGATAAAGATTGCAACACCCTGTAAAGAAAAAAATCCACCGTAAATAAAAATTTACAGCAAAGGCATTTTTGGCGCTATTGCTCAAAGCCAGTTACCATAATGGCAATGCCCACTCGCACTCCCTATGGCAATGGAACTGATTTTTTCTCTATTACAGCAGCTCAGCGTATACCTAGTACTGGCATACCTACTTAGCAAAACCCCACTATTTATGCCCCTGACCACTATTTCAGGTCGGCTATCACAGCGCTTTACTTGCTACATCCTGTTTTCCCTCTTTTGTATTTTAGGCACTTACTTCGGATTACACATAGAAGATGCAATTGCCAATACCCGGGCAATCGGTGCTGTTATGGGCGGTTTACTCGGTGGACCCGTTGTTGGCTTTGCCGTAGGACTGACCGGTGGCCTTCACCGCTATAGCCTCGGGGGCTTTACCGATCTGGCCTGTGCCATCTCTACCACAGCCGAAGGCCTGATTGGTGGGCTAATGCACAGCTACTATGTGCGCCGGGGTCAAGCCGATCAGATTTTCCGCCCACAGGTGGTATTAGTGATCACTCTGGTGGCCGAAATTGTCCAGATGCTGATCATCCTGGCGGTTGCCCAGCCGTTTGAAAAAGCACTCGGCCTAGTCAGTGCTATCGCTTTGCCTATGGTGATTGCCAACTCGATCGGGGCTGCTTTTTTCATGAGCATCATCCAAGACAGAAAAACCATTTACGAAAAATACTCTGCCGCCTTCTCAAGCCGTGCCCTTAAAATCGCTCAGCGATCGGTGGGGATCTTCAGCCAGGGTTTTAACGAAGAAACCACCAAGAAGATCGCCAAGATTATCTACCAAGAAACCGGTGTTGGTGCCGTTGCGATCACCGACCGCGAAAAAATCCTCGCTTTCATCGGGATCGGAGACGATCACCATTTACCCGGCACCCCGATCTCTTCCGGTTATACCCGTCGTGCCATTGATGGTTGCGAACTGGTGTATGCAGACGGTTATGATATCCCCTACCAGTGTTCGCTTCATGACAAGTGTAAACTGGGCTCGGCACTGGTGATCCCACTGATGGGAGGTAACCACGAGGTGCTTGGCACCATCAAGCTCTACGAGCCCAAGCGCAAACTATTCTCTACAGTTAATCTCACGCTGGGAGAAGGGATAGCCAAGCTGCTTTCCAACCAGATTTTGACCGGACGCTATATCCAACAGCAAAACTTGCTGACCCAAGCCGAGCTACGCCTGCTGCAAGCCCAGGTAAATCCGCACTTCTTGTTCAACGCCCTCAATACCATCAATTCGGTGGTCAGGCGCGATCCGGACAAAGCCCGCCAGCTGATCCAACATCTGTCGCAATTCTTCCGCCGTAACCTCAAGCAAAATATTGAAACGGTAACCCTGCAAGAAGAGTTGCAGCACATCCACGCCTACCTGGAGATTGAACTGGCACGTTTTTCCGATCGGCTTAGTGTCGAGGTTAATGTTGCCAATGAATTGATGGCGATGAAAGTACCCACTTTCACCCTGCAACCGCTGGTCGAAAATGCGATCAAACACGGCACCTCATCCCTATTGGAAAATGGTAAAATCGCTATCAACGGCTTTATCGAACAAGATCACGTCATCCTAGAAGTCGAGGACAATGCCGGTAACTATGTGCCTATCGGTGAGGAAAGTGGTCTTGGTATGAAGATTGTCGATAAGCGGCTGAAAAACATGTTTGGCAAACAGTATGGCCTAGCCATGACCTTTCAGGCCCACGAATGGACTAGGGCAACGATCAAACTGCCCGTTGATACCCTTACACACCGTAACGGAGAGCATGCGGCATGATTAAAGCCCTTGTCATTGATGATGAAAAATATGCCCGAGAAGAGTTGATCGACCTGCTGGAAGAAGATGGATCGATCGAGGTGATAGGGGAATGCAATAATGCCATCGAAGCGCTGAAGAAAATCAATGCCCTCAAACCCGATGTCGTTTTTCTCGATATCCAGATGCCGCAAATCACCGGCATTGAAATGCTGAGCATGCTCGACCCTGACACCATGCCCAAGGTGGTATTCGTTACCGCCTACGATGAATATGCACTCAAAGCTTTTGAGGATAATGCCTTCGACTACCTGCTCAAACCCGTTGAAACCTGCCGCCTGACCAAGACCATCAAGCGGCTGGCACGGGAATGCCAACCTGCAGACTACTCACCGCTAGTCAGTGATATGCTGGAGTTAATCCCTTGTAGCGGCCACAACCGAATTTTGCTGCTTCGCCCAGACGAAATAGAAACCGCCTATTCCGATCTCAGTGGCGTTCACGTCGTAAGCCACGATACCGAAGCGAGCACCCAGCTAACCCTGAAAACGCTGGAAGAAAAAACCCCGTTGATCCGCTGCCACCGCCAATACCTGATCCACCCGACAGCGATCAGGGAGATCAAGTTGTTGGAAAATGGCCTCGCCGAGATTACTACTGTCGGTAGCCATCAAGTACCGGTCAGCCGACGCTACCTCAAAGAGCTTAAAGATCGCTTCGGCCTCTGCTGATCCCTTTAGGCCCGCTTTATATGATGGAGGAGCCACCTCCATCAATTGCTTCAAACCTCTCTCAGTCAGCTGAATACCAGCCTGCCCCACAGGCCCTAATAGAAAAGGTTCCCATAGCAATACCCTGACAATGATCACGGAATTAAAATTCTGCGTTCCACCGCTTAACCCTCGGTAAAACCGTTCACCCAACTCGATAAAACCGCTTAATGGCATTATCGACCACTTACCTTGCCATACAACCACTCACCCCTTTTGCGGGTGAATATTGATACCAAGCGAGTAGGATGACAGCCATCAAAATAAGTTTTGCCCAGTTGCCGAGGGTGTAGAGGCAAGGGATGCAAAACTCACAACCCCCACTCCAATAGGATTAGAGAGACAAGATATGGCCTGGTTTCTGATGTGTGTTGCAGCGCTAGTAGGTGGATACTTCATCTACGGTGCGTTCATTGAAAAGATCTTCGGTATTAACGAAAAACGCCAAACGCCTGCTTTTACCAAGCAAGACGGTGTTGATTATGTCCCAATGTCGAATAAGAAAGTGTACCTTGTTCAGCTACTGAACATTGCCGGTGTTGGCCCGATTTTCGGTCCTATCATGGGTGCACTATACGGTCCAGCAGCCATGCTATGGATTGTCCTAGGTTGTATCTTTGCCGGTGCTGTCCACGACTACTTCTCGGGCATGCTGTCTGTACGTAACGGTGGCGCTTCAGTACCGACAATTACCGGCCGCTACTTGGGCAACGGTGCAAAACACTTTATGAATATTTTTGCTATCGTACTGTTGCTACTTGTGGGTGTGGTATTCGTATCGGCGCCAGCCGGCATGATCACGAACCTGGTCAACGAGCAAACCAATATCGGCATGTCGATGACCACCATGGTCGTTATCATCTTTGCTTACTACATCATCGCCACTATCGTTCCTGTAGATAAAATTATCGGCCGTTTCTACCCACTGTTCGGTGCGCTGCTCATCTTCATGTCTGTTGGCCTGATCACCGCTATCGCCTTCTCTAGCGAGCATACCCTGCTTGGCGATTACGAGATGAGCCAGATGTTCACCAACATGAACCCGAATGACCTGCCACTGTGGCCAGCGCTATTTATCACCATCGCGTGTGGTGCAATCTCAGGCTTCCACGCCACCCAGTCACCGCTGATGGCACGTTGTATGGAAAACGAGAAGAACGGCCGATTCGTATTCTACGGCGCAATGATCGGTGAAGGTGTGATTGCCCTTATCTGGTGTGCCCTAGCACTATCATTCTTTGGCTCGGTAGAGTCACTACAAGAAGCCGTCGCTAACGGTGGTCCAGGTAACGTAGTTTACAGCTCATCTATCGGCCTACTCGGTGTATTCGGTGGTATCGTTGCTTTCCTAGGCGTGGTTATTCTACCGATTACCTCGGGTGACACCGCATTCCGCTCAAGCCGCCTAATTCTGGCTGAGTACTTCAACATGGAGCAGAAATCGCTACGCAATCGTCTACTGATGGCACTACCACTGTTCGTACTTGGCGGCATCCTGACTCAAGTTGACTTTGGTATCATCTGGCGCTATTTCGGCTTTGCCAACCAGAGCACCGCGGTAATGATGCTGTGGACAGCATCGGCTTACCTACTGCGCCATAACAAGCTGCACTGGGTAACAACGGTACCGGCTATCTTCATGACCACGGTATGTATTACTTTCATCCTGAACAACAGCCAGCTAGGTTTCGGCCTACCAATGACGGTATCGACTATCGCGGGTATCGTGGGTTCACTGTCAATCGCAGGCTATGTTATCAAGCGCTCTAAAGGCAAAGGTGAAACCGACCTTGCTGACGAAGAGACCGCTGAAGGCAGCACGGAAACCGCGTAAGTTTTCACCTCCCCCTGAAAACACAAAAACCAGCCGCAAGGCTGGTTTTTCACAAGCAAAAATAAAGCTTATTCGGCAGCAGGGAAGATCTGCACACCGTCAATATCGTATTTTGTTACCTGTTGGCTAGGTAGGCCATCATTCCAAGCCGTTTGGATAGACACACCTGATGCACGATCAATCCACTGATGTAGGACGCCATCACTCTCTGCGCTATCGTCAATGGTAAAGTGACAAGCTTCATAGCTAACACCATCAACATTAACGTCATCGAATCCTTCAAAAGTGATAGTGATATCGTAAGACTCAGTCTCAGAGCCGATACATTGCTCATCAGGCTCACAATCATTAGTCCAATCCCAATCGCGGTCAAGACTACCAGAAGTTGTTGAGCTTTCTCCTTCGTTAAGCCCAAAAATCAACATCGGTTTTGCCGGCTTATAAACCCTTTTGTCAAAGTCTCCATCGATCTGAGCCCACTCTTCACCAGCCATAAAGATAGATTTACCATCAACGAAGAAATATTCTGCATCGTAGCCATATTCATCTGAATAACCAATACTTAGCAAGCCATTCATACCTTCAAAAGATGCACCAGATTTAACATCAATAGAGTACGTGTCTTCATCTTGTTCATACTTCTCTGTAATTGTATGAACTCCAGCTTTCCAAGCGTCAGCATTGAAACACACTTCGGCTTCACCACCAGTTGGGACTTCAGGAAGATCTTTATCACTACCAGAACTAGAAGAACCGCCGCAACCAGCAAGTAATGCAGTGGCGACTGCAACAGACGCAATTGTAAATTTATTCATTATTAGTAACTCCTATGTATATAGCGTTACTCATCATCCTGAATAGAAACTTGCCGGCAATACATCATTCATTTCAATGTGTAAATTACGAATGATATCTAAACAAAATTTATATTATTTTTGACTTTCATCTGACAGAAGTAATTTTACACTTCTAAATCAGCAACATAAAACAGATTACGTTGCATTTATATGCCCCCATCCACACCAAAAACATGCTCCACAAAATGCATACAAACTCGTTTTTCACGCATAAAAAAAGCCCACCTTGCGGTGGGCTTTTTCATTAAACGTCTTACGCGTCGAGAATTACTTAGTAGTAAGCTTCTCGCGGATACGTGCAGATTTACCTGAACGCTCACGTAGGTAGTACAATTTGGCACGACGTACTGCACCACGACGTTTAACAGTAATGCTGTCAACGATTGGAGAGTGAGTCTGGAACGCACGCTCAACGCCTTCACCGTTAGAGATCTTACGAACAGTGAATGCAGAGTGTAGACCACGGTTACGCTTAGCGATTACAACGCCTTCGAAAGCCTGTAGACGCTCGCGGTTACCTTCTTTTACCTTAACTTGTACAACAACAGTGTCACCTGGTGCGAAAGTTGGTAGGTCTTGTTTTAGTTGCTCGTCTTCGAGCTGCTTAATGATGTTACTCATTGGTAAATACCCTAGAATAAACTGATACTAAATTAATTAAATGCTTGCTTTGTGTTCGCGGATAAACTCCGCCAGCAAGAATTCCTGATCGTCAGTCAGAGCTAGGTTTTCCAGGAGCTCTGGTCTTCTCAACCAAGTACGGCCCAGCGATTGTTTTAACCGCCAGCGACTAATGTCCTTGTGATTCCCAGACAGTAAGACCTTAGGGACTTCCTGCCCGTCCAACATTTCAGGACGCGTATAATGAGGGCAATCTAGCAAACCATTTGCGAAAGAATCTTCTTCCGCCGACGCAAAGTCTCCCAGTACACCCGGCACAAACCGGACCACTGCATCCACTAAGGTCATAGCTGGTAGTTCACCACCCGTCAGCACAAAATCTCCGATAGACCATTCTTCGTCTACCTCTTGTTGGATAATGCGCTCATCTACCCCTTCATAGCGACCACAGATAAGAATCAGATTCTCATTCTGCGCCAGCTCCTCAACACCTGCTTGATCAAGCTTACGGCCCTGAGGTGACAGGTAAATGACTTTAGCCTGGCCATCTACGGACTGTTTGGCAGTATGAATGGCATCGCGCAAAGGCTGCACCATCATCAACATACCCGGTCCGCCACCATATGGTCGGTCATCAACCGTCCGGTGTTTGTCGTGGGTAAAATCACGAGGATTCCACGTTTCCACTGACAAAAGGCCTTTTTTTACCGCCTGGCCTGTTACCCCAAAATTGGTAATGGCATTAAACATGTCAGGAAACAGGCTGATTATGCCTACCTTCATTTGTTCACCTATTACCGGGGATTAAAATCCAGGATCCCAGTCAACTTCGATCCGCTGAGCAGTGCGATCAATCGACTTGATGACCTGCTCATCGAGGAACGGAATTAAACGTTCCTTCTGGCCAAAAGCATCTTTCAGGTTGGCTTTAACTACCAAAACGTCGTTGGAACCTGTTTCCAGGATGTCAGTAACTTTACCTAGGTCGTAACCTTCGGTTGTCACTACTGCCATTCCATACAACTCACGCCAGTAGAACTCGTCTTCTGACAGTGCTGGTAGTTGATCAGCCAATGCGTAGACTTCAGCATTAGTGAACATCTGAGCATCCTCACGGATATCCAAACCTTCTAGCTTAGCGACTAAACCCTGACCATGGCGCTTCCACGATTCAACGCGGAGCTCCTTCCACTCACCTTTGACTTTAATAAACCAAGGTTGATAGGAAAAAATGCTTTCAGCTTCTTCGGTGTAAGAAAAAACTTTGAGCCAACCCTTGATGCCATAAGTGGAACCAAGTTTCCCAACAACAATGCGGTCTTGTGTACTCATCGCTTCTCTAATACCTGTCATGCTAATTAAGCCGCTTTAGCAGCGTCTTTGATTAGCTTAGCTGCGCGGTCAGACACAGTAGCGCCTAGACCAACCCAGTGGTTAACACGGTCAAGATCTAGACGTAGACGCTCTTCCTGACCCTTAGCTAGCGGGTTGAAGAAACCAATTTTTTCGATGTTACGACCGTCGCGAGCGCAACGTGAGTCAGCAACAACGATTTGATAAAATGGACGCTTCTTAGCGCCGTGACGTGCCAAACGAATGGTTACCATATCGTCCTCTTTGCATTACTGTAAATGAAATCGGCCCCGCCATGGATATAACGGGGCCCGTGCCAAATTAAGCTCGGGAATTTTACTCTTTAAACTGACGAATGCAACCGCTTTAGCTAAATTTTCACCAGTAAAAGAATGTTGACATACCCAAGCCCAATGTATTTGTGGGAATTAATGCCGATTAACGGCCGAACATTCCGCCCATGCCACCGCCCGGTGGCATCATGCCTTTCATGTTGCGCATCATGTTTTTCATGCCACCCTTCTGCATTTTCTTCATCATCTTCTGCATCTGGGTGAATTGCTTGAGCAGTCGGTTAACGTCTTGGACCTGAGTACCGGAGCCCATTGCAATACGTTTTTTACGCGAGCCTTTAATCAGCTCTGGACGCTGGCGCTCTTTAACCGTCATCGAGTTAATGATAGCTTCCATCTGGTTGAACATCTTGTCATCAACCTGATCTTTGACATTGTCTGGTAGCTGGGACATACCCGGAAGTTTGTCCATCATCCCCATCATGCCCCCCATGCCTTTCATCTGCTCAAGCTGGCCGCGGAAGTCTTCAAGGTCAAAACCTTTCTTTTCCTTGAATTTCTTGGCGAGTTTCTCGGCTTTTTCCTTATCGACATTACGCTCTAGATCTTCGATAAGCGACAGTACGTCACCCATACCTAGAATACGTGAAGCGACACGATCAGGGTGGAAAGGTTCTAAGGCATCGGTTTTCTCACCAATACCCAGGAATTTAATCGGCTTACCAGTAATGTGACGCACAGACAGCGCAGCACCGCCACGGGCATCACCGTCGACCTTGGTTAGGATCACACCTGTCAGTGGCAGGGCTTCGTCGAAGGCTTTAGCCGTATTGGCCGCATCCTGACCAGTCATGGCGTCGACCACGAACAGGGTTTCAACTGGATTGATGGCCTTGTGGACATCTTTGATCTCGTCCATCATTTCACTGTCGACGTGCAGGCGACCTGCGGTATCGACAATCAGGACATCATAAAACTTAAGCTTCGCTTCGGCATGAGCTGCCGTAACGATATCAACTGGCTTCTGGTCGGCCGTGGATGGGAAGAAATCCACACCCAAATCATCAGCCAAGGTTTCTAGCTGTTTGATCGCCGCCGGGCGGTATACGTCGGCAGAGACCACCAGTACTTTTTTCTTCTGGCGCTCTTTGAGTAGCTTACTCAGCTTACCAACACTGGTTGTTTTACCTGCACCCTGTAGACCGGCCATCAGAATAACCGCTGGCGGCTGGCTCGCAAGGTTCAGATCTTCATTGCCTTCACCCATGACCGCTTCAAGCTCGGCCTGAACGATCTTGATGAACTCCTGACCCGGCGTCAGGCTTTTCGATACCTCAGTACCTACCGCGCGCTCTTTTACACGCTTGACGAAGTCACGGACAACAGGAAGCGCAACATCAGCTTCGAGTAACGCCATACGTACTTCACGCAGCGTATCCTTGATGTTGTCGTCCGTCAGGCGGCCACGGCCACTGACATTCTTAAGCGTTCGCGATAAACGCTCCGTTAAATTTTCGAACATGTGCTACTCGCTCGTTACGCAACTAATCGATATGATCTTGCTAGTATAACGCAATCCATACCCTGCTTTCATGCCCTGACGGACACTTTCACTGTGATATATCCTGATAAAACCGCCTCGGTAGGCTATTGATCTCGCTTTACCATGGCGGCCAGACGGCTAGCAAGGTATAATTGCGAACTCTTACCATCTTAAATAGTTAAGTTTACTATGGATATGTTGATTGCCGTAATGGCGGCATGCCTTTACTTTCTCGCCCTAGGGCTGGTTGTACCGGGACTCACCAACAGCAATGGCATCAAGACCAAACCGGTCTTTGTTTTTGCCGCGGCCGCTATTGCCCTTCATATCCTGCTGCTCAAAGATCTCATTCTGGGTGGACAGGGACAAAATCTCAGTATTTTAAACGTGGCTTCTCTGATCAGCTTACTGATCGCCGCGATTACCACTGGCGCAATGTTAAAGATGCGGGTCTGGTTCCTGCTGCCAGTGATCTACAGTTTTGCCGCGATTAACCTTACAGCGGCTACTTTCCTACCGGGGGCCTTTATTACCCACCTGGAAACCCATCCAGAAGTGCTGCTGCATATCTCTCTGGCGCTGTTCTCTTATTCGACCCTGATGATCGCAACCCTGTATGCAATACAGCTGGCTTGGTTAGATCACAAGTTGAAAAACAAGAAAAGCCTGATGATTAATCCGAACATCCCACCTTTAATGATGGTTGAACGTCAGCTTTTCAAGATCATTTTGGTCGGTAACTCGCTATTAACCGTCACTTTGGTGACCGGATTTATCTTTATTCAAGATATGCTGGCACAAGGTAAGACCCACAAAGCCATCTTTTCTCTGATGGCATGGTGCGTGTATTCGGTCTTGCTGTGGGGACATTACCAAAGAGGATGGCGTGGACGCCGTGTGGTTTGGTTTAGCCTTATCGGGGCATTCCTGTTGACGCTGGCCTATTTCGGTAGCCGCTTCGTCAAAGAAATAATCATTGGGGTATAAAATTCCGTGCCCCATTCATTGACACCCAGTGAGTCTGGGTACAAAGTTCAAGTAACAGAAACGTTAAGGAAATAAGTTTTTGGACGATATATCCACGGGGATTTTATTCTCCCTCCTGATATTACTTCTTGTTATTTCCGGATATTTTTCCGGTTCTGAAACCGGAATGATGGCCCTCAACCGCTACAAGTTGCGGCACCTGGCAAACCAGGGGCACCGCGGGGCCAAGCGGGTCGAGAAACTCCTTTCGCGCCCGGATAGGCTAATTGGCCTGATCCTGATCGGCAATAACCTGGTCAATATTCTCGCTTCCGCCATCGCCACTATCCTTGGCATGCGCCTCTATGGTGATATGGGGGTGGCCATTGCCACTGGTGCCCTCACCTTGGTCGTGCTGGTGTTTGCCGAAGTGACGCCAAAAACCCTTGCCGCCCTTTACCCTGAGCGCGTCTCTTACGCCAGCAGCGTCGTTTTGCAACTGCTGATGAAGCTGCTTTATCCGCTGGTCTGGTTTGTTAACGGCATTACCAATGGCTTCCTGATCTTGCTCGGCTTGCGAGTCGACCATGCCAACGATGGCAAACTGAACTCGGAAGAGCTCCGAACCGTGGTCAATGAAGCCGGAGGTCTGATCCCCCGTCGCCACCAGGACATGCTCCTGTCAATCCTCGACTTAGAAAATGTTACCGTGGAAGATTTGATGGTGCCGCGCAGCGAAATTGCCGCCATCAATGTCAACGATGACTGGAAATCGATTGTCCGCCAGCTCAGCCACTCCGCCCATGGCCGCATTGTGCTATTCAGAGATAACATCGATGAAGTGGTCGGCATGCTGCGAGTACGCGAAGCCTACCGCCTGATGATGGACAAGAATGATTTCAGCAAAGAAAACCTGCTACGCGCAGCGGACGAGGTCTATTTCATCCCTGAAGGGACACCGCTCAATATCCAGTTGCTGAAGTTCCAACGCAACAAAGAGCGCATCGGCCTGATCGTCGATGAATACGGTGATATCCAGGGCCTGATCACCTTGGAAGATATCTTGGAAGAAATTGTCGGTGAATTTACCACGTCGATCAGTCCAACCCTGGCTGAGGAAATCACCCCGCAGCCTGACGGCAGCCTAATGATTGAAGGTAGCGCCAATATCCGGGATCTCAACAAAAGCCTGAACTGGGTACTGCCAACCGATGGTCCACGTACCCTCAACGGCTTGATCCTGGAGCACCTTGAAGATATCCCCGATAGCCAGATCAGCATAGAGGTTTCCGGCTACCAGATGGAGATCATCGAGGTCTCTGGCAATATGATCAAGCAAGTTCGCGTGCTCCCCAACCAGCTAAAGAAGACAGGCTGACGTTAATTTCACCCAAACCAGCAGATACAATAAAGCCGGCATTTCAGCCGGCTTTTTTATTTGATGAGCGAGTGATTTACCTGAGTTATTTTACGCTCAGATCTTGCAGCATGGCCTCTGGCAGAGCCAACTCGTCATTTTGGTTCACCGCAATCCCCTGCTCAATAATATGGCGAGCAATCGACTTAGCTTCCTCAAGGGAGTGCATGCTGTAAGTTCCGCACTGGTACTCATTCAACTCGGGGATCTTATCCTGCGACTCAACCTTGAGCACATCTTCCATCGCCGCTGTCCAGCCATCAGCAACCCGTTGTTCGGTCGGGGTACCGATAAGGCTCATGTAGAAACCGGTCCGGCACCCCATTGGCGAGATATCGATAATTTCGACTTGATCAGAATTCAGGTGATCACGCA
The DNA here is from genome assembly GCF_052873915.1 of Photobacterium sp. DNB22_13_2. Taxonomy (NCBI): domain Bacteria; kingdom Pseudomonadati; phylum Pseudomonadota; class Gammaproteobacteria; order Vibrionales; family Vibrionaceae; genus Photobacterium; species Photobacterium sp. DNB22_13_2. The sequence goes on from NZ_JBNNXU010000036.1 coordinate 22,913, forward strand.
TAAAACCCGCATACAGATGCTCAAGGGTATGGATCCCACGCTCACTCAGGATCTCAGCATTCGGACGGCAGAAACGCAGATCGAAAACGGTAATAGTATCGCCTTTCGGTGTTTGCATGGTCTTGGCTACCCGTACTGCCGGGGCATGCATACGAGTGTGGTCAACGGTGAAACTATCTAATAGTGGCATTGCTTCCTTACTCCTTGGCCTTTGCACCGGCGATTAAAGCACACCGATACATTCATTATTAAAAGTTATATCACACTACGGTAACCCAGCAAGTAGGTTTTGCGATCGCCTGATAGCCTCTCGCTAGAACGGCCACCAGCTACGGTTATCTTCCAACTCTTGACGACATTGCTTGAGCTGCCAACCGTAATCTTTAGCCTGCTGTTCAACCCGGCGAGAAACCTTCAGCAGCGTCGGCTTGGACTTATAAGTCCCGCGACGGTAACCTCCCCGACCATCGTGGTAGGCAAGATACTGGTTATAGGTATCCCATTTCGAGATCCCGAGCTGACGCTGGGTTTCATGGGTATACCAGCCAATAAACATCAATGAATCGGAAAAATTGGTGCGGGAGCCACCATTTCGCGTCGCCTTCTGATAATCAGACCAAGCTGGGTCCTGCGCTTGCGCATAACCATAGGCGCTACTGACCCGACCCCACGGAATAAAACCCAATACGTAATTTTTCGGCGGTCTGGCGTCATGACGGAAGCTACTTTCCTGTTTCACGAACGCCATGGCAACCTGCATCGGTGTGCCCCACTCATCTTCCATATCCAACGCGGCTTCATACCATTTCGGGTGCTCACGGAAAATATTGCACAAATTATTTTGATCTTGGGGAGGAGGCGTCGCACAGCCGGAAAGGATCGCGGCGGCACCGAGGAGTAGTGCCAAACGACAATAAGTAGATTTAACAATCGAAAATTGGGATTGGGCAAACATGGAACTTCACGCCATCCTTGTGGTCTGAATCTATGATAGCCAGCCAAGCATGGCTATCATCCCTGCGAAATGAATTATCGGGCAGCAAGGTCGCTGCCCTCTTTTTTTATTTTATATCAGCAAAATACGCATCAAGAAAGGCATCGAAAGACAGCTCGTCACTGCATTCTATCTGCTTTTGTCGCTCTACGGATTCCGCGGCTTCCTGCTCGAACATATCCGATGAATAGAACTGGTACTGACGCTCATTCAAACTAGCGGCATGGCTGGCAGCCAAGTTCTGACCCACTAAACCAATCCCGTTATTTTCACGAACTGCCTCAAGCAACTGTGCCGATAAGGTCAGCTCAGGCTGTTCAATCCACGCCTGCAGACGCGTCAATGTATCTTGGTAAGCATCAGAGCCTGCGGCTGCATCCATGGCCTTAGCAACATCAGCCAGCTCGGCAAATACACGGGTGCCCCAGTCCTGAACCGATAGGCGCTCACCGTTACAGCCAATCTTCAGCATCAAACCTGGGTTGCGGCCATCGAGAACCACACGGTTCCAGTTATCACGCCAGCACTCCAGCTCAGCATCATCCATCGATGCCGATGGCGACAACACCGACCAAGTCAGGAATAGGTCCAGAAAACGCACCTGATCACCGGTGATCCCGATAGGACTGAATGGGTTCACATCTAGTGAACGGACTTCAATATATTCCACCCCAGCACGGCTCAAGGCTTCAGATGGTTTCTCGCCATTTTGGGCAACACGCTTAGGTCGAATAGGCGCATACAGTTCATTTTCGATCTGCAGCACGTTGTCATTCAGCTGACGGTACTCACCGTCGACTTTCACCCCTAATTTGGCAAATTCAGTCGATGGTGTACGGATCGCCTTTCTCAGGCCATCCAAATATTGATCCAAGCCATTAAAGCCAATCTTCAGTGAACTTTGCTCATGGTTGGTATATCCCAAATCACTCAGGCGCAGTGCCGTCGCATTCGGTAAAAAGTATGTGCCGCAGCCGATCTTTTCAAAATCCAGCTTCGACTCAGTATTCTCAAGGAATGAACCGCACAATGCCGGCGATGCACCGAACAGGTATGGGATTAACCAGCCAAAGCGGTAGTAATTACGGATCAAGCCGAAGTAAGCATCGGAGACAGCATCTTGTCGAGCTTGCTCTGATTGCTCGCCAAACAGTGAGTCCCAAAAACTATCCGGGAAAGAAAAGTTAAAGTGTACCCCGGAAATAACCTGCATGATGCTGCCATAACGGCGTTTGAGGCCTTCGCGGTACAAGGTTTTCATCTTGCCGCTGTTTGAGCTGCCATACTGAGCCAAGGCGATATCATCTTGCTCACCGACCACACATGGCATTGACATCGGCCAGAGTTTTTCATCTCCCAATTTACTGTAGGTAAACTGGTGGATATCACTTAGCTGCGAAAGTAGGTGATCCACATCCTGAGAAACCGGCGTAATAAATTCCAGCAATGGCTCGGCAAAATCTGTCGTCACCCATTTGTTAGTCAACGCTGATCCCAGCTCTGCCGGATGGGGCTCGCTAGACAGTTTTCCATTCGGGGTAATACGCAAGGCTTCGCGCTCAAGACCTCGCCCTAATTGGGTCAGGGCATCAGGATTAGCTGCAACCTTTTGCAGCCTCTGTGAAAAATCCATCACTGTTATTCTCAATCATCAACAACTCAGTCCGGTAGATTAATCATAATTGATACTGATTACCATGATTATTACATCGAAACTCTTTTACCTATGAGTAACAATCACAACTAACGGAACAATAGTAAAATTCAATTCAAAAAATAAAGCCGGCACAAGGCCGGCTTTCATTGATTACATATTTGGCGAGAGCGCTCTGATCGGCAGACCGAGAGTCTCAAGCTGTGGCTTCAAGCTGGCAGCATCACCGACCACGATGATCTGGTAATCAGCCGGGTCAAACCACTTTTCCGCCAACTCATCGATGCGCGCTTTGGTAATAGAGGCAACAATTTCATTGCGGGTATCAACAAAGTTTTCCGGCAGCGAGTAGGTCAAGATCTGGCCCAGCAACTGCGCCTTCTTGCTTGGGGTTTCATAGTTCAGGGCATCTTTCTGTCCCACCGCCAAGCGCATGAAGCTCAGCTCTTCGTCCGTCACCCCTTCACTTGCCATTTTTTCAAGCTCGGCGAGGAATTCCTTCACCGAAGGCAATGTCGCATCCGCTCTTACCTGGGCGTAATACACCGATAAACCAACTTCCTTTCCACCGCTCTGATAACCGCCAGCACCGTAGGTGTAGCCTTTGTCTTCACGTAGATTAAGGTTAATCCGGCTATTGAAGTTGCCTGCGAGGTTGAAGTTTGCCAACTGAGTTTCGTACAGTTCACCGGTTGCATCGAACGGCAAGCCTTGACGGGCAAAACGGATCACCGTTTGTGGCGCGCCCGGCTTGTCCACCAGCCATACGGTTTGTTTTGACATCGCTGGCATTGTCGGCGTCACATATGTCGGCTTGGGCATCCCCTGCCAATCGGCTAAAAAGCCCAGTGAAGACGTCAACTGTGTCTTATCAATATCACCCACGACCACAATATCCGCACCATTCGGGGTGTAGTAACGACGGTAGAAGGCTTTGACATCTTCCAGATTGATAGACTCCAGCGAGGCTTTAGTTCCCTCCGGAGGCAAACTAAATGATGTACCACCAAACAACACTTCACGGGTTGCCTGTCCGGCTAACCAAGCTGGGCGCTGATGTTCATAGATGATCCCTTCAAGTGCCTGCTGCTTCACGCGGGCAAAATCAGCCGGCTCAAACGCAGGCTGGAACAAACGCTCCTGCATGATATCGAGCGTTTCCGACAGGTACTTGGTTAGAGATGTGACAGAAACCACCGTGCCATATTTGCCCGCCGAGAAACTGACCGTACTGCCCAGGCGATCCAAACGAGAAGATAACTCCTCGACTGTCGATTCCTGTGACGCCTCAGCCATCATACTGGCCGTCATCTTGGCCAAACCTGCCTTGCCTTCCGGCTCAAAGCGGCGACCAGCCGGGACGACCATCTGGAGTTCCACCGTTGGTGTCTCTCGGTACTCGGTACCCAGCACCTTGATGCCATTGGCCAACTCGAACTGGTACAGCTCTGGCATTACCGCCTCAACAGGAGATGAGGGCTGTGGCATCAGCGAGCGGTCAAAATCATCAACGGGCACACGCATCTGCTGTTGCAATTTGTCCTCAGACACTTTGGTGTATTTAGGAATAATACGCGGAGGCGGGGTAAAGTTAGATTTTGCCGCCTCAATACTTGTGCGCCCTCTTGGTACCACGCTCAATGTCACACTCGGATGACCATTGAGGTAGCGCATATACACTTGTTCCATACTCGCCGTTGTAACTGAGCGTAAATTATTCAGCTCGGTCCCAAGGTAACCCGGGTTGTCAAAGAAGGTTTCATAGGAAGCAAGCTGCGATACTTTACCGCTGACGCTCTGCAAACCGAAGATTGCATTAGCTTCGACCATGCCCTTGAGCTCTTCCAGCTCTTTGGTTGACACACCGCGCTGCTCCAGATCATCGAGGATAGCGGTCACTTCTGCGCGAAGATTTTTCAGATCGCCAGCTTTGCCACTTTGACCAATAGCGTAGACATACATGGTACACGCCAGCTCTGCGCAGTCATGAAACGCGCCCGCATCCACGACTTTGCCTGTTTTCACCAAATTCTGGTACATCAGGCTGTTTTTCCCACCACCGATGACCCGAGCCAGCATATCAAGCGAAGCTTCATCTTCAGCACCGTTGTATGACGTCGGCCACGCCATCAACAACATCGGCTGCTGGATTTTGTCTTCCAGCGTCAGGTACAGATCGTTTTCCAAAGTAACGGGCTGCTTGGCCGGTTTTTCTACCTCAGGTCCACGCGGGATAGAGCCGTAGTATTTATTGATCCACTCAAGTGTCTGCTCAATATCAATATCCCCCCCGATAGTCAGGGTGGCATTGTTCGGGCCATACCAACGCAGGAAGAAGGCTTTGAGATCATTTACGTCAACACGGTCAAGATCTTCAATGTAGCCAATGGTCTGCCAAGAGTATGGATGGGTACGCGGGAATAAGGCTTCACCCATACGTTCGTAAACCAAGCCGTATGGACGGTTTTCGTAACGTTGGGCTCGCTCGTTTTTCACCGTCGAGCGCTGGATCTCAAACTTACGCTGCGACACCGCACCAAGCAGAAATCCCATACGGTCCGCTTCCAACCATAAGATTTTCTCAAGCTGGTTGGCCGGTACGGTCTGGAAATAGTTGGTCCGATCGCGGTTGGTCGTCCCGTTTAATGTCCCACCGGCTTCGGTGATCAGCTTGAAGTGCTGTTGATCACCAACATGCTCCGACCCCTGAAACATCATGTGTTCGAAGAAATGGGCAAAGCCTGATTTGCCCAGCTCCTCACGAGCAGAGCCAACATGGTAGGTCATATCAACATGGACCAGAGGGTCTGATGTATCCTTATGCAGTACCACGGTCAGCCCATTGGCAAGGTGGTATTTAGAATACGGGATCACTGGCGTGTCAGACGACGACCCCGCTTTGACTTGCTCGACGAATGTTACCCCTTGCGGTAACTCGGGTGCCCCGGCCTGTTGAGACTGTAGTTGGCTACAGCCCGCCAGTGAGATCAGCGCAATCCCCACTATCCACTTATGCACTCAATGCCTTCCTTATAATAAACCTTGAACCAGCAATGCCAGTACGGTGTAGCGCGCAGCCTTTCCAATCATTATGATGAAGAAGCTGAGCCAATGGCGCATCCGCAACCAGCCTGCGGCCAAACACAGCGGATCACCAATCACCGGTAACCAGCTGAAGAATAACGACCAGTAGCCGTATTTTTTTAGCCATAGTAATGCTTTATGACCGTGTTTTTCTTTAGAAGTTTTATCTGGCAGCAACCTTCCCAGCCAATAATTGGTCATACCGCCCAAGGTATTGCCGACGGTCGCGACGGCAACTACCAGCCAAAGCGCGTTATCCCCCAGCTTTATTGTGGCAATGAGATTGGCCTCCGACCCGCCCGGCAGCAAGGTCGCACTCAAAAAACCGGTGGTGAATAACACCCATAAGGCTGATTCGCCATTAAATAACTCTAGCATTTATCGTTTTAGTTGATTGATATGTTTGCTGTACCTTATACCATTTGCTTCCAAAAAAAACGGGCAACCCGAAGGCTACCCGTTACAAAATGTTGCTACGTTTTGGTTCTATGCCGCATGGCTAATCTAACCAACCAATGCCAGTAAGATACCGGCTGCGACCGCCGAACCAAGTACGCCAGCGACGTTTGGTCCCATCGCATGCATCAACAAGAAGTTCTGTGGGTTCGCTTCAAGACCGACTTTATTAACCACACGGGCAGCCATAGGGACAGCTGAGACCCCTGCAGCACCGATCAGCGGGTTAATATCTTCTTTGCTAAAGCGGTTGAGCATCTTGGCCATCAGCACACCACCACCGGTACCGACACTGAAGGCTACCGCCCCCAATACCAAAATCCCCAAAGTTTCGAAGCGCAGGAACTGATCTGCCGCCAATTTAGAGCCAACACCAAGACCTAGCATAATAGTCACGATATTGATCAGCTCGTTCTGTACCGTATTCGACAATCGGTCAACAACCCCTGATTCACGCATCAAGTTACCCAGACAGAACATCCCAACCAATGGGGTTGCCGCCGGTAGGAACAGGATCGTCATCAGCAGAACAGCCAGCGGGAACAGGATCTTTTCAGTCTTGCTCACGTCGCGCAGCTGCTGCATTTTAATCTGGCGTTCTTCCGGTGTTGTTAGCGCTTTCATGATAGGAGGCTGAATGATCGGCACCAATGCCATGTAGCTGTAGGCAGCTACTGCTATCGCACCAAGTAAATCAGGTGATAGTTGGCTGGCAAGGAAGATCGCCGTTGGGCCATCCGCACCACCAATAATGGCAATCGAGGAAGCATCAGCAAGGGTGAACTCCATCCCTGGTACGGCATTTAGCAAAATGGCACCAAATAGAGTAAAGAAGATCCCAAACTGGGCTGCCGCACCGAGCAACAAGGTTTTCGGGTTGGCTATCAGCGCCCCGAAATCAGTCATTGCCCCAACCCCCATGAAGATCAGCAGCGGGAAGACACCCGTTTCGATCCCGATGTAATAGATGTAATACAGCAAACCACCAGGCTCGGTGAAGCCTGCATTGGGAATATTGGCCAAAATCGCACCAAAGCCCATTGGCAACAGCAACAAGGGTTCAAACCCTTTGCGGATCGCCAAAAACAGCAGGCCGGCACCGATCAGCATCATAAACAGCTGACCGAGTTCAAAATTGGCAATTCCTGTCTCGTTCCAGAGAGTTAATAATCCGTCCATGGTTCCCTCTTATGCCAGACTTAGGATCGGCGAACCGACGGCCACTGAATCACCTTCTTTGACATGGAGATCTTGCACGGTACCACTGCGGGCGGCACGAACTTCAGTTTCCATCTTCATCGCTTCGAGGATCACCAATACATCCCCTTCAGAGACCTGCTGTCCGGGCTGGACATTGATCTTGAATATATTACCGGCCAGCGGTGCAGGTAACTCTTCGGCATTACTTGCCTTCGGCGCAGCTACAGGCGCCGATGTGCTGGCAGCAGGCTCAACCGAGGTCAGATCACCACTTGGGCCGACTTCGACGTTGTAAACCTGACCGTTAACTTTCACGCTGTATGCTTCTACCGCTGTCCCCGTGCAAGTCGCTGGAGCAGGTTGCTCAACGGCTACTTCCGGCTCACTACCCGGTGCCGGCTCAAATGCCTCTGGGTTTTTGCGGTTTTTAAGGAAATTCAAACCGACCTGCGGGAACAAGGCATAAGTCAGCACATCATCAACCTGATCTTGTGCCAGCTCAATGTTGTCAGATTTTGCCTTAGCCAGTAAGTCCGTGGTTAACACGTCCAACTCAGCGTCGATCAAATCTGCCGGGCGACAAGTAATTGGCTCACCACCTTCAAGTACTCGAGCTTGCAGCTCAGCATTGACCGGCGCTGGTGCCGCGCCGTATGCTCCTTTGAGCACTCCGGCCGTTTCCTTACTGATACTCTTATAGCGCTCACCTGTCAGCACATTCAATACAGCTTGAGTACCCACAATCTGCGATGTCGGTGTCACCAGCGGAATGAAGCCTAGATCTTCGCGTACACGCGGGATCTCTTCCAACACTTCATCAAAACGATCCGCTGCACCTTGCTCTTTGAGCTGGCTTTCCATGTTGGTCAACATGCCGCCTGGTACCTGAGCTAGCAAGATACGGGCATCAACCCCTTTAAGGCTACCTTCGAACTTCGCGTACTTCTTGCGTACCTGACGGAAGTAGCTGGAAATCGGCTCCAGTTGTTGCAAATCCAAGTTAGTATCGCGCTCGGTGCCTTCCAGCATTGCAATCACTGTTTCAGTTGGCGTATGACCGTAGGTCTGACTCATAGAAGAAATCGCGGTATCGAGAATATCGAGCCCGGCTTCTACTGCTTTAACAGCGGTAGCCGTCGAGAGCCCAGTGGTTGCATGACAGTGCAGGGCCAACGGCACATCACAGGAGGCTTTTATTCGCTTGACCAGCTCTTCCGCTTCATACGGCTTAAGCAGTCCAGACATGTCTTTGATACAAATAGAATGGCAACCAAGATCTTCCAGCCGTTTAGCCAGATCGGTCCAGGTATCAAGATTATGGACAGGGCTGGTGGTATAGGAGATGGTGCCTTGTGCATGCGCGCCGACATCAACGGTGGCTTTGACCGCTTTTTCAAAATTACGGACATCATTCATCGCATCAAAAATACGGAATACATCCATCCCGTTGGCGTGGGCTCGCTCAACAAACTTCTCGACCACATCATCGGCATAGTGGCGATAGCCCAATAGATTCTGGCCACGAAGCAACATCTGCATCGGGGTTTTTGGCATTGCTTGCTTAAGCAAACGCAGGCGCTCCCACGGGTCTTCGCCCAGATAGCGGATACAGGCATCAAACGTTGCACCGCCCCAGGTCTCCAACGACCAATAGCCGACATCATCTAGCTTCTCGGCAATAGGCAACATATCTTCAATTCGAAGACGGGTAGCAAATAACGACTGGTGGGCATCACGTAACACAACGTCAGTGATCGCTAATGGCTTGGACATGCTCACAAACTCCTTGTATAAAATACTTCCTAAAAATCACAATCTCATTGCAACAGCAATACTGTCGCTCAGGCCTTCTGGCCACGGTAGCGGTGTACCGCCGCTGAAATAGCAGCGACAACCTCTGGCTGGATTCCATTGTGATTAACGGCAACTGGCGATGGCTGGCTCGGTGCCGGCACATTCGGTATCTCTTTAGGCGCAATTTTGGCTAACAGCTGCACTAAATAGATCAAAGTACTGAGAAACAAAAAAACCACGACCATACCGGTAACCATGATTGTCGCTGCTTCCCACAGCAAAGGACCTAAATCTGCCATAATGCTTCCTTTCATTCATTTTGTAATAGGCGAGTTAACAAATACCACGTTAAGTAAATTTATGTCAAACCGATTAACAATAAGCTAATCAATGGTGGTTATTTCGCCATTTTATGAGGGTTTGATCGTAAAATTACAAAATCTCCGTAAAAATCAGCCATAAGACGCGTTTTTTGTCACTTCTTCCCCCAAATGTGCCCTCAATATTACGCCAACTCTTTTAAATAATAGATGCCATCGCCCATCTTCCTTGGTGATTACGCTTACGTAAACGTAAGGTGACATTATTTAAATATACAATTCCTTGTTTTATAGACTGTAATAGTGGCCTGTTTGATTATATGACCAATACCTAATTACAGAATATTCCTGTTCTCTGGTTCTTTTAAGCGGATTTTAGAGCAACTACGGTGGGTAACGTCGATATTTAAAACGGGATGAAATTAATCTGGTTGAGGGAGTGTTTAATACCAACCTAGCTCAGTAGTTACTCAGGAAAAACCGCTGTGTTCAAGGTTGAGGTTGCAGCAACTAGTGGCTCTAATTACAAGACCTAAAACACAGAGAGCAGCGATTATAACCAGCAAGACTGATCAAATATTGATATCGCTTGGTATCAGATTGAGGTGCACGGGGGTGAAGGTATAGCAGAAAGCACAGATAGAAAAAAAGCCCAGCCGAAGCTGAGCTTTTAAATAATGGCGCGCTCGGGAGGATTCGAACCTCCGACCGCCTGGTTCGTAGCCAGGTACTCTATCCAGCTGAGCTA
>NZ_JBNNXU010000037.1:0-30932 GCF_052873915.1 Photobacterium sp. DNB22_13_2
CTTCCGGCAAGGTCACGTAGGCGGCCAGGTAAGACTGACCATTGCGCTGCCGGTCGATAACCGCGGCCAGCTTGATCAGGGGCAAGCCCAGCAGCGCATGCTCGACCTCGCCCAGCTCGATCCGGTAGCCGCGGATCTTAACTTGAGTATCGTTACGGTGCAGGTACTCCAAGCTTCCATCTGCACGCCAACGAACAACATCCCCTGTCTTGTACAAACGAATGGAGTGCTCCTGCCCATTAATCCGGTGATCGATAAAACTGCGTGCATTGAGTTCAGGGCGGTTCAGGTATCCCCGGGCCAATCCAGCCCCGCCAATATACAACTCTCCGGGCGCACCAATGGGTACAGGGTGCAGCTGCTGGTTGAGTACATAGCAAGCCTCGCCATTCAAAGGACGCCCGATATTCGTTACCTGTTGCAGATCCATCCCCACTGTTCCCGTACTCCAGATACAGGTTTCAGTGGGGCCATAAACCTGCCTTACATTGACAAATTGCTTCGCCAGAAGCTCGAACATCGCTTCATTCCCACTCTCTCCACCGGAGATCACCTCGATATGACCAGTCTCGACACCAATCAACGGCTCATTGAGAAATCGCTGCCACATGGACGGCGTCTGCTGAATTAATGAAATATTCGAAGCATGGTGAGACAAGTCATGATGGACCCGTTCGGCATCCGACAAGATCAACCGTCCCTCAAAAAATAAAGCTAGGCCATACTCCAAACCGAAAATATCAAAGGTATAGTTGGTCAAGCTCAAAACCGTTTGTGGCTGCCCCCCCAGCCAGTCGTAAAAATGCGCGAGGAAAGTGGCAAAGGTGCCATGCTCAATCATCACCCCTTTCGGTTTGCCGGTGGTACCTGAGGTATAAATCACATACGCCAGATCTTTTCCTGCCAATGAAATATTCGGACGGCAACACGGGTATACGCTGATATCCAGTGACTCTGTAGCTATGCACATCGGTCGGTTGTCCAGCTGCGCTAGCACTGTTTCAAGTTCAGACAGCAGCCAAGGCTGGGTTAGCACCAGCGCAGCCTCGGTATCCGCCAAGATAAAGGCACTACGATCAACAGGCGATTCTGGCGAAATGGGCACATACGCGGCCCCGGCCTGCATTACAGCCAAAATGCTGATCACCGTATCCAGCCCGCGGTCCAAATACAGGGCTATCCGCGCATCCCCCTCCAGCAGCCTGCCGGTATGTTGCAGGTAGCAATCACGGATAGCATGAGCACGCCGATTAACCCGCTCCAACAACTCCCGGTAGGTTAGACTGTCCTCCCCCCAGCTAATGGCGGTGGCACCCGGGGTTTCCCGCCCTTGCCGGTCAAGCCGATCCGGCAACAGTACTGGCTCTTTGCTGTAAGTTTTACCTTTTTGAAACTCCTGCAGCTGCGATTGTTCCTGTGGTGATACGACCGGCAATACGGCCAGGGGACTCTGCGGCTCTTTCGCCATCGCTTCCAGTACCTGCCGATACAGCAAGCTAAAATGTTCGATAGTGTCAAAATTGAACAAGCTGATCGCGTAGTTAATACTCCCTTGGATTTGCGGCTGGCTATCATCAAGAAAAAGACTTATATCAAACTGGGCCGGTTGATCCCCCAGGACAATTTCGGGGCCAAACAGCGAAGACATATGATGTTGATCCCGACCAAACGACTGCACACTGAACATGGCTTGAAACAAAGGATGGCGACTGGGATCTCGAGATAGGTGCAGCTCATCGACAATTTGATCGAACGGCAGATCTTGATGGGCTTTCGCTTCCATCACTGTGTGATGAATACGCTCAAGGAGTTCACTCACAGTATGACTTTGGTCGATCTTAAGCCGTAGCGGTAGTGAGTTCACAAAGAAGCCGACCATCCCCTGTAATTGACCGAGATGTCGGTTATCTGACGGTGTCCCTACCACCACATCATCCTGGCCAGACAATAGCGAGAGCGTCAGATAATAGGCGCTGAGTAAAACGCTATATACCGTCGTTTGACAGCTCTCGGCCAGCTCCCTAACCTGCATCGAGAGTGCCTCTGTCAGGGTAAATATATAGTCCTGTCCCGCATAAGAAAAGTTCACTGGTCGCGGCTTATCAAGAGGTAGCGCCAGCACTTCACTTCGCTCCAGCTGGGTTGCCCAAAAGTCTACTAACTGCTTTCGCTTCTCATCCCTGAGATAATAGGCCTGCCAGTGGGCATAATCGCTATACTCTACTGGTAAGGCCGCTTGTGGTGGCGCCTCCCCTCGGCAGAACGCCAAGTAAGCATTATCAAGCTCATGGAAGAACACCCCGACCGACCAACCATCACAGGCAACATGGTGCCACACCAGCAGAAGGTAGCGACTTTGCCCTACCACTAAGCGGTACGCCCGCAACGGTAGACTTCTGTCAAGGGCAAACGGCCGGGATTTAAGCTCAGCAGCCTTATTCTTAAGTGCAATTTCATCTTCACAATACAGAGTGGTGATTTCGACCATTCTATCGACGACTTCCGGCTGCCAAGAACCGGCAGAATTCAGTTTGTACTGGGTACGGAAAATAGAATGCCGCCAGATCTGGTGCTGCAATGCCAGCTCGAACGCGGACTGGTCAACACCGCTTTTCATTTCAACAAGTATCGAGATATGGTTGGCATCCGTACCGCCTTCAAATTGCTCGATAAACAGCATCCGCTGCTGTGATGACGATAAGGTTGCCGGCAGCCCGGCCGGGCTACGGTAAATGACTGGTAGCCGCGGCGGTTGCCACTGCTGATTAAAAGACAGCAACTCAATAAGATCCTGCTTGTGGGACTTGATCTCAGCCGCAAGACTGGCCCAGCCGGCCAACTCGGTCGGCTTCCGAAACCGCAATGCCCCCTGATCGATCCACAGCTGAACCCCAAGCCGGTTTGCCCGATATAGCAGTGACAGTGCATCCATACTCAGAACTCTCCTTCTTCAACGCTCTCATTCTCAGCGCGTTCCTGCAGCGCCCTGGCCAAGGACTCAATCGTACGGAACATAAACAGATCGGTGGTCGTAACGGTGACAGCCAGCTGCTGGGACATAACCTCAGCCAGCTTTACCGCAATCAGGGAACTTCCCCCGAGCGAAAACAAACTATCGTTCCGCCCAACCTTTTCTAATTGCAACTCCTGCTTCCAAATAGCCCCGATGAGCAGTTCCAGTTCGGTTGGCTCACCTTTCTCACTGCTAACTTGATTTAATAGAAGGGATTCATAGCGACCGATTTCCACCTCATCATCTTCGCCAAGATGAATATGCTCAACGGATAGGAAAATTTGCGGCACGTCCTCGATGGCAAGCTGGGATAATAATTCTGTTTGAAACACAGAGACCGAATAGTCCGCGCCCCCCTCCATCACAACCAAAGCCACGATAAAGTGTTCATGCTGATAGGACCAATCAACGATCTTGGCCTGCCTGACACCGGAGAGTCCCAACACCCACATTTCAATCTCACACTTTTTAATAAAATCCATCATAACGCCAATTCCTTTTTTTCTTGGCCGCGGGCAGAGCTCTCTACCGCCGCAATCATGGCTGAAGCAGCCTGCACGGTCTCAGCCCTGACCTTGACAATGTCACGCCAATTACCAGTCAGTAGTTGCTGGGTCTGAGGAAGACGGTGTTTACCGTGGGTGTAGTAAAGGTTGTAGAGCAAGGATTGCTCACGCTTGACCGTGTTTTTTTCATGGGGCAAATGAATAGCAACCGGGTCGGCAATCACATTGATCCTTTTCTGGTGCTGGACCAAGCGCAGTGCCAGTTCAATATCTTCAGCCCCCCAAGAACGGTAGTTCTCGTCAAAGCCACCAATCTCAAGCAGGTCCGATGTACGGCAGGAAGCATGACAGGTCCAAAACAACACCCAGCTATGGAGTACATCTGTCAGGTCATGGTTTACAGAAGCAAAGAAAGGCCGCCGGCAATCGCGGTATTTTTCTTCCGACAGCAAAACCCGAAATAACGCTTCTCGATCCAAACTGGCCAGCGCTGCCTCGATACTTTCCCGGTTGTGAGTTTCTACCTCGTCAAAACCAAGGGCTTCGCCGATAAAAACATCATCCATACCCTGGCTCAACGCCGTATAGTGGGTTTGCAACAGATTGGCGCGCCCTATCATTCCTGAGTCAAAAAACAGCGTATAGTCAAAGCGGCTGTTCTCTATCCCAATATTGCGTGCTTTAGCGACGCGGTATCCCCGATCACTTTGGAAATGATATTGGATATTCATTTTATCGCGATAGGATTCCACTACCTGTTGGGTGTGATCGCTAGAGCCATCATCAATCACAATGACTTCGAACTTCTCTCGGCTAAAATCCTGCTCAGACAAGGATTCAAGCGTTTCATTTAACAACTCAGCTCGATTATAAGTTGGCGTGATTACTGATATACCGTCATCCATAACTGTTGCCTATTCTTGATTTCATTCCAATTCCCCGTCGTGACATTCACACACGGCTTATTTAATTTTCTTTACAACCCGCGCAGGGTTGCCAGCGACGACTGTATTGGCAGGCACATCCTTGGTGACTACCGAGTGGGCACCGATGACCGCATTATCGCCAATAGTGATCCCCTTGAGGATTGTGGCTTGATTGCCGACCCACACGGCATTACCGATCTTAACGGGCTTGACCTCCAGCCGTTCGACTTCGCCCGGATCACCGCGCCGGGCTGTATCGTGGCCATCACAATCCATAATGGTGACCATGCCACCGAAAATAACGTCATCACCGATGCGCACCTCCTGATAGGCAACAATGGCAGTACCTTGCAGTACGACATTACAACCAATGACGATTTTTCCTGCAGGTTTTCCGGGGCGCTTGACGCTCGTCAGCTTGGTCACCGTACTAGGAAAGGCTGGCACAAAACTGGAGTCGATATAACTTGCTTCACCGATTTGCAGACAAGCATTAAAGTCCTCCCCCTCCCCCTCGCTTATCGGCTCACCAGACACCAAGGTATAAAATACTCGGGGCTGGCCACTGAAGAGTACAGAATCAGCCAGCTCAGCCCCTGATGCTCGTAGGTCCTGCCTGATCGTCTCTGAACAATAGCCCTGATCGTCAGAGCCACTCAGAATCTGCTTATGATAGTAATAGGCCATGCTTCGAATTCTCCCTTTATCCTCTTTCACCTTGGGCCAGTTGCGTAATCAGCCCGTTAAGCACCTGCCCAACGGCGGTGAAAGTGTCCTTCGATATGTGTTTGTGGTTAAGTTGGCCTTGCAACCGCAGTGGGCCAGTGCCACCACAGTCAAACAGCAACACCAAATCAAAAATCGTATTGCGAGATAGGGCCTTCTGATTGGCAGCTGCAATATAGACGCTGGCTTGCCCCCGCCGCCTGTGGGGTTCAAAATTACGGATCTCCTCCGGCGCCCTCCGCACCACGGCATCAGCCACAGCCGCAATAAAATCTGGCAGGTTGTCAATCCCAACCAGCGCCAGTGATACAGAATGACAATGGGTTGCATTCACCCCAATATAAACGTCAATTTGGGTTTGCTCGGTAACGGCAGCCAACGCATAGATATGTAAGCCAGCTAGCAACACGCCGGGCATTACACCAAGCTGTTGGCTCAGCTCGACCAGCACATCGGAAATTATGGGAGGGTGGCTGTATTCCCATTCACTTCCAGCCTCCTTATCCTCTTGGCTAGCCATCGCAAATGAGATACTGCGGCAAGGCTTAGTCGCCCGCGGAGGCTGCTGACTGTCGACCCAGTTGGCCAGGTGAGATATGGTAGCTTGCTCCAAGATGGTAATGGCCGATACGTTGATCCCTTGCTCGGCCAAGGCTTTCTGTGCAAACACGACATGTAGCGAGTTGCCACCGAGCTCAAAGAAATTATCGTCCAGCCCCGGCTCCGCCACCGGTAGTAGCCCCGACCATACACGGTAGATAATCTGCTCGGTTGGTGTCAGCGAAAACGGTGTTGCATGCAGGTCTGCTGCGGCCGGTACGAGCTTTGTCGCGGGTGCGACTATCTGCGGGAACGCCTTGCGATCTATCTTGCCATTAGCCGTCAACGGAAAAGTATCGAGTGCTCGCCAGGCTTCCGGAACCATATATTCCGGTAGGTAGGTCCTGATGTGATGGCGAAGTTGCGCCTCCTCAAGCGGGTCCACAGCCTGATAAAAGGCACAGAGGTAGCTTTCGCTAAAACCTTGGGTCCGGCGCTCACGCACCAAGCAGACAGCATCTTGGATCCCCGGGTACCATTTGAGAACATCTTCGACTTCATGTAGCTCGATACGATGACCTTTGATTTTGACCTGACTATCAATTCGTCCGCAGACGACCAGCTCACCTGAGGGCAACCAATAGGCTAGATCCCCCGTTCGGTACATCCGCTGCCCCGAACGAAAAGGGTTGTCAACAAACGCCTTAGCCGTCTTCTCGGGTAACTGGTGATAGCCCCGAGCCAGGCCCTGGCCAGCAATATAAAGTTCACCCAAAGTACCAAGCGGGCAAAGCGTATGCTGCTCATCCAACACATATAATTGAGTATTGTCGATCGGTATACCGACCTTACTCTGCGTCGCGCAGGTCAGCTCACCTACCGCGGACCAGACCGTCGTTTCCGTAGGGCCGTACATATTGAAGACCCGAGCCGAGCAGTAACCACGTATACTGTCGACCAGTTCGATACCAACATACTCGCCCCCCATCAGCACCTCCTCAACCCCAGCAAAGCAGTCAAGTGCTGGTTGATAGGCCAAGAACATTTTCATTCGGGAAGGGGTAAATTGCAGAGTGGTAATGCCTGCTCGACCGATCAACATGCTGAGCTCGGCCATATCTTGTTGCTGACGGCGAGTGGCAATCACTAAGCGAGCCCCCTTCAATAGAGGGAGGAAGAACTCGAGTACGAATATATCGAATGAAAAGGTTGTCAGCGCCAACACAGTTTTGCTGTCATTAAATGACAGTGCTCGCTCCATCCCATTGAGAAAGTTCACCGCCGCGCCATGCTCTATCATCACCCCTTTGGGCTGGCCAGTAGAGCCCGAGGTATATATCAGATAAGCCAGTTGCTTCTGATTCACCCCTTCTCCTTCCGGCCTCGTAGTCGGATACTTGGGATAGGCCCGCTCCTCCACAGCGAGTACTGGGCCGTGAAACAGCTGCTCTGCTAGTGCGTTTTGATCGGTCAGCATCAACGTGATCCCGGCATCCTTGACCATAAACTGCAAGCGTTCGACCGGAAAATCAGGATCAAGGGGGACATAGGCCATCCCGGCTTTTAGCACAGCCCATATCGCCACAGCCAGCTCCACCGATGGAGCAATCATGATTGCGACTTTCCCCTGTTCACCATCAGCTAAAAGTGGTCGGCCGTGGACCAACAAGGCATGGGCAAGTTGATTTGCTCGCTGATCCAGCTCACGGTAGCTCAGCGCGACACCAGCACTGCGGCATGCCTCCCTTTCAGGGGTCAGATCCACTTGCTGGTGAAAACGGTCAACCAAGGTTTGTCTCCCCTCAACAGCCTGGGTTGTCTGATTAAATTGCTCCAGCAATTGGACCTGCTCTAGGACCGGAACCCGATCAAACCGCCTGAGCGACTGTGATGGCGGATGCTCGGTGATACGCATCAGCAAGGTCGCCATATACTGCACCAACTGGGTTACTCGACCACTGTCCAGCATCGCCTCGGCATGGGTGAAAGTCACCGTGAGCGCATCATGATGCAGGTACGCATCCACCGCTAAATCGGCTTTCGCCTGAGCAGGCGACACATGTACCTCGCAGGCACTCAGTTCACCATCCTGCCAGTCCACTCCGTCATGAAGAGCAAACAAAGTATCAAATAATGGCTGCCGGTTTGCGCTCCGTGGTATCTTGAGCGCCTCGACCAGATTTTCAAAGGCAAAATCTTGGTGCGCCAATGCCGCAGCAAAATTCTGCTGAATCATCATCAAGTAATCAGTGAGAGAGGACTCTGCAGAATACACAGTACGCAGTGGTAGTACTCGCATAAATACCCCGGGCATCTCTGCCACCTCGGGGAGATCCCGTCCAGCTACCGGGACACCGATCACCATGTCATTTTGACCACTGATTTTCTGCAGTACCAAACTGTAGGCGGCATAGAGGAGCACAAATAAGGTGCACCCCTGGTGCTGGGCCAGTTGCTGCAAGTGACGTAATTGCTGCGATCCGATTTCGAGCATCTGCATCTCAGCTCGGCCATCAAACTGTATAGGCCTGTCATGGCCTGAAGCCAACTGCAGCGGCTCGGGTAACGGTGACAGTACCGTTTTCCAGTAAGCGATATTACCCGGCTCATGCAGAGCCTGCTGCTTGAGGTTATAACTGACATAATCGTGATAATGCCAAGCTGGCTCCGCCGGTGACCGCCCTTGGTAGCATTCAAGCAACATCGCTAGCAAGTGTGAGACACTGATCCCATCGACAAGGCTATGGTGGATGTCCAGTGCCAGATAAGCCTGAGTTGCCGACACTTCCCACAGGCCAACTCTCAGCAAAGGGGCCACCTCGAGTTCGAAGGGACGGACGAAGGCCGACAGCGAATCCTCAAACCTCAGTCCACCAGCAAGAGAGTAACTCTCAACCGGCACCGAAATTACTGGGGTTATCTGGGTACGGACCTCCCCTTGCTCGATTACAAACGTAGATCGTAGTAACGGCAGATTATCGGTTAATACAGCCATCGCCAGTTCCAACCGTCGGCTGTCCAAGGGCTGGTTCAGCTCTATCACCCGAGTTAAGTTATAACTACTATCTTGACGGTGGAACTGGTGGGCTAAAATAATGTTGCGCTGTAGTACCGATACCGGCCCAGCCGACTCAAGAGCAGTCTGTTCCAGCGTATATGTCTCAGGCCGTTGCTGGCGAGTCTGCAGATAGGCCAACTGGCTCGCTGGCGTGAGATGGGTAAAGAGGAGCCCCGGCTCGATACTGACCGAAAACGCCTGCTCAAGCAGGGTTTTCAGGCTCATTAGCTGGAGGGAGTGACCGCCACGACGGAAAAAATGGTCATCCATACCGACCCTCTGCTGCTGCAGAACCTGCTGCCAGATAGCCACAAGCCGACGCTGATCCTCATCAACTGGAGCACGGTAAGGGGCAAACTGCAGCTCCGAGCCAACCAGCTGGTGCACTTTCTTTCGGTTGACCTTACCATTTGGCAATTGCGGCAACGCCTCGACCTGAATCCATTTCGCAGGGACAAGTGCTTGATTAAGATGCTGGTTGGTATAATCAAGCATCGTCCCAGCATCGTTGTTGGATGCCAAAACCACAAACGCCTGCAGCTGGGCTGTCGACAACCCTTCATCCTGTACCCGTACCACGCACTGCGCTACCCCGGGAGCTTGCTCGATCACACTCTCGATACCCAGAAGATCGGCTCGCACGCCGCGGAGCTTTATCTGGTTATCCTTACGGCCTAGGCACACCAGCTGTCCGTCAGGCCGTAGCTTGCCCATATCACCGGTAAAATAATAGGGTGGTGAACGGCGGAAGCTGCGCCGGTTTTCTTCCTTAAGGCCAAGGTAACCGTACGAACGCAGTTCCGTCTCTATCACCAGCTCACCCGGCTGGCCAACATCACAATGCTGCCCCCGCTCATCGAGCACGTGTACTTTGACCTGCTCGTCGAGCGGGCGTCCAATAGGGATCAGATCGTCAGCCATATCATCCGGTCCCAATCTCTTGAACACCTTCGCTAGTGTGGTCTCGGTCGGGCCGTATAAATTGACCAGTTGGCATGAGCCCTCCCCGTAGCACTGGTAAAACTGCGCGACATCTCGGCCTCGTAGTGGCTCCCCAGCAAGAAACAGGTAATCCAAACTCAGTGGATGGGAGCGGCCTTGTGGGTGCAACAAATTTTGACGAAACAGGGTCGGAACCATATGCAACACACTGATTTCATTTTGATTAACCCAAGCAGGAAGTTGCTCGGATAAGATCAGTTCACGATGCTCAGGGAGAACCAGTACAGCCCCAGCGACCAACGGCAGCAAGACTTCCCGCAGGAAGGGGTCAAAGGCAGGTAACGTCACCTGCCCGACACGATGCTGTGGCCCAATAGCAAACTCCGTCTGCTGCCACATGACGAAGTGGCTCAAGCCGCGATAGCTTCCCAAAATCGGCTTGGGATCACCGGTTGACCCCGAGGTAAAGTAGATATAACAGGGATCCTGCCAGCGAGGGGACTCAAGCTCATGCCATGGATTGAACAGTGGTTCGGTTCCCATATTCAGACCCACAGGGTCACAAACCCGTACCTCAGGTACAGGATCCAGCTGCGCTGCCAACGCATAGGTCCGTTCAGCTAAAGTCGGAATAGTCATGATCACAGATGGTGCCACCCGAGTAAGCATCTGCCTCAATACCGGATCGGGCAACATTGGGTTCAAAGGGGCAAACACATGGCCAGTAAATAGGCAGGCTGTCAGGTTAACCACCAGTGCCGGACACGGTTCAAGGAAAAAAGCTACCGGTGCTTGACCGCCTCGCCGTAACGCACCGGCAGTCTCAGCCACTGCCCCTGCCAGCTGCTGGTAGCTAAGCATCCGCCCTCCCCACTCGATCGCTACCGCCTCTGGTCGGTTGTTGAACTGTTGGTGGATAGCAGCCAGTAAATCCCTGCTCATCATTTACTTCCTTCCTTGTCTGCTCTTGTTGACACCCACTGGTAGTAGGTTCCCTGTTGCGCCATCAGCGAGGCATGGTCTCCTTCCTCGATGACTCGACCTTCCTGTAGCATCAAGATCCTGTCCGCATGACGGATTGTTGCCAGCCTATGGGCGACAATGATCACCGCCTGATCCGATCGCTCCGGTACCAGCACCGATTGGAGCCGCAGCTCGGTTGCCTTATCCAACGCTGACGTTGGTTCGTCCATCAACAACACATCGGCATTTTTGGCGAGAGCCCGGGCGACAGCCAATCGCTGCCTCTGCCCACCAGAGACATTGCCACCGCCTTCGCTAAGCAGGGTTTCTAAACCTGCAGGAAGATCCCGGACAAAAACCTCGGCATCAGCCCGTAGTAACGCCGAACTGGCCATTTCAAGCCCAACCGTTCCACCGCAGGACAAGTTATCGCTAACCGACAAGGCAAAAAGGTAAGCATCTTGGGGAACATAAGCGAAATGACGTCGCCATCCATCGGCACCATAATTTGCCAAAAGCTGGCCATGCAGACAGATCTGTCCATCCGAAGGGAGGTAGAGCCCGAGCAACAACTTCATTAACGTTGATTTCCCACTGCCGCTGGAGCCAACAATTGCCACTGTTTCACTAGGCTGTACTGTCAGCGAGATCCCGTGTAATACCGGCTGGCCTCTCGGGTATGAAAATGACACCTCCTCAACAGCAAGGAGAGGGGGAGTGGAGCGACGTTGGCAAACGGGTGGTGGAGCAGCGGCAGAACGTTGCTCGCTCTTTGGCTCCACTCCCGCCGATTCGGGCTGAAGGCTCAGTAATTCGAAGATTCGTTGCGCCCCTGCCAACGACTTTTGCAAAAAAGTCACATGCCCACCCAGCTCACGGAACATCATATTGAGTGCACTGAGCAGCTGGATCATCGCGACCACATCACCGAGCGGAGTATCACCAACAATCATCAGCCAAGCACCGACCACCAGCAATCCGGAGAAGCTAAAGATCCGCAGTAGGTAGTTACCCAGCTCGAGACCCGCCCTAAGCTGAGCCGTATGTCGTGCCCCCTGAAACAGCGCCCGGTTTTCACCGTCGTACCTTTGCTGCAGCTCCCCTTGCATTTGATACACCCGGATATCCTTGGCACCGTGGACGGCATCTACTGCAGCAGATGACAGCCGTCCAAGCGAACGTTGGATCCCCAAGCTCACGCTACGCAACCGCTGAGCAAAATACCGATTCACCGCTGCCGTCAATCCGGCAACCCCTATCAGCAAAGCCCCAATACGCACATCAATTACCAACAGGGCTACCATCGCAATCCCCCCGGTAAACAAAGTAAAAAGCAGCTGCCGGAACTGGTAACCGAAAACCTCGGAGACGGCATCGACATCACTATTTATTCGGGCGATCAGCTCCCCCTTATGGTAGTGCTCCACTTCTGCCAGCGGCACGCTCTCTAAGTGACGGAACAAACGCAGCCGGATCGCCGCCATCGCCCGGAATAAACTCTGAAAAAACCATCGCCCAAATACCATGAAGCTCACGCAGGTTACGGTAGCGAGGCCGATCAACGTCAGGCTGGCTTGGTACATTGCCGGCGCGTCGTTGTCAGTGATTGCCTGGATCATATCGCGCATAATAAACGCCAGCGAAATCATGATTAGGGTTTCCGACAACGCATGTCCCATCACCCCAAACAAATAACGCCATCGGTGCTGGCCCATCAAATTGACTAGCCTAAGCCACTGTAATCGTTCAACCCGACTAAGCATAAGTTGCCTCCTTGTCAGTGGCGTCACTGGCCGTATCGTGGCCTTGCCAAAGGCGGGCAAAAGGCCCTTTGGTATTAAGGAGTGAAGCGGGAGTGCCGTGCTCTACTACTTTGCCTTGCTCCATGACTAACACCCGGTCAAAGCGACAGGCGAAGTGCAAGTCATGGGTGACGACCAACAAGGTTCGCTGGCCGGTCTGGGCCAAAATTGCTTCCTGAACCAATTTCTCACTCTGGCGATCCAACGACGCTGTTGGCTCATCCATCAACAGTAGCTCTGCCGGCTTAAGCAGCGTCCGCATCAAAGCAATCCGCTGTTTCTGCCCCACCGACAGATCACCTCCCTCGTCGAGCCGCGTGTGCAAACCATCGGGAAGTTGCTCGATGAACTCACTGGCATATGCTTGCCGGGCAACGTCATGTATATCCTCTTCACTGGCATTCGGGTTGGCAAATCGGACATTGTCGACTAACCGATAAGGAAACAGGTAATGATCCTGGCCGAGCAAGGCAATCTGCCCTCGGTAGCTGGCACCATTCTTAGCGGCCAAGGTGATCGTCCCACTGCTGGGGAGGTAAAAGCCGGCCAGCAGCTTCAGCAAACTACTTTTGCCACTGCCGCTTTCGCCGACAATAGCCACGGCCTCACCGTGGTCGACCTGCAGACTAACCCCACTGAGCACCGGCCTTCCTTGCTCGTAGGCGAGGCCAACATTCTCGACGGTCAACATCGGAGCAGACTGAGACTCTTGCAGCCGCAAATGGTCAAGCTGTTCATCGACCTCATCCAGTAGCTGATAGATTCTGGCGCAAGCACCCAGCGCATCTTTACAGCTGGCTATTTGGGTCGGCAGCTGCGAGATAGGATCGATGACAAAATTCAACAAATAGAAAAAAGCAATCAGAGCCCCGAGGGAAAGTTCACCAGACACCGCCATTTGCCCGCCGATAATCAAGCAAATAACGCTTGGGAACAGGCGAAGCATCACCTGAAGCGGGCCCATCCAGATATAACGCTGTGCCAACTTGAGCTGGCTCGCCAGGCCATCATCCATCTGCTGCTTGAATAAGCCGTACAGACTCTGCTGCAAATGGAAAACCTTCATGGTCGCAAAGCCGGCTAGCATCTCCCCCAGTACGGCAAAGCCCTTACCAAGTCTCGTCTGCGCCTGCTCCGACAAAGAAGCCATCGGCCGTGTGATCACAACAATGAGCACCAAGCCGACCGGGATAGGGATTATGGCGACTATCAGTAACTGCCAGTTGAGCATCCCCAAATAGACGGCACCAGCAATGAACATCACAGGGTGTAGCAATAACAATGGAAAGTTGTTTTCGACAAACAGGTTTACCTTGCGGAGATCGCTGCTAAAGCGCGCCACAATATCCCCCGTTTCGTAACGCTCCAGCGCCGCGACCGAGATCCCCGTCAGTTTATTGAACAACCGTTGGTTAAAACGGAATACAAATCGGGCACTGAGGATACCGCCCAGTCGAAACCGGGCATAAGTAGCCAGCGCCCCTAGCAACAGCACCACCACCAGTCCAAACACCCCTCGCAGCATCTCTTCCACTGCGCCTAAGCTGGCCCTGTCGATAATCAATTTCAGCGCATACGTTTCTGCCACACCGGCAGACACCGTTAGTGCTGCGGCCAGAACGACTGCCAGCAACCACCCTTTGAACTGCCATATATCACGACAAAGGCGCACAAGTACGCGACTGCCAGCATCTGACTTTTTCATTTTTCTTCCTTCACTACTTGCTGCAAGAGCTAGGCAACACCATCGCTATGGGCAGACTTCCCACAGGCAACATCCTCTGCCAGCAGCTCTAGGTAACTCCGGTAACGCTCCGCAACAGCCCGTATGGTCGACTCATGGTGGATATTCTCGCTGTATCCCCACGCCAGCTTGAGCTCCCCCCCCTCAAGGCTGCCCCAGATATTGAGGATGGCCGCATCCACGATGTGCGAGTCGTCACCGATCTCGACCTTGAGGTTATCCAGCATTCGCACCGGACCATTACCTCCGCTGCGGTCCGTCAGCATGTCGCCGAAGTAATTGATCGCCACCTCTTTGCGCAGCAGGTCATAACGGCAACCTGGCTCCCTCGGCTCAATATGCTGGGTAATAACATTACCAACCCCTTTGGCTGGCAGCGCATCTCGCTGGGCCTTGATATCGAGCAGATGGGCCAACGGTGAAGACAGCTCCGTGTTTTGCAGCACCACATCACAACCAACCGAGAACAACCCCAGTGTCTGACTGAAGTCATGACTACGGTCATAAATGATGTCGCGTCCGGTGATCACGTTGTGGATTTCCACCCACTCCTTGCCAGTCCAATGCGTCAGGCTGTATGACATCGCGGCAATCAGTACATCAATCACCGCAACCTGATGCTGCTTAACCAACTGGTAGCACAGGCGCTCTGTCGTCTGGCAATCTATCACCTGCATGAAAGAACGAATTGCACTGCGGTAGTTAATCCCATCTTCAATATCACGCGGCAGCCGCGGTATTTCCTCAAGCGGTACCTGATCGATAAATTCCTGCTGCTGTTTGGCAATAACACCGGCGTAGCGCTGGCATTCAGAAATATACTGGAAGTAGGACAAAGCCTTATCTTCCACTATCGGCGGCTTGCCCTGGCTGGCAGACATAGCGAGGGAGATCAGCTGTTCGGCATACACTTTGAGGGCAAAGGCATCCATGATCACATGGTGGAAGTAACAGGCTATATACACTGGCTGATCAGACTCTTGGGTAAACAACAGCACGGTATAGGGTGGCTTGGTCTCCAAATCAAAAACATAGAGCTGTTCGTTGATCCGGCGTTCTATCTCTCTAAAACGCTCCCCCGGTGAAGTCCCACATAGGTCGATATGGCACACCGCGGGTGGCTCCCCGGAAGGAAGTACGTTTTGCTGCCATCCTTGAGCGGTACGGCAAAAACGGGTCCGTAAAATATCATGATGGTCATCGAGGCTAGTGACAGCCTGCTCGACATCTTCAGGCCGCAGCGGCCGCTCAATCGCATAAACCCCACCAAGAGTCATACGATTAGGGTTATCCAGTTCCTGGCACGCCCCCAGCATAAATGACTGGTTGGCGCTAAGCGGCTGCTCGCCAGTTATCTCATGCAAATCAGGCTTAAGCTCTTCCAGCTGTGGCTGGGGTTGATGCGCCAAGGCAATAGCCTGCTCTGCAATTGACTGATACTGATAGATAAACTCTAGGGTGACATGCTGTTGTAGCGCCTGGCTCATCGCCTGTGCCAGCATGGAACCACTCAGCGAATTTCCACCATAATCAAAGAACCCCTGCATTACATCGATCTTGTTATAGCCGAGGCAGGACGCCCAAACCGTCGCAATTCGCCGCTCCAATTCGGTATAGCTATTATCATCATGCCCACTCAGCTGAAGCTCCTCATTGGCACTCACCTCCTCCACTTTAACCTCCGAAGGCGGAGCCTCTGCCATCGACTGATAAGGCTTAAGTAAAGATTGGGCTGGCCAGCAACGAGCCAGATCCCGCGGTACACTCGGTAGGCTGGTACGGCATACTGAACACTGCTGGTAATAAGCCGCCCAGTCCACTTGCTGATCTGAGCGGTACAAGGCAAGCACCTGTTGTAATACGGGCTCTATTTCGGTTGGAGAATCTGTCAATGTCAACACTTGACGTCGGGTGGGTATAGTGTCAAACCGATGAAAAACAATTTGCTGTGGTAATGGTTCCGGAGCCTCGTCTCCGGCAGCTTTTTGTTCCAACCACAGCCATGCTGTCTGCAGGAAGCCTAAGCACTGGGTACGGTCCTCAAAGCCGATCCCAACCACACAGTGACCTAGCTGACGCCCGGTATTGAGGGTATAGCACAGCTGATCCAAGTCCACACTTTCATCGCTCAGGCAGCAGAGCAGCGCATCGAGCTGATCAGCCAAACTGTTTTCATCATTCGCTGAAACAGTTAACACTCTTGCTAAGCCCGCATCGCGGACTGGCTCGGCCAGATACTCCTCCACCACCACATGGCAATTGGTCTTGCTCATACTGAAGGCGCTGACCCCCACCAGTTTTTTCTTCGGCTGCTGCGGCCAGTCTGTCAAGCTTTCCTGGATATAGACCGGGGAACTTTCCAGCTGCATATGTCGATTGGGTACATTGAAGAAAGGCGATGGTGGAAGACGGCGATAGCGTAATGACAGCAGCACCTTGGCCATCCGTGCCAGCCCAGAAACACCTGCGGTATGGCCAATATTGGCCATTAGCGAGCCGACGGCGCAAAACTGTTTCTTGCGGGTAAAAGGCTTGAAAGCAGAAGTAATGGCCGAAAGCTCTATCGAGTCCCCCAGCAGGGTCCCCGTTCCGTGCGCCTCAATATAATCGAGCTGCTCTGGCTCGATCCCGGCATCTTGCCAAGCCCGCTGCAACACTTGCCCTTGTCGGACAGCCATCCCATCATGGTTTACCGCCGAACCTTTGATCACACCGTAGATATGATCCCCAGCAGAAACAGCGGCAGAAAGAGGCTTAAGCAACAAACTGCAAGCCCCTTCCCCCCACAGCATGCCTCCGGCATTGTCATCGAAGGCAGTACTGATCCCGGAACTGGCATTCATCCCTTCCAAGCCATCGACCGAGGCGGTACTGAAGGTATTTAGCAGGTTTACCCCAGCAACGATCGCCTGCTCGCACTCTTGGCGACGAAGCGACTTGACTGCACTATCGAGCGCAACCAAACCGGAAGAGCATGTTGTATCAAGTGCCTGGCAAGGCCCGTCTAAATTAAGCAGGGTTGCGATACGTCCCGGATACCAACCTGTCATCGACCCCATACTGCTGTATACGTTATGCTCTTTGAGGTAAGGCTCTAGGCTAAGCTTACCGCTGTCGTTCATGCCGACAAAAACCCCAGTGCGCGTATTGCTCCATTGCTGTGGCGTATAACCAGCATCATCAAACGACTGCCAAACCACTTTGAGCAGTTCGCGCTGACTTGGATCCATCAGTGCAGCTTCGGTTGGTAACAGGCCAAACTGTTCAGGCTCAAAACGATCAACATCGGGAAACAGGTTCTCAACGCTGATCACCCCTCCTCTCGGAGTGCCTTGGCGCCCCATGATATAGCTCATATCTTGATGACGGCGGGCTGAATACTGCCCGCCTCCGCCTTGCTCACGGCACAGTTTCTGCCAGAATGACCAAGGACTATCCGCACCGGAAAATCGGCAGCCAAGCCCAATCACTGCGATGTCGATTTTTGCCGGCTTGCCACCCAAAGCCTTAAGCAGGGCAGCTGCATGGGCTTTGTCGAAATGCCCTTTCTGCACCTGACCGAGCAGATACCGAGCTAACTCTTTATTGTCGCTCATCTCTGCTCCTCTTAATCCACAATCTGCAAAATGTCATCAATCGAGGCTTCACCGCTATCTAGCCCATCGAGCATCGCCATCAGATCATCCTCGCTCACCTCCTTGGCTACCTCTTGCTGCGGCGCTGCCAGCTCAGCCAATCGTTCGGCCATCATGGCTACAGATGGATAGGAGTAGATATCGGTAATATCAAATGCCCCAGGGAAAGCTTTCTCCAGCCCCTTTTGCAGCTCGATCGCCAAAATAGAGTCACCGCCCAGACTGGTAAAGGTGTCATAAATATCGATATCTTTAAGCCCGAGGGTACTGGCCCACACGGCACCTAGCCGGAGAAAGTCCTCATTGGTATTGTCACCATCGACACCGCTAAGATTGATCTCGCTGGCGTCAATCTCCTGCTCGTTCTTGCCTTCCGCCATATTGTGCCGGTTCACGGCTAATTTTCTCACCTGACGGGCAATCGGCTCCGCCAGGGGCAAGATAGCATCGCGCTCAGCAAACGTTTTGAGGTTCAGCTTACCGCCACACAACACGGGCTGATTGCTATCCAGCATCGTATCAAGCAGGGCAAACGCGGTATTATCGTCCATCCCAAACAGGTAGGTTCCCTCACCGGATCCGACGCCAAAATCCACGGCCATACCGGTTTCCATCCACGGAGCCCAATTGATTGACAATGCTTTACGGCCTTGCAGAGCAAGCTCTTCAGCATAACCGTCAAGGAAGGCATTCGCCGCTGCATAGTCCCCCTGCCCTTGCCCCGCAAACAACGCGGTGATCGAGGAGTAAAACACCATCACATCAGGATCATCGCTTCGGGTTAGCTTATCAAGTAATCTGGTCCCGGCGATTTTCGGCGCGACAACCCGCTCGAAAGTATCTGTATCCTTGTTCATCAGGAAGCCGTCACCTGCAACCCCTGCACAATGGAATACCCCGTTAACTCTGCCGTACAATTCGCGAGTTTGCTGCAAGGCCGCCTGCAACGAAGCTTCGTCAGTCACGTCTGCGCTGAGGTAGGTCACCCGGCTACCTGCCGTTTCAATCGTACTGATAGCTTCAAAGACCTTTTCCAACCTCGGTTCGTTCTCAACCAGCGCCGAGCGGCTAAGCAATACAAGATTGACATTTTTGCGACTGGCCAAGTGAATGGCCGTTTCCAGCGCCAGACCACCAGAGCCACCCGTGATGACATAACAACCGCTCTCCTTGAGCTCCAGTGGCTGTTGGGTCGCCTCATCCAAAGCTCGCTCTGCAAACTGTGGCAAGTACCGTTGCTCAGCACGGTACACCACACTGAACGGCCCATCGAGATTAGCCACTTCAGCGACCAGCAAACTAGCGCTAGTCAGCGGGTCGACATCGATCACCCGAGTAACAAGGCCACCGTACTCCATGCGGATGGTTTTGCTCAGGCCTTCCACTGCGCGGCCATAGGCATTCACGCCTGCCTGACCGCTGCCAACCTTATGCGCCTGTCCGGTCAGAACCGTCAACGCGATTTTGCTGGTCAGCTTATTGGCGACCATCGCCTTGATCAGGAAGAACAGCCGTGAAACGGTGCTATCGGAGGCATGCAGTGCGTCGAGCCCGGCACAATAGACAAACTGGGTGATTGGCAGCTCCGACATTTGCTGAAGCAATTGCTGGTAGTCGGCCTCACAGGCGCCGACCGTAAAGCCCATCGCACCATTTTCAGCAAAGGCATCTCCCAACTGGACCTCAACCACGCTCGCCCCTGCGGTTTGCAAAGCCGGCTTCAGCTGTTGGCTCTGGGAACTACCATCGCTCAGTACGACTACGGTCCCAGTAAGCCGCTCCGGTAATGACTCAGGGCTGCCTGCCAGCCAGTTAACCTGATAAAAAGCCTTGCTTTTGTCGTTCTGCTGGCTGAAGCGTTTGCGGTCAACCCGCTTAACGATATAGTCGCGTACCTCCACCAGCACCCGCCCAGCTTCATCACACATTTTTAGGTTAAAACTCAGGGTTTCCCTATCGTCAGAGACTTCCCCGTTAAGGTGGGTAATGGTGAAGAACTCGCGCGGCAACGGTGCATAGACCTTCATCGAACCATACATATACGGCAGGAACATCTCGCCGGGGATAAAGGCCTGAATAAAGCCGTTGGCGGCCTGGTCAAGTAAACTGGTATGCAGGTAATAATCATCCAGATCAGCAAGGTGCTGCTCGGACAACTTCACATTATGGATCCGTTCATCCTGTGATAGCCATTGCTTCTCGAAACACAACCAGCGAGGGCCAAACGAAAAGTCACTCTGGCTAGTGAACGGTTCCTTTATAGAGTACTCCATACTCTGCTTGAGGGCCGCCAACTCAACCGCCTCGGGCTGCTGGTGCGATAAACGGTGAATATCAGCTTGGGCGTGATGGCGCCACTCGCTGCCATCGTGGCTGATGACTTTAAGCTCCAATGAGTCGCCTCGATTGACGACGAAGATCTGGACCTCGTAATCGACCTGCTCGGGCGTCACCACCAACGGGACAAGGTAGACAAGATTCTTGATTTCTATCGCCCCTTCCGGCCAGTAATAGGCGGAGATAGCCTTCAGCATTTCGATATAGGCTGTCCCGGGAAGTACATGCTGACCCAGAACTAAGTGCTCGGTCAGCTGCCAGTGGCGGTCTAGCGAGAGGCGGGTGGTAAATATATCCTTCTCTTGTGTTGATACCGCCAGCTTACCGAGCAAGGGGTGTAACTCAGGCTCCGCTTCTTGCGCTCCGCGGAAAGCATCAATCATCGACGGCTCAGGCCAGTATGGCTTGCGGTCAAACGGATAAACGGGAAGGCGGACACTACTATGCGAACCGGTAAAGATTTTGTCGAATGCAACATCGGCACCTTGAACATAATAACTGGCCAGGAAAGTTTGCTGGATCAGCGATAGAGGGGATGTACTGTTTGTGATTGCCCGCGCTTGCTCGGTATAACCTTTCTTTTCTGCTTCGGTCAGCTCTCCCGGCAGGCGCTTCTTCTTGCTTTCACTGACCAGTTTGTGTTCAGCGTATAAGAACCAGTCAAAGCGAGCCTGCTCAACCCCCTCTATCAAAACCCGGTGTAGCTTCTGGCGCAGATCTGCCACTGACTCGACCACGAAGATACCGCGGTAATTGTAATGTCCTCGCCCTTGAGCTGCGGAATAACACAAGTCACCAATAGAAGCGGTGTCTGGTAAAGTGTCGATAAAATTCAGGGTCGACTTGAATAGCTGCTCGAAAGACCAGGACGTTTTCGCTGAAATTGGGAACAGGTAGGCAGCACCAGCATCATCTGCAGCTTTAGCTTTAGTCATTGCTCCCTCTGGCGCCTCCTGCAGCACCATATGACAGTTAGTTCCACTAAAACCGAATGAGCTAACCCCAGCAGTACGGGCCTTATCACCATGTTTTTCCCATGGCATCAGCTCACTGGCGACATACAAGGGCGAGTCGATAAATGGAATAAACTGGTTGGGCTTTTCAAAATTAATCGATGCCGGGATTTTTTTCGCCTGCAGTGACATTGCTAGTTTAATTAAACCAGCAACACCTGATGCTCCTACCAAATGCCCCATATTCGATTTGGCCGTCCCGATGGCACAGAACTGGCGCTTATTAGTGAAGCGACGGAAGGCATTGGTCAGAGCTTTGGTTTCAATCGGATCCCCCAGGGCTGTTCCTGTACCGTGTGCTTCTATGTAGCTCACCTGGTCAGGCTGGATACCTGCATCTTTCCACGCCTGCACAAGCATCTCTTCTTGAGCGAGGGCATTGGGTGCTGTGTAGCCATTCGAACGACCGTCGTTATTGGCCGCATAACCTTTGATCACCGCATGAACCTGATCGCCATCTCGCAGAGCCTTTTCAAGCGGCTTGAGCATCACGACCCCAGCCCCCTCCCCCCAGACAGTACCGTTAGCCCGGTCATCAAAGGTTTTCACCACATTATCTGCCGACTCATAGGTTTCCAGTGAAGAGTCAACACCGACAACAGGGCGGTAATTAACCCCACTCACCCCTCCAGCCAATGCCATATCACACTCACCGCTACGCAATGCGGTACAGGCTTGATATACCGAAACCAAACCGGAGGAGCAGGCGGTGTCAAGTACAATACTCGGCCCCTTTAGATCAAACAGGAAGGAAATCCGGCTCGATAAAATCCCGGTCCAAGTACCCGTTACCCCGAGCGGCTCATTTTCGACCATCATGTCAAACGTCAAACTCTTGGTATGATTGCGGCCGACAAAAACGCCAGTGTTAGTACCTATGATCTTGTTACCGCCATAACCGGCATCTTCAATAGCAGCATAGGTTTCTTCGAGGAAAATACGCTGAACAGGGTCAATTACCGCAGCTTCACGTGGGGAAATGCCAAAGAATGATGCATCAAATTCATGTAGTTGTTCAAAATAGGATTGCTTTTGGTATTCCAGCTTGTCGAAGTCGGCTTCATCCGTACGAGTATCAGGGTACAACTTGTTGGCAACATGCTTCATGTAATATTTAGCCGTTTCCTTGCGTGCCTCCGGGACCTCACCGACAAGGTTGCTACCACGCATAATATGGGTCCAGAACGCCTCTTTACTTGAGCCTCCAGGAAGCCGACCGGCCATCCCGATAATGGCAATATCTTTACTCTTCGTCTCACTGCTCTGCAGTTCAGTCAGCAACTTCTTGGCGTCGTTCTTCGATAGACTGCTATTGGCCACTTGACTGAAGATGTATTTCTTCAACTCTGACATAACGCTTCCTTGCCCCTTAATCTTTCACTGATTAATCGATTATTTAGTTAATTGACTTTGCATTTGCTTCTTCAACCGAAATGTCTCCGGACTCCAACTGGCTCAATAAAGTATCAAGATCGAAATCCCTGTTGTCCTCGATGGCCTCGGTCTGAAGGGGGTGAGTCTGAGAGCGAATGTGATCGGCTAGCTGCGATACCGTGGGGTAGGTAAAGATATCGGTCACATCAATAATGCTGCCGAACTTCTGCTCGATCATCTGAATGACTTTAACCGCCAAGATGGAGTCACCACCTAAATTGAAAAAGCTATCGGATAGATCAACTTCCCCTAAACCAAGTACTGACGCCCACACTTCGGCGACCGACTGGGCGATCAGATCCGAATTTCCCCCCTGATTCCCCGTCAGAACGACCGTGCCTTCAGCAACCGTGCCAGCAACCGCTATTTTCTCGGTCGGGGTAAACCCAAGTACGACAGGCAACGACTGTTCATCACCATCAAAATCAGGGTTGAGCTGCCCGGGCATCACGGTTCCTTGCTCGCAATTTTCAATAACGTGCTCCAGCACAGCCTGCCCCTGACGTGTTGTTAATGGAGCAACAAAACCATCAAGTTTGGCCTGCATCTCGACGGCCATCCCCGTTTCCGACCAAGCCGGCCACTGCACGGCGAGCGCGGGTAACCCCTGCTGGCGTCGGCGCTCGGCAACCGCGTCCAGCCAGGCATTGGCATAGGTATAATCAGACTGCCCCATCCCAGCAAACACCGCGGTAACAGAGGAGTAGAGAATAAAAAAGTCGAGCGAATCTTCCCGAGTTAACCGATCGAGCACTTCGGCACCGGCAACCTTGGCCCGGATCACCTGGCTAAACTCGGCTTCTTCTTTGCGGAACATAAAACCATCACCAGCTTGCCCAGCAGTATGGAGCACCCCATTGATTGCGCCGTACTGACGACGTAAGTTGGCCAAAACAGGTTCGACCCGTACGGCATCAGCTACATTCAGCGCGTGATATTCGACGGTCGCCCCAGCCGCTTTCAACTTCGCGATGTGTTGCTGCAAGCTATGAGCTTTCGTCGTGCCATCGTCCAGCCCCGTCCTGCTCAGCAAGCATAAGTGGCTGGAAGCTTTAGCGGCAAGAACGGAGGCTGCCACCTCCGCCAACGCGCCAGAGGCACCACTGATCACATAACACCCCCCCTCTCTATTCAATGGTTCCAGAGGTGAACCGGCAGCCTGTCGCTGCTGCAGCTGAGGCTCATAGCACCCGTTTCGGCGCCAAATACGTACCTGGTAGCCGGGACTGTGACAGGTAACGAGTGGAAGGATATCTGCGACCTCAACCTCTGACGGTACATCCAAGCAACTGACGGACACGTTGTGCAACTCCTGGCTAACCACTTTAGCCATTGCATACATTGCATGGACTGCCGGACTGATCAACGCCTCTCCGTCACCCTTGGCATAGCCATTGTGTGCCACAATAGTTAACTGCAGTGGATGTTTTCGGTGGCTTAGTGCCACCCCTTTAGCAAAACGAAATAAGGTCAATGCTGTCTGTGAAAGCTCTGTCGCCTCCGCCCCCGGATAAAGGATGACACGGTCTGCGACCTGGATTGCCTCCCACACCTCTTTCCCCATATCCGTGAACACTTGTACCCGGTTGTTCTTCGCCAAGCGTTCAGCAAGCTCAGCAGCCACCCCACCTACCTGCATCCCTGTAGAGTCAAGTAGTACAATCTGCTGCTGGAGCATAGCCTCGCCGTCTATTTCCGGGGCGGGGACTAACGAGGTGATAAAGCCCGGCTCAGGGCCATTGCGGAAATTCTGCTTGTATTGCTTGATCACGTAATCACGGATCGCCATCACCGGCTTACCGTCGAGCGAAACAATGCTGATATCGTACTTCACCGTTTCTGGCGCAGACTCTTCTCCTTTTTTCATTATCAGCAGGGCTGAAAACTCTGCCGGCAAAGGACGGTAAATCTGAATAGAACGGTAGGAGAAAGGCAAGTATGTGGCCTTGCCTGCTAAGCCATTGGCAATATTGACGCAGTGATCCATCAAGGCTGGGTGAATATGGTACCCTGCCACCTCCTCACGGAATCGCAGCGGCAAGGAGAATTCACCAAAGACTTGATCTTGATGACGCCGGGCGTGCTTCAGGCTATCCCAGCGGGGCCCTACATCACTGATAGTTTGCTGGTTAATTTGTGCTTCAGTCACGGTGTCAAACGACGCCAACTGGCTCCCCTGTGGCAGATTAATTTCTGCCGCCACAGAGATATCCGGTAACAGCCCCCCTTGCGCATAGATGATCCACTCGCCATCCTGAAGTCCGGTGACCACAAAACGGGCCTTCTCGTTTTCACTGATCAGGACTAACTGGATATCCCTCGGTTGCTGCGGTGCGACAATGACTGGCTGCAAAAAAATCACATTTTGCATCTCCACCGTGTCATAGCCCAGATAGCGAACGGCCATTGCGGACGCCATCTCGACATAAGTAGTACCGGGCACAATATAGTTACCATCAATAAGGTGTTCGTTCAGCACCCAATGTTTATCAACATCAAACCGGGTCGTAAAAATGATGCGGTCATAAGATCTTGCAAGAATCGTATCAACCAGCGGGTGTTCGACCTCTTCAAGGCCTGCGTGTCGAGCTCCCCCCGTGAAAGGAACCCAGCAACGCTTGGCCGCAAAGGGATAGGTTGGCAACGCAATCCGGCGATATTCGCCAGCGCAATAATAGGTTTGCCAGTCTACATCAGCCCCTTGGCGGTACAATGCTGCCAATTGGGCCTCATCCCGCTTTCCCGTCTCAACCAGCCGTGCAGCTTGCCCTGTTATATAGCGCATCTCGGCTTCGCTATGCTCCCCCGGTATCCTACCCTTTTTGCTTGATGGCACCACTTTGTGGTAACCGTACAGAGGACTCTCGGCTATTGCCCCCCTACACTGTTGCAACTGCTTACGCAAATCGGCCAAATCGACAGCGCCCACCATCAGGCGGTACGCGTGATGCGTTCGCCCGCACGATAAGGTATAAGCGACATCAGCAAGGGACGGTGAGAATACTGGCGATGCTAACTGAACGAGAAAGTCCGCAACCACCTGCTCCAGGACTGAAAGGCTAGCAGCTGAAAACGGCAGCCAAAATTGGTTTTGCTCTACCCCCTTGCATTCATCAGCCGACTCACCGACTGACGATAAATACTCTTCAAAGATAGCGTGAGCATTGGTTCCACTGAGGCCAAATGCGCTTAATGCTGCCCGCCGAGGTGTCTCCAAGGCCGGCCAGTGGCCCCCTGTTTCATTCACATAGACGGGACTATCGATAAAATCAAATTCAGGGTTTGGCGAATGAAAATGCAGTGTAGCGGGCAGATACTGATGCTTCAGCGCCATCACAATTTTGACCAATCCCACCATCGCTGCAGCATGATCCAAGTGACCAGTATTGCTTTTGACCGCCCCGATAGCACAGAACTGCCTTTTGTCAGTGAACGTGCGATAGGCCTTGTCTATAGCCGACAGCTCTACTGGATCACCAAGCTTAGTGCCTGTACCATGGGCCTCATACAAGCCGATTGTTGCCGGATCGATATCCGCACTTTCCAACACCTCCCGGATCAACTGCTGCTGAGCATCCGCGCTGGGCGCGGTGATACCCACCGAGCGGCCGTCTTGGTTAATACCAGACGCCTTAACAAGCGCATAGATATTATCTCCATCGCGTTCAGCATCATCAAGAGGCTTTAAAATCAATGAAATAACACCCTCACCAGAACCAATCCCATCAGACCTCTCATCAAAGGTCTTACAGCGACCTGAAGCCGAGCGTAGCCCCAACTCATTTTCAGCCTCTCGTGGCAGCAAGCGAACTTTCACCCCACCCAAAAGAGCCATCTGGCACTCGCCGCGATGCAACGACTGGCAAGCTAAATGAAGAGCGGTTAAACAAGATGAGCACGCGGTGTCAACAACTAAACTGGGCCCTTTCAAATCCAGTAGATAGGCAAGGCGACTAGCGAGTACAGACTGGATATTGCCCGCCGCCGACAGTGACTCTTGGCTTTCTGGTGCAATTTGCCCCACATACTCCCGGTATGTCGGGTCAAAATCACTATTAAAACCGACAAAAATGCCGACCTTGCTTCCAGCCAATGCAGACTTACCGTAGCCTGCATCCTCAAATGCCCGCCAAGAACTCTGCAATAACTGCCGTTGATTGGGATCTATACCGCATGCCTCGTTATAGGACAGCTGGAAAAAATCATGATCAAACTGATCCACATGCTCTAGGTAGGCTGCAGGATAGAACTCCCGACCACCAAGCGAAAAAACGCCAGCATCAGCGGCACGCGCAATAGGATACGGACGGATAAAATCTCTCTCTAGCTCAAGTCCGTTCCAGAAATCTGCCAAGGTATCAGCCCCTCCAACACGGCAGTCAATGCCGATAATCGCAATATCTCGATCAGATAAGGCTGACACGCTCTCGAGCTGGAACGCAGACGAGTCAGTTTCAAGAGATTCTTTCCCTCCTTTCTTGGCACTAAGAAAATCATTGAACATGCTGCTAACCCATAAGCTGTGCAACAGAAAGATCAGGCATCAGTTCACTCAACTGCACCTCATCTACCACCTGATTGAAACGCTGATGCTGCTCTTCTGCTGGCACCCCTTTGGTATCCATGATGGTTTTGAGCAGTGCCAGCGCTTGATGGGCATTAGCCACAGTCACCTCTCCAGCCTCGTTAAGCGCCTTCAAGGTGTTATAAGGTTGCACGACACCTTGCTCATAAGCCTGTAGATCATCATTGGTGTTCCGTGTAGCAACGGCTATAGCCATACATTTATTGAAAACGTTGATCTGCTGATCTTGATTGAAAGTTGCCCGTTCAGCACGGTTCATCACAAGTTGTCCTAGCTGCTGGCGGTCGGCCTTAACGTCAAAGGACAGCACCTCTATTGGGTGATGGTACTTGGCCAGCTTCTTCACTACAGAGCCGGGACCCAATTCAACCGCTAATGTCACACAAGCTTGCTGGACATAATCCATCGTCTGCACCCAACACACTGGGCTCACCAGTTGCTCAACAAGCAACCTCTTGATTTCTGTTGCCGATGGATAAGGCCGGCCAGTCACATTGGCAATAACTGGGAAAATAGGCTCAGAAAAAGGATATTTGGCGACTTCACGGGCATACAGCTCGGCTGCTGACGCCATTAATGGGGAGTGGAAGGCACCGCTGACATTCAGGCGTTGAGTCTTAATCTGACGTTCATCCAATAGACTTTTAATGGACTCAACCCCTACCGTCGTTCCGGACACTATCACCTGATCTACTGTATTGAAATTGGCTGGTGTCACCAGACTTCCTTCAGCTGAAACCTGCTGGCAAAACTGAGTCAGCTGTTCCTGATCACAGCCTATAACAGCCAACATATCGCCATCGCCCCCCATTGCGGCTTCCGACATAAGCCGAGCTCGTTGCTCGACCAACTTCAACGCATCAGCAAAGGTTAAAACTCGGGCGGCAACCAAAGCAGCGTATTCACCTAAACTATGCCCTGCGACAACCGTAGGGGTAATACCGTACTCCGCTTCGAATTGGCGGTACAAAGCTACATTAAGAGTCAATATGGCAACTTGGGCATTTTCTGTCTGGGTTAGTACATCCGATGTCGACTCGTAGCATAATGCCGTGATATCTCTTCCTAATACCTCAGATGCCTCAGAAAATGCTTCATTTATAATGGGTAAAGAATTAATTAATTCTTTACCCATTCCGACATATTGCGATCCTTGTCCCGGGAATAATAGAGCAAGCTTTCTCATTCTTCATCCTATGAATCACTATTAAAATTTCTCAAATAATCTCATAAAAATATATTTATCACCTTCAAAATAGTTAACATTTAGAAATCATTCAAAATATCAAATGATCAATTACACTAATAACAAAAAACAATTAAACATTCATCGCAAAAAAGATAATTTATTCATATTTGAAATGACACCCATATACTACGTGATATTATCGATATTTTTATTATTGGTTTAGGTGGAAAATGTCAAAGTGGTGGATTAGGCACAACTCTGAAAACGCAACGCTTCGAGTATTTCTTTTTCCCTATGCGGGAGGAAGTGCTGCAATATACAATCAATGGTTAGAAAACATCCCCTCCCATGTTGAAATCATTCAACTTCAATTACCTGGCAGGGCTAACCGCTTTAATGAACCTTTAATCTCATCCATGCCAGAGCTAATCAATGAATTAGGAAAAGAGATCGCACCACTGACTGATCTTCCATACATCATCTTTGGACACAGTATGGGCGGACGAATTTGCCACAATTTAATCAACTTCTTAGATGCTAACAATCACCCTCTCCCAATTCATTTCATCGCTTCTGGCTGTAAAGCCCCACACCAGGAAAGGCATAAATCAGGCACCCATTTATTGCCGAAAAAAGAATTCATTGATGAGATTAAGAGATTAAATGCAACACCGGATGAAATATTAAACAACATCGATTTCTTCAATATATACATTGATATTTTACGTGCAGATTTCGAGGTGGCTGATTACCAATCAGATATACCAAAAAATAAAAAAAAGATACCATTTACTCTATTCTTAGGGTTATTTGATGATGAGGTCGACATCTCGGATATTGACGAATGGAAGTTACACTTCAATAAAGAATTTAGTGTAAAGCTATTTAATGGCGGTCATTTTTTTATTAACACGGAATTTGATAATATTATAAA
Organism: Photobacterium sp. DNB22_13_2; assembly: GCF_052873915.1. Taxonomy (NCBI): domain Bacteria; kingdom Pseudomonadati; phylum Pseudomonadota; class Gammaproteobacteria; order Vibrionales; family Vibrionaceae; genus Photobacterium; species Photobacterium sp. DNB22_13_2. The sequence continues at coordinate 29,348 of NZ_JBNNXU010000037.1, forward strand.
AGAAATGAATAAAATTATAATGTGATTTGTGTGGGGATAAACCCCACACTTTATTTTTATAAAAGAGACAATTTATTTATCTTTTCAACAAGCGCATCAGCCATTATTTGGTGCTCCGGTATAGAAGGATGCCAATTACAGCCTAAGTAATCAGCATCATAATAATGAATATAAACATCTTGAATATTCTGTGCCAATAGTTGAGCTTCTAAAAGACCAATTATTTCGTGATACCAGACTTTAGCAACAACGATAACTGGAACATCGCCATAACGGGCACGCTGTTTAGAAATGAAGTCAACATAGCCATCTATCCAGGCGCCGTAAAAAGTAGGCATATCGGGCCAAGGTTCATGTGGCTGCAACGGAGTACTAAAATCATTTCCACCTAAATTGATCACCACTAAATTAGGGTGGCGGTCTTCATACTTTTCGCTGCCAGTAAAGATTGCGCCTGATTTATTCATATAATAAGGCAGATTATGGTGGGGGTTATTACCATTCCAATTTCTCAACAGACCAAGTCCGGAATAAGCAACCATAGTACGGCTAGCCCCTAACGCTTCAGCTGCAATAGAAGCGTATGACTTGCGGGCATTGGTTGTATCGGCAATCTCCGCAGTTGTACATTCCCGTTTACTTGACTCGTTACCATAACCGGCAGTTATCGAATCACCGTAAAACAGGATGTGTGGCTTCTGTTGCCAAATCCCTTGGATCTCTCCTTCAGCTTCAAAGCCAGCAATTCTAATCATTGCATCATGGTTTTCGTTTCGCTTGACTAGATCGATACGCGCTTCATATGGTTCAGCAAAATTCAAAATTTCATAGGAATTCATACCAGATGCAGTTTTTAAGATATGGCTAGGCTCACCATTTACCAGCACATCAAACTGAGTACCACGGCCATCCATTTTTACCTGTAGGTGAGTACCTGAAAAATGGAGCGTCACAGCACTCCCCGGCCAATTTAGTTGTACCTCACCTAGCCCCCAGTCCTTACTGATACGTCCTTCATAAGTAAGACGATAATCTGTTGCCGGTATGGCTGTCGCGAGTACTTGTCCGGTAAACATCAAAAAACCTACAAAAATAGCGTTTTTAAACATAGGCATAGCCCCTCCCTGTTGCATGGCCAAAAGTCGCTTATAAAACTATCAACATTTTCAATATGCAACAACCAAACTATAAGCAATTACTTGTTTTCGATTTAACTTATGGCAGCTTTACGAGTTAGACCACAGCTCTATGAAAATAGAATGAGAGAAACGAATAAAGGTGGAACAGGTAACAATTACCTCAATTTAAAAACGCCAGAGGCTTTCGAAGATATGACCGAGAGCCGAGGGGGGGGGACGGGAAATCCTACAGAAGAAAAAAAACCAAACCTTTTGACTTAGGATTAGTGGCGGAGTGGCTGGGCTGGCACACCGGCGGGACTCATTCGACCGCAGAGCGAACAAAAGATTCAAACGTAAAAAAGCCCGAGTCTTTCGACTCGGGCTTAATATAAGTGGCGGAGCGGACGGGACTCGAACCCGCGACCCCCGGCGTGACAGGCCGGTATTCTAACCAACTGAACTAC
>NZ_JBNNXU010000038.1:0-21985 GCF_052873915.1 Photobacterium sp. DNB22_13_2
GTGAAGAGGGATTCGAACCCCCGACCCTCTGGTCCCAAACCAGATGCGCTACCAAGCTGCGCTATTCACCGACAAGTACAAATAAAAAGTCTTTTAAACTCTCTACTTGAATCAGCTTCGTTGCTGAGGTGGCTTATAATACTCAGCCAAAGATTTTACGCAAGTAGAAAAGCACATTTTTAAAAAAAACCACTACCAACTGCTCACAGATCTACCAACCCTGGCGAAAAAGTGATCGCAACCACACCCATCAACACAAACTTAACACAACCTATAAACCATTGATCCAGATCATCACAACATTTTCGCTGCATTGTTTATCTTATGACCATTATCCCGTGACCTAAAGGAAGACACATGGATTTTTGGTTAGATCTCCTCTTTGGTAATGCCGTAGGCCTGTCGTCAATGATCGTTATCTTTATCACATTGGGATTAATGCTATTTTTTGGCGGTTACTTTGTTTACAAAGTACTGTCTGCACCATCTCCTCACTAGAGCCATTTCGCAATGTCATCTGCTTGCGCCAGGGTCCAACTTGTCGGTTTTGGCCCTGGATTTATTTTCTCCTAGCCGCATTATTGTTCCACCTCCTCACCTGTAACATATTGCAATCCTTAGCAACTGAAGTCACTTGGGTATCGAAGTCGCTGGGTATATAATCGAGATATATGCCTTCAACCCAGAAACACCATGTCTGAAAACGATGAACTAGATCTCTTTCGAGAAATGATGGCTGATGTCGCTCCTATCCAGCAGGACAAAGTCGAAGTCGCCCACAAGCACCAAGTCACCGAAGCCCACCTTGCACGCCGTATTGCGGCCCAGAGCTTATCTGACAGCGATCCTGAATACCTTTCTTTAGACTACGCAAAAATGGTCAAGCCTGACGATATGCTGGAATTCAAGCGTGATGGTGTTCAAGAAGGCGTATTTCGCAAGCTCCGGCTGGGTAAATACGATATCAATGCCCGACTGGATCTACACCGAAAAACCCTGAAAGAAGCACGTGACGAAGTGCTTAACTTTCTTCGCCAATGCCAACGAATGGATATCCGTACTGTGATGATTGTTCACGGTAAAGGAGAGAAATCCAACCCACCGGCTTTGATGAAAAGCCATGTCGCTACCTGGCTGGAACAAATTTCTGATGTTATGTGCTTCCACTCGGCACTGCGCCAACACGGTGGAAACGGTGCGGTCTATGTCATGCTGAAAAAAAGCCCAGAGCGCAAATTAGAAAACCGTGAACGTCACAGCAAACGACAGGGCTAAGCTAAATCACCTTATCGTCAGAGTAAAAAGCGGTCAAAATGATAAATCATCCAAATAAAAAAGGAGCCTCGGCTCCTTTTTTGCTTTCATCAATCAACATTATCACATCGACACTAGGCCTGAAGAACAACCCGCATCGCCAACAGAATCAGCACGATACCTGATAGCCGGTCGATCATCTGCGCTTTGGTGCGAAGTTTTTCCAGCACCTTAGGGTTCGATAAGACAAAGGCAATAAGCGTGTACCACAGGCCATCCACCAGCAGTGGTGTTGCGACAATAATCGCGCGGCTGCTGAGCTCTGTTCCAACGGCGACAAACTGGCTGAACAACGCAAGGAAAAACAGAGCAAGCTTAGGATTAAGCAGTGAAATCATCGCACCATCGCGGGCAGCTTCCACTAGGCTCGTTGATTCGCCCGCTGCCAATTTAGCAGCAACGCCACCTTTTGAACGCAAGGCATTTACCCCAAGGTAGGCTAAATAGCCTGCTCCCGCATAAGTAATAACACTAAACAACATCGGTGACTGCTTGAGTACAACCGCTAGTCCCAACAAGGTTACAAGTGCATAAACCCCAACGCCTGCAGCATGTGCCCAGGACGTCACTACCCCATGTAGGCGGCCACCTGCCAAACTGTGCTTGGCAACAACAGCCAAGCTTGGTCCCGGCGACATTGCGCCTAGCATGCATACCATGAGTAACGAAAGCCAAATACTGAGTGTCATTGTTATTTCCTATCCATTAGGGCTGATTTCTGTCTGTAATATACCTAAGTAAAGGTCATGCTTGGAAATCAAAAGAAATCATCATAGCTATGATTTGAAATCATAACCGTATAAACCCCCTCCTAAATCGAATACATCGAGCTTCTCATCACCATCAGTACTTGTTCACGAAACCAGCGGTGGGCAGGGTCATTTTCGTAACGGGGATGCCAGAGCAGCCAATAGCTATGTTTCGGTTTCGGGATAGGCAAGGGTTTATAAGTTATATCAAACCAAGCCTGCATATTACGGGCTATGTGCTCGGGCAACACCATTAACATATCGGTGCGTACTAAGGTTTGAAAGGCTGCACTGAAGAAAGGAACAGAAAACTGAACATCTCGATGTAGCCCCTGTGCTTTAAGCTCCCGCTCGACAAAACTATCTTTATCCCCACCCGCCGACACCCGCATATGTGGGTAACCAGCAAGATGTGCCAATGACAGCTCTGGTTCATTGGCCAGAGGATGTTGGCCACGCATCACGCATACAGGAAAATCCGAGCCAATACGGGCTCCACACAGCCCTTCAGGGACTTTCGGCAGCATGGTCGATACCAACTGGATATCCAAATCAGCTAAATTCGATAAGTACTCCGGTGACCACAGACGGTAGCTGATATTCAACTGCGGTGCCTGCAGCTGCACCCGTTCAACAATTTCAGGCAGGATATATTGGGCAACATAGTCAGAGGAGGCCAAGATCATCGGCCCAGTCCAGTGCTGCGGTGAGAATGCAGGTTCTTCAAGTAACCCTTGGCAACTGGCCAGGATTTTGTCGACCTTGTCCTTCAGTTGCAACGCCTTGGGAGTAGGCAACAAGCGGTTGCCTTCTCTTATCAGCAAAGGGTCACCGAACAACTCACGTAGCTGAGTCAGCTGGCGACTAACGGCTGACTGGGTCACGCATAGGCGCTCAGCCGCACGGCTGACATGAGACTCATCCAGCAGTACCTGCAGGGTTCGCAGCAAGTTCAAATTCACGTTCTGCATTGCCAACCTTTCATTATTGAAGTGTTGTATCTGGGCCCTATTATAGTTTTGCCAGCGAGGCAAACTGTCCGCCCGTCAGTGCCAGCAAATCATTGGGTGCCAACTCGATTTCCAGTCCCCGCCGTCCGGCACTGACACAAATGGTCTCGAACTGCTGGGCCGAGGCATCAAGAAAGGTCGGCAGACGTTTTTTTTGCCCCAACGGGCTGATCCCACCGACTATGTATCCGGTGGTCTTTTCCGCTATTTGGGGATCGGCCATATCTGCCTTCTTGGCACCAGCCGCCTTTGCTGCCGCTTTCAGATCGAGCAACCCAGCCACAGGCACAATCGCAACCGCCAACTTTTTCGGATCGCCATTAAGAGAGAAAAGCAAGGTTTTGAAAACTTGATTCGGATCCTGTCCCAATACCTCTGCCGCTTCCAGACCAAAATTGGTGTTGGTCGGATCGTGCTTGTACTGATGAATGGTATGAGGAATTTTCTTTTTCTTGGCAAGGTTAATAGCAGGGGTCATAACCACTCCGATTCCAATAACAGATAGCCACTATAGCCCAATGCGATTGATGCAAAAAGAAAAAGAAGGGAGCGCTTCAGGGGGAAATCCAAACAAAAAGCCCTGCATCAGCAGGGCTTCATTCTATCTAAACAATTTACCGTAAACGTTAGCGGTAAACCATCTCACCTTTGTCCGCGAAAGCATTCACGTCAATAGGACTATTGGTCTGTAGGAATTCCTTCAGGACTTCTGCATCCACAAAACCGGTGTTTACATAGCCTAAGTGATCGGTCAGCTTAGGATAACCATCACCGCCCGCCGCATTGAAACTCGGCACCGTGAAGCGGTATGTTTCAGTCAGGCTCAGCGGTTTACCACCGATCGACACGTTACTGACCTTGCCATTGGCAACCTTCATTGAAATGCCGTAGAACTGGGCATAGGCGCCTGAGTCAACCGGCTTAGTAGCGACCACGTTAAGGTAGTCCATCACTTCGCTACCCAACATATCGGTATAGGTAACAATGTTGCCGAACGGTTGAACAGTCAGCACATCCTTATAGGTAATGTCGCCAGCGGCAATCGAGTCACGCACACCGCCAGAGTTCATCACGGCAAAGTCCGCTTTGGCGCGCTGCATGTGAGAAGCCGCAATCAAACGTCCTAAATTAGTCTGCTGGAAACGAACCACGTTACGGTCGCCTTCAAGTTTACCGTTGGATTCGGCTATCTTGATATTCAGCTGATCTTGTCCACGCTCCTGGAATGGCTGTAGGAAGGCTTTAACCTCTGTATCCTGGGCAATTTCATCCTGGATAAAAACACGCTGTTTAGAGCCGTCAGCCAACTTCACTTTTTTCTTCAGATTGACAGGGATCAAGTCATAGCTAACCATCTGAAGTTCACCGTTCTGGAACTCAAAATCAGCACGACCGACATATTTGCCCCACTCGTGAGCCTGGACAATCCATGTACCATTTTGTTGATCCGGCTGACACTCATCACCCGGATTAAAGTTCTTGTTGTACATGTTAGGCCCTTCCATGCACACAGGCTCTTGGGAGTGGCCGCCAACAATCATATCCAACTCACCGGCTGACAGGTAACGTGCTAGCGCAACATCACCCGGCGCGTTAATGCCATTGTTACCATTGGCGTAGTGGCCCATATGAGTCGCCGCAATGATCACATCCGGATTTTCGGTTTCTTTTAGCTCTTCGATCACCTTCTGCGCTTCCGCTTTAGGGTCGCGGAAATCCACACCACCGATATATTCCGGGTTACCGATTTTGGCGGTATCTTCGTTTGTCAGCCCGACAACCGCGATCTTAATTCCTTGTTGTTCGAAGATCTGGTAAGGCTGGAACAGGCGCTCGCCGGTTTCCTTGCTGTAAATGTTAGCAGACAACATTGGGAACTCAGCCCACTCTTCCTGCTTGCGCAGTACTTCCAGTGGGTTATCGAATTCATGATTACCCAGTGCCATCGCATCGTAACCCAGCATATTCATGCCTTTGAAATCCGGCTCGGCATCTTGCAAGTCGGACTCAGGCACACCAGTGTTAATGTCGCCCCCAGAAAGCAACAGGGTGGTACCACCTTCAGCCGCCACTTCTGCACGGATCTGATCCAAGAGCGTTTTTCGTGCCGCCATACCGTACTCACCGTAAGAGTTCTGCCAAAAACGACCATGGTGATCGTTGGTATGGAGAATGGTGATCTTGTACGTTTGATCAGCCTGCCAAGATGGCACGGTTGTTTCAGATTGACTCGCACAGCCTGTCAGTGAGGCCAGAATCGCAGCCGTTAGCGCTGCCTTGGTGAAAAAGCGTTCCTTCATGGGGGGTCACCTTAATCTCGTTATATGATTGATTTGACAGCGTCAGTTTAAGTTATTTACTGCACGCTGTTGTGTGGTTTTCATCAATCTGTTGACCAGATCACTATACGAACGTCGCAATTTCATAACGCCGAAATAACAAGCAAAAAAAAGCCTCACTCGTGTGAGGCTTCTGATATCATTTTCGGTTTTCCTAACCTAGCTGAGCGACCATCAAGCAACTGCAGGCTTGCGCGTTGGATGCTTGATAAAGATCGCCGTGATCGCTGCAAAAGCGAGGAAGAAACAGTAATAAGAGTGACTGACAACTTCTAGCGGTGACAGGCCAAAGACCGATCCCAGCAATAGCGCCTGTGCGCCGTACGGCAAAACACCCTGCACCACACACGAGAAAATATCTAGCAAACTTGCCGAGCGGCGAGGCGTCACACCATTCTCTTCTGCCAACTCGCGCGCTACCCCACCAGAGACAATAATCGCCACGGTATTGTTCGCGGTACAGCAGTTGGTCAGACCGACCAAACCAGCAATACCCATTTCGCTGGCACGCAGGTTCTGGGCTTGCGAATGCTGCTTGCTAAAGACACGGATCACCTTGCTGATCAGCTGAGTCAGGTAAGCCAAGCCACCCTGGCGGCGCATTAACTCACCCATACCACCGATAAGCATCGATAGCAGGAAGATCTCTTGCATGTTGCCGAAACCAGCATAGATGTCCTGACCGTAAGTCGACAGGCTGTAGTCCGGAGTACCATACAGGCCAATACCACCCGCGAGCAAAATACCGATACTCAATACGACAAAGACGTTCAAGCCCGACACCGCCAACACCAAGATGGTGATATACGGCAGCACTTTCAGCCATTCAATGTCAGTTGTCGCAGGCAAGTCAGTCGGCGTACTGCTGAACATGAACAGTAGAATGGCAGCGATAGCGGCTGGCAGTGCAATACGGATGTTCTCACGGAACTTGTCTTTCATCTGACAGCCCTGCGAACGGGTCGAGGCAATCGTGGTATCCGAAATAATCGACAGGTTGTCACCGAACATCGCACCGCTCAGTACCACACCAGCCGTCAGGGCGACATCCATACCCGCAGTTTGTGCGATACCCAAAGCTACAGGTGCAACAGCAGCAATTGTCCCCATAGAAGTCCCCATCGCTGTCGCGATAAAGGCCGAAATCACAAAAATACCAGGCAGGATCATGCTGGCAGGCAGCATTGAAAGGCCAAGGTTTACCGTTGCGTCCACGCCGCCCGTTGCTTTAGCGACAGAAGCAAACGCACCAGCCAAAAGGTAAATCATGCACATAGCAATAATATCGCTATGGCCTACCCCACGCAGGAACTGTTCAATTGCCTTGTTAAGCTTTTCCTTGCTCAGCAAGATAGCCACCATGACAGCAGGCAGCGCAGCTACCGGTGCCGGCAGTTGGTAGAAGGCAAAATCCACACCTTGTAATGTCAGGTAAGTACCTACACCAATGAACAAGGCCAAGAAGATCCCAAGAGGGAGTAATGCCAACGCTGAAGGAGTTGGCTCACTAGAGTTATGTTGTGTTGTGTTCGACATGATGGCTACAGGACATCTATTTTAGAAATTGCGCCTAGACTAAGTGTTGTTAATGGCCGCGTCAACATCTAGACGTCTAAACATCTAAAAAAAGCCCCTATCACAGAATAGTAAACTCATCAGGTATTACTGTAACAATACGCATATCACCCACCAATAAATCGTCAACTTATTGACGCGACCAGGGCTGATTACGTCAATCCAAAGTCACAATAAATCAACAGTTTGCTTTTTTTTCGACCAAGGCTACTTTTCCGTGCAACAGGCAATAAATCGCTATAGAATCCGCCACGCAGACCCCTACCCACCCTCTGTTATTGAGATAAATACAATGACATTAACCTTGAAACAGAAACTCATCGGCGCCAGCCTTTTTGCTGTTGTGATTATGGCAACAGCACTTACTTGGCTTGCTGCCGACCAACTTTTTGACCAGACCCGTCAGGGCATTTACGCCCGTGCCGAGAGTATCGCCCATGCAGCCAATGAAGGAATTGGCGACTGGGTGCAAATCCGCCGTGATATTGCCAGTTCATTCAATGATTACAGCTCCGAAGAAAACATGGTGCCGTATCTCCAGCTAGCCCGAAAAGCTGGCGGATTCGATGATATCTTCTTTGGCACACCAGCCGGAGAGATGTTCCGCTCCCACCCAGAGCGTAACCGTGCTGACTACGATCCCCGTACCCGCCCATGGTATGGCGATGCGGTCAGTGCCAACCGCCAAATTGTGACCACCGCATACCGTGATGCCATTACTAATGCGTTGCTGATCACCATTGCCGAACCGATACGAAAAAACGGTAGTCTTCAGGGCGTCGTCGGTGCCGATGTACTCATCGACCAGCTGGTAAGTGATGTGATCAACTTGGATGTCGGCAAAAATGCCTACGCCATGCTGATCAACAAACAAGACAACACCTTTCTTGCCCATCCTGATGAGTCTTTGACCCTCCAGCCTATCAACCGCTTCAGCAGCGAGCTAAACATGGCGCTTATTGATGATGCAGCCCGTAACGGCAGCATTGAAATGGCGACCATTAAAGGTGAAGAGAAACTGTTCTACTTTGCACCGGTTCCGGGTACCGACTGGGTACTAGGCCTAGAGATGGATCGCGCGACGGAAGAAGCTAGCCATGCCACCCTGCTTCGCCAGCTAATCATTACATCCATTGTGATCACCCTGATTGTGGTTGCCATTTCCGCCACTCTGGTCGGCTACCTGTTCCGCGACTTGGCCCGGGTCTCCGATGCATTGGCTGAGATTGCAACGGGTGAAGGTGACTTAACCCAGCGCCTAGAGCCGCGCAGCGACGATGAAGTCGGTCAGCTTGCCCATAACTTCAACCGCTTCGTCGGCAACATGCATGCGATGGTCTGTAAGCTTAACGATGTGTCGAACTCGCTGACCCAACAGGCGCACATTACCGCCTCGCAGGCGGAAGAGCGCAGCACCCGTATCCAGCACCAGCAAGACGAAATCAATATGGTCGCGACAGCCATCAATGAAATGGCTGCAGCAACCCAGGAAATTGCTGGCAACGCCGACAACACGGCTCGCACGGCAGGTGAAACAGTCACCGTGTCTGATCATGGTGCCACCCAAGTGGGCCAAAGCCAGCACTCCATCACCAGCCTTGCCACCGAGGTCGATACAGCTACCGGTGTGATCAGCGAGCTGAATACCCACGCCCAAAGCATCAATACCATTTTGTCGACCATTCAGGGGATTGCCGAGCAAACCAACCTGCTGGCACTGAATGCCGCCATCGAGGCTGCCCGCGCCGGCGAGCAGGGACGAGGCTTTGCCGTGGTTGCCGATGAAGTACGGGTATTGAGTCAACGCACGCATGCGTCGACACAGGAAATCCAGCAGATGATCGAAACCCTGCAGCAGACCACAGGTAAAGCGGTAGGGATCATGGAGGACAGCCGTAAGCTGGCAGAAACCAGTGTAGATGACGCCAACTCCGCATCAGCCAGCCTGTCGCAGATCAACAGCGCCGTTACCAACATCAATGATATGGCAACTCAAATTGCCTCTGCGGCAGAGGAACAATCGTCAGTGACATCGGAAATCACCCGCAATACCGAAGGGATCCGCGATGTCTCCAACGAACTTGCAGTAGAAGCCAACGAGGCCGCTAAGCAAGCCGCTGAGCTGTCGGAGTTATCCTTCCAGCTCCAGCAAGAAATCAGCCGCTTCAAGCTGTAAGCGACAAGCCAATGGCAACAAAAAAGGCGATACCGAGGTATCGCCTTTTTTATGAGTAAAGCCGCTAAGCCTTATTTAATTTCAATCTCTTCGAAGCCTTTCACCAGGTCATCAAGCTGCTTCAGCTGACTCAAGAACGGCTCAAGTTTATCCAGCGGGAACGCTGAAGGGCCATCGCAACGCGCTTGATCCGGTGTCGGGTGCGCTTCCATAAACAAGCCTGCAATCTTGGTCGCCAGCCCAGAGCGAGCCAAGTCAACCGTCTGCTCACGACGACCACCAGAAGCGGCACCGCCTGGATCGCGGCACTGTAGGGCGTGAGTCACGTCAAAGATAATCGGGCTACCATTCGATGCTTTCTTCATCACGTCAAAACCCAGCATATCAACCACTAGGTTGTCATAACCGTGCAGCACACCACGTTCGCACAGGATGATATTCTCGTTGTCGCACTCTGCGAATTTTTCAACGATATTTCCCACTTGGCCAGGGCTCATGAACTGAGGTTTCTTCACGTTGATCACAGCACCAGTCTTAGCCATCACCTGAACCAAATCAGTCTGGCGAGCCAAGAAGGCAGGAAGCTGGATCACATCAACCACTTCGGCAACAGGCTGGGCCTGGTATTGCTCGTGGATGTCGGTAATGATCTTCACGCCGAAGGTATCTTTCAACTCTTGGAAGATCTTCAATCCTTCTTCCATACCCGGACCGCGGTATGAATGCACTGAAGAACGGTTTGCCTTGTCGAAAGAAGCCTTGAAGACATAAGGAATGCCTAGCTTGTCTGTCACTTCAACGTACTTTTCACAGATCTGCATCGCCAAATCACGTGATTCCAATACGTTCATACCGCCGAATAGGACAAACGGCTTATCATTGGCAACATCAATATCGCCAACGCGAACAACTTTCTGTTCCATCATCTTCTCTCTTAATTTTTGAACCTATGCCCGCAGGGATCAATGCAGGGTCAGCGGCTCTTTGTTGAGTTCTTTGACCTGAATTTTCAACAGCTCTGCAGCTGGGTCTTCAGGGCATTGCTCGATAAAATATTCGTAATCCGACACTGCCGCATGGCTGCATTCCAGTTGCTGGTAAATATAGCCGCGATCACGGATTTCGTGCGGGTCTCCCGGACGAAAAGCACCAAGAGCGACATCACTACAGCGCAACGCTTCGGCAAATAACCCCTCGCGTAACAGGGCACTTTTCATCACAGTTAACCAACGAGCCAAAATATCGCCATTATCGGCCGTGGTGAAATGTTCACTACGCAGCTCGCTAAAAGGCCCCTTGTGTCCTTTCAGCCAAGCAGCCATCATATGCTTGCTCAGGTACTCACCATCAAACGGGTTAATGTACTGAGGCTCGCAGCCGTACCACTCGACCTTCAGGATAAACTGGGTAGGAAAACCCACAGCACTTACCGGCAAGTCCAGACGATGCGCCAGGAAAAGAAACAGGGCACCCAGGGTGACCGGGATCCCTTTCTTGCGCTCAAGCACTTTGTCGAGGAACACGTTATCTGATGAGAAATACTGCTCGTGATCGCCAATAAAGCCCCACTCGCGGTAAAACAGTCGTAACAAGCCTTCAAGACGTAAATAACTGTCCGGCTCATCCATCAAGGCATGCTCTGCCTCCTGGGCAAGACGTGCCAACTGGATATTGACCCAGCCTGCGGGGAAATGCGGATCCACCGCTTCTGTCATCGCAACCGCGCCATCCACCAGCGGCATCTGCTCCAGTTCTTGTTCGGTAAAGCGTAACATGGTTATCCTAGGAAAGAGGTTTTGGTCATTGCAATCTTGGCAGCTGCCATTATCCAGCCCAGCGAGCCGAAGAATGCAAAGGTCTTAAAGACCTTGTTGGAGCCCATTTTCAGGGTGAAGTAGCCAAGTGCAATATATGCTAAGACGCAACTAATCTTTTGCGTCATCCAGCCACCAGCTTCGGTAAACGGCACGAAACCAGTAATAAAAATCAACGTCACCCCAGTCAGCAACAACACCGTATCAACAACATGTGGGGTAATTTTAATAAACTTTTTATCGCTCAAGGTCGAGTTGGCCATCATCAAGCAGTAACGCAAAATAAACAATGTCACGCTCAAGGCGATAGCCAGCATATGTAGGTGTTTAACAGCGGTATACATAGTTATTATCTCTCTATCCTTGCCAGCAGCCCATGGTTACACGATCCAGGCCTGCATAGTCCTGTGCTGTGGATACCTGCTGGTACCCCAGCGCCTCTAAAATTTCACGTACCGCCACACCTTGTTCATAGCCGTGCTCCATCAGCAACCAGCCACCACTTCTAAGATGTTGGCGACCCTGCTCACTGATCACTTGAATATCAGCCAAACCATGATCCTCGGCTACCAAGGCACTCTTGGGCTCAAAGCGGACATCACCCTGCTCAAGGTGCGGATCTGCCCCATCAATGTATGGCGGATTACTGACTATGACCGAGAAGCACTCTTGCTCTGTCAGCGGGCTATACCAGCTGCCAGAAAGAAAGCGGGCGTTGGTAATGTGCAAGTTGGCGCGGTTTTCTTCTGCCAGTGCTGCAGCTTCCGGTCGCAGGTCGATTCCTGTGACCGCAATATCACGTCGCTCAGAGGCCATCGCCAAGGCAATCGCACCGGTTCCCGTCCCTAAGTCCAACACATTACAGGCTTCAGCAGGCAGCTTCTCCAGTGCCAACTCAACCAGCCTTTCGGTATCCGGACGCGGGATCAAGGTATGGGGCGCGACTTTCAATGGCAACGACCAGAACTCACGTTCACCAACAATATAAGCAACCGGCTCACCGGTCAGGCGTCTGGCCATAACAGCCTCAAACGCTGTCAGTTGGGCAGCGTCTAATTCTTTTTCAGGCCAAGTAAGCAAATAACTGCGGGGCTTCTCAAGCACATAGCATAGCAATACGGCGGCATCAATATGCGGGCTGTCAGAGCCCGCATCAACCAATGTCTTTACCGCCTGCTTGAGCTGGGCGTCTATCGACACGGTCATTAGTTTTGCTCAGCCATTGCGGCTAGCTGATCGGCCTGGTGCTCTTGCAGTACCGGCTGGATCAGGCTGTTCATGTCCCCTTCCATCACTTCATTCAGGCGGTAGATAGTCAGGTTGATACGGTGATCCGATACACGCCCCTGTGGGTAATTGTAGGTACGGATACGGTCAGAGCGATCGCCCGAGCCTAGCAGATTACGACGAGTGCTCGCTTCTTCAGCATGGCGCTTCTCTTCCTCGGCCTTGATAATACGGGCCGCCAGCACTGACATCGCCTTGGCTTTGTTCTTGTGCTGAGAACGCTCGTCCTGACACTCAACAACAATACCGGTTGGCAAGTGAGTAATACGGATCGCGGAATCGGTGGTGTTAACGTGCTGACCACCAGCACCTGAAGCACGGAAGGTATCGATTTTCAAATCGCCGGTATTGATTTCAGGAATTTCCGCCTCAGGGATTTCCGGCAGTATCGCAACCGTACAGGCTGAAGTATGGACACGGCCCTGAGATTCAGTCGCAGGCACACGCTGAACACGGTGACCACCTGACTCAAACTTCATAGTACCGTAGACGGCTTCGCCACTGATTTTAGCGATCATTTCCTTGTAACCACCTTGCTCAGAGGCGTTGGCACTCATCACTTCGATGCGCCAGCCGCGTGATTCAGCATATTTGCTGTACATACGGAATAGATCACCGGCGAAGATACCGGCCTCATCACCACCAGCACCGGCACGGATTTCAACAAAACAGTTACGTTCATCGTTTGGATCTTTAGGGATCAGTAGAACTTGAAGTTCGTCTTCAAGGCGGATGATTTCCGCTTTTGCTTCCTTGACTTCCTCTTGCGCCATTTCACGCATTTCAGGATCGTCTTCGTTAGCCATCTCTTCAGCAGTTTCCAAATCTTCTTTGGCTTGCTGGTAAGCCTGGAAGCACTTGGTGACTTCCTCCAGCTGTGAATATTCACGGGAAAGCGCACGGAACTTGTCCTGATTACCAATGATCTCTGGATCACTTAGCAAGTGCTGGACTTCTTCATAACGCTCAACCAGCGTTTCTAATTTCACTAAAATTGAAGGTTTCATATAGATTTCTACTGTATTCCATTAAAGGCAGGGAAGGTTCCCTGCCCGAATTAATTCTTGCCGATATCTAAACCGAGCGTTTCACGGATCACGGCCAGCTTTTCTGGCTCACCTTCTTTGGCCGCCTGCTGCATAGCACGGGTAGGCGCGTGAATAAGCTTGTTAGTCAGTTTATTACTGAGCTCCACCAGTACTTTCTCTGGGTCCCCGCCATTGGCCAGCGCCTGCAGACTGCGTGTCAGTAAATCTGACTTAAGCTCTTCAGCCTGGCAACGGTATTGGCGAATACTGTCGACCGCTTCAAGTGAGCGGATCCAACTCATGAACGCAGCGCTTTCCTCGCTGACAATCGCTTCGGCTTGTATGGCCGCCACTTTACGCTGTTCACGGTTTTTCTCAACAATACTGTGCAAATCATCAACCGAGTAAAGGTATGCGTCGTTAAGTTCACCCACTTCCTGCTCAATATCACGGGGAACCGCAATATCCACCAACAGCATAGGTTGGTGGCGGCGAGCCTTGATGGCTTTTTCGACCATCCCCTTACCGATAATCGGCAGTGGACTGGCGGTTGAACTGATCACGATATCAGCTCGATGAAGATGCTCCGGGATCTCCGGCAGGCTGATCACCTCAGCACCGAATTCACGAGCGAGATTGTCTGCTCGCTCCTTAGTTCGGTTGGCGACGATCAAGCGGTTACAACCTTGTTCAACCAAATGTCGGGAAACAAGCTCAATGGTCTCGCCCGCTCCGACCAGCAACACGGTGGCCTCTTCGAGAGACTCGAAAATCTGTTTAGCCAATGTACAGGCAGCAAAAGCCACCGATACCGCGTTGCCGCCAATATCAGTTTCCGTACGAACCCGCTTCGCCACAGTGAACGTTTTGTGAAACAGCTTTTCCAGCATCCCTTGAATAACTTGGTTATCACGGGAGTCAGAATAAGACTGTTTGACCTGACCGAGGATCTGCGGTTCGCCCAATACCAGCGAATCAAGCCCACAAGACACCCGCATCAGATGACGGACAGCCGCCTGTTCTTCATGGAAGTACAGGCTAGGCATCAGCTCTTCAGTATTGATCTGGTGAAACTTGCTCAACCAGTCAATCATGAGTCCGGGACCTTGCTGCGTCACCTCGCAATACAGCTCTGTACGGTTGCAGGTTGAGACGATCACCCCACTATGAACCTCAGGGTGATCTTCTAGCTGAGTCAAGGCCTGCTTCATCTTTTCAGGCGAAAACGCAACCCGTTCACGCAAGTCTACCGAGGCTGTTTTATGGTTTATTCCTAGTGCAAGCAATGTCATGGAGACGGTGTACCACTTCGCCGATGAAATATGATTTAAGGGCGGATTTTACTTGATGCCCTCGCTTAATTAAAGAACGCATATCGAATCTACATGGCAATAACCGACATAAGTTAGCATTCAATTATTCAAAAGATAGGAAAAAAGAGTGATAGCCACCTGTCTTTTTCTGAGAGAAGGAGTTGGAAATATTAAGGTTTTACCGCTATTGTTTGGCGACAATACTCAATAAAAAAGTGATAACGATGATGTCATTATTGCGACATGCCCGACATCCTTTTGCCCACATTCCCCGTAAAGCACCATGGTTAGCCCTTATTCTGTCGCTGTTGGCAGGCTGTGCCACCCAACCACCGCAGACAAGCCAAACCGACTGGGATAACCATGAGCAGGCCCTTCAGGCACTCTCCAGTTATCAGGCCAAAGGAAAGCTCGGCTACAAAGGCAAGCAGCGGTTCGGCGCCAATTTGGTATGGGAAACCGCGCCTGCTCAAGACCACCTATTACTGACCAACTTCTTGGGTTCGACCCTGTTAAAACTTGATGCTACTCCAAGTCGCGTGACCTTAGTCGACAATTCAGGAAAGACCCATCAGGGTACCAATGCCAGTGAGCTGGTTTCCAGCCTGACAGGTATTAACTTACCGATTGAGCAGATGCGTGACTGGCTCATCGGCTTACCGACTGCAGCCGATACCTACCAACTCAATGATGAAAATCGCGTTGGCTACCTGGCCAAGCGTGTTGACGGTAAACTGTGGCAACTCGACTACAACGAGTACGACTACTCTGTCAGCCCGGCACTGCCCAAGCGTATGGTCTTGAGCACGACTGGCGCTAGTATTACCCTTATTATTCATCAATGGTCCATTAACTAGAGTACGCTATGATCACCCGCACCACCCAATGGCCGGCACCGGCCAAGCTAAACTTATTTCTCTATATCACCGGCCGCCGCGCGGATGGCTACCATGAACTGCAAACCCTGTTCCAGTTCCTCGATCATAGCGATACCTTGACCATTACCGCTAATGACAGCGACGAAATCACTCTATCACCGGCGATTGATGGCGTGAAAACCGAGGATAACTTAATCTACCGCGCTGCAGATGCATTGCGCCAACGTGCGGGCATCCAGGCTGGGGCGGACATCCATATCAACAAAATCCTGCCAATGGGCGGTGGCCTCGGTGGCGGCTCGTCCGATGCTGCCACCACCCTGGTTGCACTCAACTATTTGTGGCAAACCAACCTCAGTACCGATGATTTGGCCGAACTCGGCTTAGCACTCGGTGCCGATGTACCGGTATTTGTCCGTGGGATAAGTGCGTTTGCAGAGGGCGTCGGTGAGCAATTACAGCCTGCCGAGCCGGAAGAAAAGTGGTATCTGGTTGTCAAACCAGAGGTAAATATTGCTACAGTTGATATTTTCACCCATCCGGGGCTAAAAAGAGATAGCAAAAAACGGTCTTTAAATGCACTGTTAGCAGGGGTTTACGAAAACGATTGCGAAAAAATCGTCAGATCACTGCACCCCGAGGTTGATAAGGCGCTTTCGTGGCTGTTAGAATACGCGCCGTCGAGATTGACCGGCACTGGCGCTTGCATGTTTGCTGAATTTAGCAATCAAGAAGCGGCCACTGCAGCCCTGAACAAATTACCTGACTGGCTCCACGGATTTGTCGCAAAAGGTGTCAACACATCTCCCCTTTTGACAGCCTTGTTCGCACATTCTACGGATTGTCAGTAACTACAACTTGGACGCAACCTGAGGTTTCCACCGTGCCTGATATGAAGCTGTTTGCTGGTAACGCGACACCAGAACTAGCCCAACGCATTGCTGACCGTCTTTACATTTCTCTAGGAGACGCAACAGTTAACCGTTTTTCCGACGGTGAAGTCTGTGTTCAGATTAATGAAAACGTTCGTGGTAGCGACGTATTTATCATTCAATCTACTTGTGCGCCAACCAATGACAACCTAATGGAACTGGTTGTTATGATCGATGCGCTACGCCGTGCTTCTGCAGGCCGTATCACCGCTGTAATTCCTTACTTCGGTTATGCTCGCCAAGACCGCCGCGTCCGTTCTGCCCGTGTACCTATCACGGCTAAAGTCGTTGCCGACTTCCTGTCTAACGTGGGTGTTGACCGCGTTCTGACTGTTGACCTACACGCTGAACAAATCCAGGGCTTCTTCGATGTTCCTGTAGATAACGTGTTCGGTAGCCCTGTACTACTAGAAGACATCCTGGCGAAAAACCTGGAAGATCCAGTTGTTGTTTCTCCAGACATCGGTGGTGTTGTTCGTGCTCGCGCTATCGCGAAGCTACTTGACGACACTGATATCGCGATCATCGACAAGCGTCGTCCACGTGCTAACGTTTCTCAGGTAATGCACCTGATCGGTGACGTTGAAGGCCGCGACTGCATCATCGTTGATGACATGATCGATACTGGCGGTACACTGTGTAAAGCAGCTGAAGCCCTGAAAGACCGTGGTGCTAAGCGCGTATTCGCTTACGCAACGCACCCTGTATTCTCTGGCAGCGCGCCACAGAACATTCGTGAGTCTGTGATTGACGAAGTTATCGTAACTGACTCAATTCCTCTGACTCAGGAAATCGTTGACACTGGCCGTGTATCGGTTCTGACGCTATCAGGTATGCTTGCTGAAGCAATCCGTCGCATCAGCAACGAAGAGTCAATCTCGGCGATGTTCCAGCACTAATTCTGGATTGCCAAAGAGATTCAACGCCCCGCCATCATGTGCGGGGCGTTTTTTTATCTGCAAAAAAGCTAATCATATTAATGGTTAATACAAAATCTGTTGATTTTGCCACTCGACCATCAAAAAATACTTTTATAAAATCAATTAGAGTTCCAACTCAACTACAGATCACAAAACCTTGTACTCATGTTGTATATATTCCATCACCTCTGTGACATATACCTACAACAAGAGACAAAGCATGAAATTTACTAAACCTTTCATTGTGCTATCTGTTGGTCTAGCCTTAGCTGGCTGCAACTCAAGTAGCTCAGATGATAAAACACTTCTTGATACCCCTTTTGATTTAACTATTGCCCATGTTAACGACACCCACTCAAGCTTTGACCCTGTAAAATCCAGCTTCAAAGTAGCTAAGACCACGGTTTATAACGAATTTGGTGGTCACCCCCGTTTACTAACAGAAGTTAACAGCTATAAGACCGAGGCTTCCGAAAATAATGACAGCATCCTATTCCTACATGGCGGTGATGCATGGCAAGGCAGTGCTTACTTTAAGTTAAACGAAGGGAAGATGAATGCCGATATTCTAAGCCAAATGGGCCTAGATGCGATGGCGCTGGGTAACCACGAGTTCGATCTTGATAACCAAAAATTGAATGCGTTTATCGAATCAATCAACTTTCCGGTACTTGCCGCAAACATTGATACAAGTATGGATGCAGACCTGAAAGATCAAACCAACCTTAAGCCATTTGTGGTTTATGCTTTCGACGGTAATACGAAAGAAGTCGTGACCGATTTTGATAACCTGCCGACAGATAAGCATATTGCTGCAGTTTTTGGCCTAGTGCTCGATGATATGCCGAATATCGCGCCAAATACCGGTGATGTCATTTTCAAAGACATGGTGCAATCGGCTCAGGAAACCGTCGATATGCTTCATTCGAAAGGGATCAACAAAATTATCGCCGTTACCCATATCGGCAATGCCATTGATCTAGAGGTTGCAGCGAAAGTAAATGGCATCGATCTCATTGTTGGTGGCCACTCCCATACATTGCTTGGCGACTTCACCAACCTAGGCATGGCAGAAAACGGGACTTACGCCGAAATTGTAACCAACCCTGACGGCCAAGGACTTACCTGTGTGGTGCAAGCTGGTGAATACGCCCAAGCAATAGGCAAAACAACTGTCGCCTTTAATGAGCAAGGCGCGATCACGCGCTGTAATGGTAACAATACCCTACTGAGCAACGATGAGTTCTTCGACTCACCAGCCCGGGATGAGGGCAACAGGTTCAGTGAGCAAGAAACCGCAAGTGTTGTGAGTTATATTGATGGCCAAGAAAATATTACCGTAGTCGAAGAAAACGAAAAATTACGCCAGCATATTGATACCCATTACAAACCAGCTGTCGATGAAGCTTACGGCGAAGTCATTTCAACAGCGCCTAATGAGATCAAACATGAACGCCGCCCCGGTGACAACGGTTTCGACAAACATGGCTCGGATGTAGCGCCAATCGTAGCTGCAGGTCAATACTATTGGGCTGCAACCACAGAAGTCAGTGACATTACAGGTTTACAAGCTGACTTTTCGCTGGTCGGTGCTGGTGGCGTAAGAACCAATATTGCTGCGGGTGATTTGCGCGAAGGCAATATCTCACTCGAACTACTACCCTTTTCCAACTTCATGTCGATCGTGCCACTCAAAGGCTCGGTCATCATAGACCTGATTACCAGCACGGTAACTGCAACCCTACCAGCAGGTTCTCACGCGGGTAAATTCCCATATGGTGGTAACTTGCGTTATACCTTCACAGAAAACAATGCTGGTGTCGACGGTACACTAACGGCTATCGAGGTTAACAAGGGTACCTTGGATTCCCCGAGCTGGGAGCTGCTGGATGATGACGCAATCTACAATGTTGCGATGAACAACTACAACGCCACAGGCAACGATGGCTGGACACCTTTGTTCGAAGCCCAAGAAATGAGCACCGACCGCGTTGACCTCGCCTATGTTGATGGCAAATTGACGGCATTTGCCGTCGAGCGTATCGAGGAAGACAATGGTAAATACAATGTCATTTACCAAGATAAAAGCATCGACTGTGATAACCCAACGTTCAGTTGTAATACCGATGCACAAGCTGTCATCGAATACATTAAAGCGAACCACGCGACATTGGAACCAATTAGCTACGAAACCGTCACTCTTGAGCGAGTAGAATAATAACGAATAGCTATTAGCGACATCGCCCATGTCCCAAATGCCCCGTAAATTACGGGGCGTTTTTCGTTAAGATATCAATTTTGCCTAATTTGATATAATATGGCGCGCGATTTTACTGCCCCCTAGACTTGAGAGATCAGTGTGAGTAACAATATTCGCTTACTTGTTGGCCTAGCAAACCCCGGAGCCGAATATGCCAGGACCCGTCACAATGCAGGTGCCTGGATCGTAGAAGAGCTGGCCCATGTACACAACGTCAGCCTACGAGAAGAAGCCAAGTATTTTGGCCAAACTGCCCGGATCCAGACCAACGGGCAGGATCTTCGCTTGTTGATCCCGTCGACCTACATGAACCTCTCGGGTAAATCGGTTGCTGCTCTGGCGAAGTTTTTCCAAATAAAACCAGAAGAAATCCTGGTTGCCCACGATGAGCTTGATCTCCCTCCGGGTGTCGCCAAGTTCAAGAAAGGTGGTGGTCACGGTGGTCATAACGGCCTGCGCGACATCATCAGCAAAATGGGTAACAACAAAGATTTTTACCGCTTACGTGTGGGTATCGGCCACCCGGGTGATAAGAACAAGGTTGCTGGCTTTGTCCTTGGCAAGGCACCAGCCAAAGAGCAGGAGAATATCGATGCTGCCGTTGATGAAGCGGTACGTTGTATGGATATTTTGCTCAAAGATGGCTTAAACAAGGCCCAAAATCGACTACATTCATTCAAAGCTGTATAAGCCGGATACTGTAGTCATACTGAATTTATTTTTCGGCAGCAAGTCTGCCGGACTGTTTTACCGAACAATTACCAAAAGGGTTTCAAACCATGGGTTTTAAATGCGGAATCGTCGGCCTGCCTAACGTAGGTAAGTCCACTCTTTTCAACGCCCTGACCAAAGCAGGGATCGAGGCAGCGAACTTCCCGTTCTGTACTATCGAACCAAACACAGGCATTGTGCCGGTGCCGGATCTGCGTCTTGATGCCCTGGCAGCTATCGTTAACCCTGAGCGCATCCTGCCGACAACGATGGAATTCGTTGATATCGCAGGCCTTGTTGCCGGCGCATCAAAAGGTGAAGGCCTAGGTAACAAATTCCTGGCCAACATCCGTGAAACAGATGCTATCGGCCACGTTGTACGTTGTTTCGAAAATGACAACATTATTCACGTTGCAGGTAAGATCAACCCGATCGACGATATCGAAGTGATCAACCTAGAGCTTGCTCTATCTGATCTCGATACCTGTGAGCGTGCAATCCAGCGTCAGGCCAAGCGCGCCAAAGGCGGTGACAAAGATGCCAAGTTCGAAATCGCTGTACTGGAAAAAATGCTGCCAACGCTAACTGAAGGCGGCATGGCACGTTCAATCGAGCTTAGCAAAGAAGAGTTCGCAGCGATCAGCTACCTGAACTTCCTGACGCTAAAGCCAACCATGTACATTGCCAACGTGAGCGAAGACGGTTTCGAAGATAACGAGTACCTAGACATGGTGCGCGATCTTGCCGCTAAAGAGAATGCGGTTGTGGTTGCTGTATGTGCCGCTATCGAATCTGAAATCGCTGAACTTGACGATGCAGACCGTGAAGAGTTCCTGTCTGACATGGGTATCGAAGAGCCGGGCCTAAACCGTGTGATCCGCTCTGGTTACGAGCTACTGGAACTACAAACTTATTTCACAGCGGGTGTGAAAGAAGTACGTGCATGGACAATCCCTGTTGGTGCAACGGCACCTCAAGCAGCAGGTAAAATCCACACCGACTTCGAAAAAGGCTTTATCCGTGCAGAAGTAGTCGGTTACGACAACTTTATCGAATTCAACGGTGAAAGCGGCGCGAAAGAAGCCGGTAAATGGCGCCTTGAAGGTAAAGACTACATCGTTAAAGACGGTGATGTTGTTCACTTCCGTTTCAATGTGTAATTAAGCCGCCACTTTTTTAGCCTCTCAGAAAGCCAGCCTTTGCGCTGGCTTTCTTTTATCTGCGCTCCGGCAAATCGCTTCGCTCACTTTCGCACAGTGCGTGCCAATATTGTTTTACATCAGCAATGTAGTTTTATCGCTTTCAGACGCACTAAAACACATAAAAGCAGTTGTTTAGCACGGCAAACGCCCAGTTCGTCCAAATAACCAACGAACAAGCGGGTTTTTTCAAGATAATCAAAAAAACTGTTGACGCTTTTGGCTGGTATGAGCATAATGCGCCCCGTTCCCGAGACGGCGGCCAGATAGGCAGACGGCTTGGAAAACAACAAAATGGCTACGTAGCTCAGCTGGTTAGAGCACATCACTCATAATGATGGGGTCACAGGTTCGAATCCCGTCGTAGCCACCATTTCTCTTCCTCAGGAAGCGAAATACAATGTGCGGAAGTGGCGAAATTGGTAGACGCACCAGATTTAGGTTCTGGCGCCGCAAGGTGTGAGAGTTCAAGTCTCTCCT
>NZ_JBNNXU010000039.1:0-21667 GCF_052873915.1 Photobacterium sp. DNB22_13_2
GAAGCCTCAGCAGAAATGCTGGGGCTTTTTTGTATGCGTTGAACATAGGCGTCAGTCCTGTGGACTGATGAGTCCCGGACGGACGCGTCCCCGGTTGGACGCAAGCCCGGCCGTTCCGCCACTACAACGAAGCCTCGTCAGAAATGACGGGACTTTTTGTATGCGTTGGTTTTGGAGGGGCTAGGATTGCTCAAGAAACTGAGCGAGTAACGCCTCGCCTTGCTGCTGGCTTAGGTACCCGGGAACTGGGTAGGTACCATGGGCTTCGGCAAGGGCGCGTTTGGTGATCAATGGGATCTCTTCTTCCTTTAGCTCTGGGAAAGTGGTGGGGATTTCTAGTTGAGTGTTAAGGCTGCTGATCGCGTCGATAAACTCCTCTGCGGTGTTCAATCCGATCACTCCGGCGAGCAATGTTAACCGTTGTTCGCAAAAAGGTTTCAATAAGCTCAGCACTTTGGGCAACAATACGGCATTAGCAAGGCCGTGGGGAACGTTGTACATACCACCTAACTGATGGGCAAATGCATGGACATAACCAACATAAGCACGGGTGAAGGCACAGCCAGCTTCATAAGAGGCAATAGCCATTTGCTCTCTGGCTTCTAGGTTTTTCCCATCCTCAAAAGCAGTAATTAAATGAGAGAAGATCTTTGCGGTTGCCTGGGTGGCATACTTATCGGTCAGCGGGGTGTGGTAGGTGCCAATAAATGATTCAACTGCGTGAGTTAATGCATCCATGCCGGTTGCAGCGGTGATCGACTTTGGTAAGCCGACCATGAGCTTGGGATCGATAAGGGCAAAATCTGGCAATATAGCCGGATCAACAATCGCGAATTTTTCCCTAGCACTCGGATCAGACACCACGGCTGCGACAGTTGCTTCTGAGCCTGTGCCCGCGGTGGTTGGAATGGCCATGAATGGCGGTAATTTCTTTCTGATCTTTAATTTGCCAGCCAGCCGACGAACCGGCTTATCCCGAACAATTTTCGCACCAATGGCTTTGGCGCAATCAATCGGCGATCCCCCTCCTATAGCAATAATGGCGTTGCATTCTTGCTCTTTGAACAAATCAGCCCCTACCGCTACATTGGCGATAGTCGGGTTCGGTTTGACCTCGTCATAGATGACAAACTCAATGCCTTGTGCTGTCAGTGATTCGCAAAGCGAACCCGTCAATCCGAGGGAGTGGATCATCGCATCGGTAACGATGAGCACTTTTTGCGCCCCTTTCGAGGCCATTAAGGCTCCCGCATTGGCCACGCTATCGGCACCCATTTCTATTTGGGGGAACGGAATCGTGATTAATTTGTTGAGCTGTTTATTGATTCCGACAACCGTTTTGTAGAGCAACATAGTAAACATCCTTTTAAACGCGTGTTTGAATTATAATCAGATTTGACTATGCGTGTATGGGATGTGCTTCATAGTTGAGCAAAATTATGATGCCATATGCTTATTGGCTATTGGCTATTGGCTATTGGCTATTGGCTATTGGCTAACAGCTCTGCCAAAGAGGAAGCTTGCGAAGTCAGCCTGTTTTTACGGTATAGGTAACTTTTGGTACTTTGGCTACCATCGCTAAATGACTTGGTAATTTGATAGGGAGTGCCTTTGGCAAGGTGCCAGAGAAAATGCTTGGTTGCACTATCGAAGGTTTTATCGGTATCAGATTCGCTATCTTCGATGCGGGGGGAGTGAAAGATAAACTGAGTCAAGGCGACATCATCACTGTGTTCTATGCGTTTTTTCTCGACCTGCTCAAAGCCAAATTCATGCGCTATTGGAGTAATACCACCGGGCAGCATATGAGCGGGTATGACTAATGTTGCATCGGAGAGTGTCATTTCTTTTCCTATCTGATTTTATATTATCGTGGCACATGCTGAAGATAATAGACAGGGATCTTCAACGCAATTTCTTTATTGGCTGCCACACTGTAAGTGAGTCAGCTAAGGGAGAGAAGGTGATGAAGAGACGGCACTTTTTGGCATTGTGGTCGATGTTGTTCGTGAAACCGATTTGGGCAAAACAACCGTATACGGCCACTCCGGCACAGGCTGAAGGACCATTCTATCCGGTAGTGCCTATTCCGATGAGAGCAAATTTGATTTTGCAGGAGCAAGGTTTAGCCGGAGAACCGATAGAGTTGCTGGGACGCGTATTGGACATCCAGGGTCAACCTTTATCCGGTATCAAGATAGAAATTTGGCAGTGTGACGGCGTAGGTGTATACGATCACCCACAGCAGCCGAATAACCAAGCATTTGACCGCCATTTTGCGGGCTTTGGTGCAGTAGAAACGGATAAAGAAGGCCAATATCAGTTCCGCACTATACATCCTGTGCCTTATACCGGCCGGCCGCCACATATTCATGTAAAGCTATGGCGAGGGGATAAAGAGTTACTGACGACCCAGCTTTATCTCAAAGGACAAACCGGTAATGAGTGGTGGGGAGGGCGTGAGCGTCAGTATCTTCAGTTTGAACCTAAAGAATTATCGGGCGGCGTTGTCGGGAAATTTGATTTTATTGTCGTAACTTGAGCGGTTATTTCTCAAAATATAGAAATCTGGTGGTATTGTGAGCAGTCGGGCTTTTGGGGTATTTACAACATCCTAAGGGCTCTATATTATACGCCGCACAACGGAGAGATGGCTGAGTGGTTGAAAGCACCGGTCTTGAAAACCGGCATACGTTTGTAGCGTATCTAGGGTTCAAATCCCTATCTCTCCGCCACATTTAGAAAAAGCCCAGCAGAAATGCTGGGCTTTTTCGTATACGTTAAATGTAATGAGCAGGGATTTGAATCAAATCCGTAATACTCAAAGCACTCCGCCAAATTCAAAAAGCCAGCTGAATGCCGTCTACAACAATACTATTGGTATTTAGCTAGCCATTTCGTAATACGAGACTTGTCACGCTCCTCATATGCTTCAATTGCTGGCAATAGTTCTGGGCTGAAGTCTTCTTCATTATCATTACTTATCGCAGTCAAACGCATTGTGTACCATGCCGTGACTCCTCCTTGAGGCGGAGACTGGAATTTTGGAAAATCAGTTATAACATCAGCACCGCTTACCCACTGATTGGGTAGATCAGGTTTGAGTACCAATATGCGTCCCAACCCGACTGAGTCTAACGCACCAGAATTTAAGGCGTCTATTGCCTGAGTTCTTGTTTTAAAGCCTCCAGTAACCACCAAAGGAATCTTTGTGATGCTTTTGGCTTTTAACGCAAAGTCGATGAAGTATGGGCCGTTTGATACGCTGTCAGAACTGGATGTTGCTCCTGGGAAATATGAGCCTCCACTTATCTCTATCAAATCGATAGAAGTTTTGTCTAGGATACGAATGGCCTCTAAAGCGTCTTCTTGAGTTAAGCCACCTTCTAATTGATCAGAAGAATTTAGCTTAATTCCTATAGGAAAAGATCGACCAACCACCAGTCGGATTTTTTCAATGATCTCAACAATAATTCGACTACGGGCTTCTATTGAACCTCCGAACTGGTCTTTTCGGCGATTGAATAACGGAGAGAGAAACTGACTGAGTAAAAAACCATGACCGGCATGAACCTGAATACCAGTGAATCCCGCATCTTTTGCTATTATCGCTGCTCTGGCATAACGTTCTGGCAGTTGCGATATTTCATCTTCTGTCATGCCTGAACATTGGAATTCATTGATCTCAAGGGGGGATGGCCCTTTCGGGTGGCTAAGGGGTTGATACGCAAGCCCTCCCGCATGACCTAACTGAGGCCAAATATGGGCTTCATTAATCGACGCCCTAGAGGTTAATTTTTGTAAATCCTTTAGGCTCGATTGATGACTTAAAACCAGATTTCCCGGCTTTTCAGGAAATCGAGGATCGATTTGGACTTCTCCAACTACCGACAGCCCTATACCACCCTCAGCCCATCGTTCATAGAGCCGACTTTGAGCATCTGTCGGGTTACCTTCTCCATCCGCTAATGAATCCGACATAGCTGATTTTACGAGACGGTTTTTGATGATTGCACCGCATATCTCAACCTGTTCATTCGCATAGTCGAAACGGGCAGCATTACAGAAACCGCAAATCAACTGAGCCTGACTCCTGCGGCAGTCAGCTCTGCGCTGAAAAGACTCGAAAAACAGTTAGAGGTACAACTCCTCATTAGAACGACAAGACAGCTAAGAATCACACCGCAAGGGGAGCAGTTCCTGTTTCATTGCCGAAAGGCACTCGAGAGCTTAGATCAAGGTCGAATAGCGGCGCATCAGACACAAGGTACTGTCAGTGGTACGTTAAGGCTATCTGTCTCATCAGACTTAGGACGCAATATTCTTCTCCCTTGGATAGACGAGTTTCTGGAAGAACATCCTTTATTGTCGATCGATTTGACTGTTGGTGACTTCATCTCAGACTTTTTTCTGGAGCAAGTTGATATAGCGCTTAGGTATGGCAAACCAGAAGACTCAACGATGATTTCGTTTCATATTGCTACGATGAAAAGAGTTACCTGCGCGTCTCCGGCTTATATATCGACATACGGTGAACTCACTCATCCTGAAAAATTGCGTGAACATAACTGCTTATTGCACCGTCGTGCAGGGCGCCTTTTTAATAATTGGGCATATAAGGACGATATTGGGTCATACAAAATCAAAGTGAACAGCAACCGAGTCAGCAATGATACCGATATAGTTCGTAGATGGGCAGTTAGTGGCAAAGGGATAGCATATCGTTCTCAGATAGATGTCCACTCAGCTCTTAGTAGTGGGCAACTTTTACAGCTTTTACCAGATTTTGAATCACCATCGATTGAGTTAAATCTAATCTGTCCAAGCCGAGAGCAGGTTAGTCCCGCTGTTATTGCTTTTCGGGAGCTACTTAGGAGGAAGGTAGCTCAAATCGTTTCCTGATAGGCTTGTTGAATAACCATACAGTATTCCACCTCAAAAATGCTAACCGTCAAAATCAGCCCTGTTTGGAAATTTCAAGAACCTATCAAAAATTCCGCCTGTCGAAATTACTGCATTTTGCTTTTTGGGGTACGAGAAGTTATCCGAAGGTTGGAAACTGCCTGTTGTTGCTAAATCGGAATTGTCCAAAATCGTGCCAGAATAAGTTTTGATAGAGTGTACTGATAGAGCAGTTTATTCCCTTGACTTGTAGATAGCTCTCGTATGATGTCAATTGGGTAAGGTAGTTGCTAACTTAAGTTTTCTATCAATTCCTTTGTGGTTTGTATGAATTGCTTTGTTTTCTCTGGAAGAAATTTGCCATTGGGATAGATTGCATAGATGGGGAAAGCAAATGATTGTGGATCGGTACAAGCTAGAGCAAGTTGTGACTTATTTACATACGGTTGAGCGAGGAATTTAGGTAATCTTGCGATGCCTAGGTGTGCCAATGCCAGTTCCAAAGCCAGATCAGGACTGCCAACAAAGTACTTAGGTTGTAGTTCAACCTGTCTTTGGTTCATTCCTAAACGTAAAGTCCATGTTTTGGGTGCACTAGGGGTGGCTGATGAATAAATGGTATCTAAATGAGCGATATCTTCTGCATGACATATTCTTCCCTTTCTCGCTAAGTATTTAGGAGTGGCATAGTAGTCCATTGCAATATCACCTAAATAACGTCCTACTAGGTTTGAGTCTCTTGGGTTATCAATGTGAAGCATTACATCGAAGTGAATTTTTGCTAAGTCTTCCTGTCTCCCCTCACTAAGTATCCATTCAATAGTTAACTCAGGTGATGTTTCTGAGAATAATTTTAAGACAGGCATAAGTAGCTTAGCCATGCCAAGAGAAGAAAAAACAGTGAGGCTGCCACTAAGCAGTGATTGGTTCTCGGTGAGAACGATTGTAGCTTTCTGGATTTTTCCAACAATATCTGCAGCATAGGGGTAAAGTTTTAAGCCGCTTGAAGTCAGAGTGATACGATGAGAATCTCTCCTGAGTAATTGACATGCAACTGTTTTTTCAAGGGAACTGATTCTTCTGCTCAAAGCCGATGTTGAAATCCCTAGATTATCTGCGGCAAGAGAGTAGCTCTGTTTGTCCACAATAGTGACGAATGCTTCTAGCTCATTGGTATTCATAGTTACTCCCTACTCAAGGGATCTATCGTAACACAGACGCTTATTTTATTGAGTAGGGAGTTAATATTGATTTTAAGTTATAGAATGCACAGCTTTATATTGCTTAGCCCTTAGGTAATTATCAACGCAAAGTTCGTATTGGTTGTTTGATACTGCCAGAAGCAGTTGGAAAAAGAGGTAGTGAACTCCCGGCCATACTACACCTGACATGATAAATGTAATATTAAGGAAGCAGGCAACAACACAGATAATGATGCGCTGGAAGCCTATTAATAATAAGATTCCAAGGGCTAACTCAGTCAGGGGGATCATGGTATTAAGAATAGGAGCAAAAGGAATAAATAGGTTTTCTACAAACCATACCCAAATTGACGCTCCCCATTCTCCTTTGGTCGCTTGAGACATGACAACAGAGGTTTCACTCAATACAAAATAGTTAAAAAAACCTACCACACTAAAGTCGGAGGTGATTTTATTAAACCCTGCTATTAACCAGTTGTATCCGTAGTAAATTCTGACGAGCGAAAAAAGGTAACCAAGTGGTTTACTGCTAGATAATAGGTGCGTTAATTTTGGATGAATATACATTGAGGCTCCAAAGGGGTGAATTGCTGGATGTTATTATGCGTGAGGTGAATTATTACCAATCTTAGGTATAGGGTGAATAGCGCATCATGCAACTGTTGGTTGAGCCAAATGCAAGTTATCAGATATGCCGGACTGGCGATGCTGAATATTATCGGTATAACACTACTCAATCACTTTCACCCACAAAATATAATGTCGACTTAGCCAATAACAATAAACCTAGGCTATTACTAGTTGGAGAGTTTGATGAGGCGTTTTATTCTGAGGCATATCAGACAATCTTAACTGGTTACACACCTCAAATAGAGTTTCGTATATTAAGTGGTACCAAGCACCTAGATATAGTTTCAAGCGAGCAAACGGCTACCATGATTAACCAATGGTTAATCATGGTGCAAACTGAGTAAACAGGAAAGCCCGCAGGTCTCATTAGTAGAGTCGCTGCGGGCTTTTTATTATCGGTTATTGCGTGAACCGGGTATTACTTTTTGAGTTGCTTCTTTATTGAATCACCGCTTTTTGCTCAGTCACTACGTTCTTGCTTGCTTGCTTTTTTTCGAAGCGGGAGATCCACCACCATGCAATACCCGAGAATACCGCGGTCATAAAGACGTTGATGAAGAAGGCACGGACCAGATTGACGCCGGTCGGGAAGGCGGATGCCGTCATACTTATAACAAAGATAGCAATCAATACCGAAACAATACCCATGCCGACTTTGCGAGAGCCCATGCGGAAGTCACGTGGTGTATCGTCATACTTCCAGCGGAACACAAAGTAGGCCACCATGATGAAGATTGGCGGTAGCATTGCCGTACCTGCTGTTAGGTTGATAGCTTGGTTCATCATGTCTTGTACAGACTCTGAACCAAAGCCGTTAACGACCAGCATGACAACAACGAAAGCGAACTGCCACCAAGCGGCGCGAACCGGTACACCGTGCTCGTTCAGCTCTGTGGTTTTTTCCCCGTAAACGCCTTTTGGAATTTCAGAGAAGTGGATTTTTACTGGAGCCGCTGTCCACATCATCATTGAGCCGAACATCGCGATAAACAGGATGATACCGACGAAGCGGCCAACCAGTGCTTGTGATATTTCAAAGTAGTTTGCCATGCCGGTAAAGATTTCAACCATACCGCCAGCATACGTCAGATCTTCTCGGGCGACGAAGACGTTCACCAGTAGTGAGCCAACAGCATACATTGCACCAATCAGAACACCTGCTGCAATAATGACTTTAATAAAGGCTTTCTGACCGCCTTTAACATCTTTCAGATAAGCCGCTGCCGTTTCAGCACCACCGGCCGCTTGGAAGATCCAACACATGATACCCAGCGTTGCCCAGTTGATGGTTGGGGTCATTGCTTCCATAGTGATCGGCTCTGCAGGAGTGTAATCTCCACCGAGTGCCATCAATGCGCCGAGGACGTAGATAGCGAATAGGGCAAACACACCGTAAGCAACAATTTCAGAGATCTTACCTAGCCATGATGCCCCTTTGGTTGAAATGTGGGTCGCGGCGGCAAACAGTACGATAGAGATCATCGAGGTGATCATAGGCGAGAAGGTGTACTCGTAACCAAGCATAGCGTAGGACGCATAAGCGATAACGTTTGGTAGCAGTGAGACAAACCAGAACAGGTTTACAAACCAGTACAGGAAAGAGCCAAGATAAGCCGCTTTGCTGCCCAGTGGCTTTTTCAGCCAATCATACATACCCGATTCCGAGTTCTTATTAGCTGAAACAAATTCAGAAATAATAAAGACGAACGGAATGAAATAGACAACGGTTGCCAACAAAAAGATAGGTGCAGAGCTTAAGCCCAGTTCAATGTTGTTGTTTACGATGTTGCGCACATTAAAGACGGCAGCAAACGTCATTGATAGCAAAGCGAACTTGCCAATCGTGCCGCGTAAGGATTCAGACATTGTGTCCTCCTGTGAATCACGTCAATTATAGGGTTAAATGCTATTAAGCGTGTTGTTATATAAGGGCTTGGGAGCACCAAGCCCTCTTATCGTTATCTGTTTATTTGTTTAGGAAGTAGCCATCTTCAATGGTCACTTTCAGCACAACCTTGCGTACCTGGTTATCACCACTGAAGCGATAGGCTTTACTGTTGTCGAAGATGACGACTTGGCCTTCATGCAGCTCGCGGGTTTCCCCTTGTCCTGTTAGGTATTCTCGGTCCGTTTCGTCGCGGTAAGCTTCCACCACTTTAAGTGCTGATTTGTCAGCGAACTCAACGGTTTCACGGCCTTCCAGGTAGTAGTGAACATCGAAGTAACGGCGGTTGCCTTCAAAGGTTTCGGTATGGTGGGCGACACCGTCCTCAACCATGTAAACCAGTGAGTCGCCGATGGAATACATTACGCCATCTTTGATGTTGGCGATGTTCTCAATTGCTTCGACACAGCGGTTCCATTTACGGCCATCGCGGTATACCACTTTGAATTGCTCTAGGCTCTCTAGCACGATCATGATTTACGCCTCGTTTACTGATTGGGTTAGTTCGGCTGGGACGGTAAAGAAGCCGTTGCTAAAGTCATGGTTTGCCATCATCTGCGCGCTGCAATCTCCGGCCTGTAACGGCAACAGGGTTAAGCCGTAGCGGAATTCATCCATGTAGACACGGTAGGAGTCGAGCACTTCGCTACCCCAAGAGTTGGAGCCCAAGCCCATCAGCTTATGGTCAAGGTTCAGGGTGATATAGCCACTGTCAATCAGCTCAATAGTGTGCTGGGCTTGATGCAGGTTTTGATTGGTGTAGAACCATGCGCTGAAGTTGATGTCATGCTGCGGCTTAACCAATAGGCCAGC
The DNA here is from genome assembly GCF_052873915.1 of Photobacterium sp. DNB22_13_2. Lineage (NCBI taxonomy): Bacteria > Pseudomonadati > Pseudomonadota > Gammaproteobacteria > Vibrionales > Vibrionaceae > Photobacterium > Photobacterium sp. DNB22_13_2. Next base: position 9,493 of record NZ_JBNNXU010000039.1, read on the forward strand.
GCCATGGCGATTGGTCAGCGCAGCCCAGCGAACATGCTGGCGGTTACCGTTGTTCTGCGGGAACGGGTAGTTTTCGAACATGTCAGCAACGGTGGTCTGGTAGACGTCAATCAGGTTAGCCTGCTGGCTGTCTTGGTAGTTTTCTTCAGGACCACGGCCGTAGTATTTTACTTGGTCAAAGTCGCCATTGATGCCCAAATCCAAACCGATGACCGGAATGACATGCGGGTAATCACCGTAGCGCTCGCCGCTTAGTTCAACATTGAGTTGGCCTTCCGCGTTGATCTGGTAGCGATATTCGCAGCGCATGCCGAAATCAAACACCGGTGGGGCAATGATGCTGGTGGTAGTGATTTCAACGCCGTTTTTTTGCTCGACCACGTCGATAGTGCGGAAGTGCTCCTGCATAATTTGCAGGTGCGCTGGCTCCCACAGGCCTTCGTGCTCTTGTTTGTGGTTATCGATCATTGGCTTAAAGAAGTTCAACTTAGGCTCTGACTTGATCAGCTCTTTACCATTGACGATCCAGGACGTTAGCTTGCCGTTAATCTTGGAGAAGTTAAGCGCAAAGTTATTGCCCGAGATCAGCGTGTTAAGACGGCTTTCTTCAACCACTAACGGTGTTGCGTTGTTCGTGGTGAATTTGGCTTCGCTAGCCGTGTTTTCTTTTAGCTGGTACTGATATACCGCAATCTCATGGTTGGCTTCGCTATACAGCGTGCGGCTGTCTTTGCGAACCGTGAAGTTGATGAACACTTCACGCTCGTCCAGCTCAGGGATAGCGATAGTGATTTCACAGGCAGAGTTTGATGTAAGATCTTCGACCTTGAATTGCACAGTGCGCAAGGTCTCACCTTCTGCACGTACATCGGCGGTGATGGTGTAGTCATTGAGATCGGAGAACCACAGCTTGTTTTCGATGAGGAATTTGCCAGCAGGCTCATCAACAGCGTGAATTTTCACTGGCGCAATGACTTGTTTGTATTCTTTCAGGCCCGGTCCCGGTGTTTGGTCAGGGTAAACTAAACCATCCATACAGAAGTTGTAGTTGTTCGGGTAGTCACCGTAGTCGCCACCGTATTTGTAGAACTCGGTGCCCTTTTCATCACGGGCGAGAATGCCGTGATCACACCATTCCCACACGTAATGGCCTTGGATGTGATCATGTTGGTAGAATACGTTCTGGTATTCGGTCAGACCGCCCGGTCCGTTACCCATGGCATGGGCATATTCACAGATAATGCGAGGCTTCTCGTGCGGGTGTTCGCCGAAATAGTTCATCAGCTGGGCGCGGGAATACATGGTTGAAATCACATCGACCACTTCCGCATCACGATCTTCTTCGTAGTGCACCAAGCGGGTGTCATCAATCGCTTTTGTGGCCGCGGTCATTGAGCGGATATTGCAGCCGTAACCGGACTCGTTGCCCATTGACCACATGATGATAGAGGGATGGTTCTTCTGGGCATGGACATGGCGCACAGCACGGTCGACGAAGACGCTTTCCCAAGCGGCATCATCGGTAATGCGGCTCAGATCGCCCACATTGGCAAAGCCATGGGTTTCGACGTCGGTTTCCGCCATCACGAACAGACCGTAGATATCACATAGCTCGTAGAAGCGTGGATCGTTAGGGTAATGGGCGGTGCGGACCGAGTTGATGTTGTGCTGCTTCATCAGGATCAGATCTTTCTCGATGCGATCCATACCGACAGCGCGACCTTTCAGATGGTCATTATCATGGCGGTTGACACCGTGCAGCATGACGTACTGATTGTTGATGTAGAACAGGCCATCGCGCACTTTAATATCGCGGAAACCAACACGCTGCGGGATGATCTCAAGCGTATTGCCGAGGTTGTCTTTTAGCGTTAGTACCAGTTGGTAAAGATAAGGGTTCTCGGCAGACCAATGAGTCGGCTTATCGAGATCGATTACGAATTGTGTCTGTGTCCGTTCCTGTGAATTGGCATCGATAGTCAGGTGGGAGCACACACCTTCCGCAATAATTTGCCCTTTATCATAGAGTGCATATTCCAGTGCATAACCTGATGCCTGAAGGGCTGATAGGTTTTCAATCTCCGCTGTGCAAGAGAGTGTGGCTTGCTGGTAGTCATCGGCAAAATCAGTACGAACGGTGAAATCTTGGACGTGAACCTGCTCTTTTCCGACAAGGTAGACATCGCGGAAGATCCCGGCTGTCCACCACATATCCTGATCTTCGATATAGGTCGAATCGGCCCATTGCATGACGCGGACAGATAGCAGGTTGTCACCTTGTAGAACATACTGGCTGACATCGAACTCGGCCGTCAGTCGACTGCCTTTGCTGAAACCGACATACTCGCCGTTAACATATACCTCGAAGTAGGTTTCTACGCCATCAAACTTGATGATGGTTTGCTTATCCTGCCAGTTCGCGCCAAGGGTGAATGTACGCTGGTAAGCGCCGGTCGGGTTATCGGTCGGGACGAAAGGCACATCGATCGGGAACGGGAAGCCCTCGTCGGTGTACTGTAGATCACCATGGCCTTCCATTTGCCACATGTTAGGTACCGTGATTTGGCCCCAGTCGGCCATTGGACGCGAATAAAATTCTTCAGGCACCAGTAACGGATGAGTAAAATATTGGAATTGCCATTGCCCGCTAAGCAGCATGAAGTGGCTGCTTAGCTCACGCTGGAAAGTCTGTGCGCTGTTTAGGGAGTCGTATGAGAAGAAGTATGCACGTGGTGCAAGACGGTTCTCATGTAGCTGAAGGAAGTTTTCCCAATTGTTCACGAAATGCCTCCGGTTCGATACCGATGTATTTTTCTGCCATGACCAGGATGTTGGTCAGGTAACTTGGAATCAGTTTAGTAAAAGTTTTACTAAATAATATCAGTAAAAGAAGGATGCTTTAACTCGATCACGGTTTTAACTGTTCCATAGCTCAATAGTGTGATGGTGATTAAGAAAATTCAGGAGGGTAATTTTTACCGAATAACCGCTTCATGGGGGCCGTTTTTTATCGGGTCAATGCTTTATCGGGAAATTGTTTTATCGTATAGAGGGACGGTTGGCGTGTGGTTTGGTAAGTAGGTAGGGCGTGATAGGTAAAATATAAATGATAAAAAAGCGCTGATATTCAGCGCTTTAAGTTGTTTTATGTAAAGTGGGACGTTACTTGGTGGTATCACGCAGCTTGAGTTTGCTTGGCACATACACTTGCAGAGGCAGTGTTCTACCATCGCGGATTTTTTCCACCAGCAAGTTTACTCCTTGAATACCCATCATCTCCGAATGAATGCGGACGGTAGACAGAGATGGGAAGGTAAACTTTGCTGTTGGGATATCATTGACACTGATTAAGGCAATGTCATCGGGGATCCGCAGTCCGTGTTCGTGAATTGCCCGCAATACGCCGATGGCGATTGAATCTGACGCGACAAACAAGGCTGCAGGATAATCACCGCTGGCGAGCATCTTTTTTGCCAACTTATAACCAGAAGAGCTAGTAAACTCTCCCCGATAGATGTCATCACTAGAAACGACGCCTTTGAGCTGGCCGTATTCGGCAAAGGCCTCTTCGCGGATATCGGCTACGTCTGGCAAGTCTTGCCCACCGATAAAACCGATGCGCTGATAACCCTGAGCGATGAAGAAGTCCGTAATTTCCTTGCTGACTCGGGCCAAATCGATATCGACAGAATCATGTGAAGAGTTGGCATCACTGAAATCAACAAAGCAGATGTTGTCCGACAGTGTTTTTACTTTTTTCAGCACTTTTGCGCTGTTGCGTCCGACTAGGATAATGCCGCTTACTTTACTTTGGTCGTTAGGTATTTCACCGTTGTAACAGTTGGTTAGCTCAACACCCAGCTTGCTGCATTGGGTTTCAATACCGTAACGGATCGAGAGGTAGTAAGGGTCGTTGACTTCAGCTTCTTGCTTGTAGTTATAAACAGCCATGAAGTGCTGTTGTTGCTTCTTGCTGGCCGCTGATGCCTTGGCGTTGCTGGTTTTGTATTCCAGCTTTTCAGCGATCTCGAGAATTCGGTGCTTGGTTTCTTCTTTAACGCTCAGTGTCGGGTCATCGTTGAGTACTCGTGATACTGTCGCCAGAGATACGCCCGCTTCAGCCGCGATGTCTTTTAGTGTCGCCATTTACTTGTATCCATTGGCAAGGCTCACTCACCGTGAGCGGTCTATCAATCTTGTTATTGTAAACAAACTAGACTGTGAAGTTCCACGTTTTACTAAAATCATTTCAAATAAACCGTGGATATATACGGTTAAACTGATGGTAGATAACGCAGAGGTATTTAATGTATACCTTGAATTTTAACTATTTCTAATGAGTATAATTTGTTACCTAACAGTCAGCTTGTTTTTACAGTGTGCGTATAGCTCAAAAAAAGAGCGCTGCTGCTTGCCATCTTGGTGGCTTCTGGTAAGTTAAATTGATTTTAGTAAACTTTACTTAATAAGGAAATATGCAATGGAAACTATCGCTTACTCAGATTTCGCCAAGCTGGAGATCCGCACGGGTAAAATCATCGAGGTGGCACGTCACCAAAACGCCGACAAACTCTATATTGTCCAAATCGATGTGGGTGAGCGCACTCTGCAGACAGTGACTAGCTTGGTGCCTTACTACACTGAGGAAGAGTTGATGGGTAAACCGGTAGTGGTACTGTGCAACTTGGCAAAAGCGAAGATGCGCGGTGAAACGTCTGAGTGTATGCTGCTTTGCGCTGAAACCGATGACGAGTCGGAAAGTGTGTTGTTGACCCCTGAACGTGCGATGCCTGCTGGGGTGAAGATCGTTTAGTCAGCCTTTGCGGATAGAGGCTATGCAAAACAGATAAAACAAAGCCTCGTCACTGACGAGGCTTTCTAAGCATTAATCAGGATTACTTGCTGATTTTTTGCATTGTGCTGGTCGAGGCGATATTGCCTGACGTTGTCATCTTGGTACGGATCAACAAACCTTCATCCCAATCTGTGCCGGCAGGTTGGTATTCCCACTTAACGAAGAATTGGTCATTGATGTCACAAGCATCACCCGGTGTATAATCATCTACATCACAGAAGCGCACAACGGTGTTCATCTCGGTCAATGTCGCTTGTGATTCACGACCTGCTTGGTTGAACCACCAGTAGTCGATATCAGCCAGTTCTGCATAAGTGTATGACTCTTCATCAAGGTCTACTGCCGCGTTGTCCTTACACTCGGTACCGGAAACCGTTGCTCCCGTTGCATCGAACACAAGCTTCATTGTGGCGACTTCGCCATTGTCACATGTTTGCTTATCTTCCCAAGTGCCTTTGAAATCAACGTAGCGCTCTTCACCGGATTGATCAACTTCGTACCAGAAAGATACGCTCTCTGTTTGGCGGTAAGGATGACAGGAGGTCATGTATTGGTCACAGCCTCTACCGTCAAGCTGGGTTTTCTTCATTATTTCGGTATAAACGCCAGTCACTGGGTCGTAAGAGCCTGAAGCGGTTTCAATCTGCCAAAACTCATGGCCATCTTCTTTGTCTTCCTCATCAGCATCATCGACTAAGTTATCTGCGCTGTAGTGATTAAGCTCTTTGATGGTTGAAGCAGACAGTGGCATAAGTGTTCTGCCTTCGATTTCAGCCCAAGGCATGTCGGAATCTTTTTCATCCGCTTCATACGGGTTCAGCAGGTTGTATGCAAAGCTACCGGTAAGCCGGAATTTATCGTCGGTTTGGGCTGGCTGACCGCTGCATGTGTTGCCGTTACTATCGTATTCAAAATCTCCACCTTCGGAGATACATGTTAAATACTCTGAAGCAGCATCATTTGAGAACGTCGTGTCATTAGAGCCTTCAAGGATTACTAAGTTTTCCTGCGTTAGCTTTAAGTCCATGAATGACATGCCACGAGTTTGGTGGAATAACTCATCTTTCAGCATCTTGTCCGCGTGGACGTAAGTGTAGTTATTTCTTGTTTCGTACTGGGTAACGCTGATATTGCGAACAAACTTACCGTTTTTCTCGCTAAATGGGTTTGCACCGTCAGAACCACGATCCATTGAACCGAATGCGTCTTCCATATGTGCTAATGCATCTTTTTCTTGGGCTATTTCACTGTCTTCAACACCCATGAAATCAAGAAAATCCAATACGGTTTCGCGGGAGTCCAGATTGATAAATCTAATCTCTTCTAATGTCTCCTGATCCGGCGATATCAATGCATCAGGAATAGATATCAGGTCATTACTTGAAGAGCCAAAGTGGTTATCAATGGACTGAAGCAAAATAGCCAAATTAAGTGCACGGTTATATTTACCTGCTGCTTCAAATGGCGTCAGTACGTCCCTTGCTGAGGCCGCACCCACTTTCAGGCCGTTTTCGCCACCAATGTAGAAAGTGATGGTATCGGTGGACGTTGCATCAAATTCACCCTCTACACCTGTTATGCCACTTTTTCCTGAACTGGTTGTGTAGTACATCCCTTCAACAGCGGCATCGATAAAACGACCGCTGAATTCAGTATCTTCCTCATCGCCACCTGATGAACTGCTGCTTGAATTACAACCTGCCAAAATAACGGCCATTGATGCGGCTAATAGACTTAACTTTTTCACAGTATTCCCTTCTGAGTTACATGAGCAAATAAATGCATGTTATTGTTTTTATAAAATATTTTTTGAGCGAGTCTATATGAAACCAGATTAGATGGAAGAGGGGCGAGTGTGAAACATTTATTGCGATAACCTAGGTTTGGTAGTGGCGAAAATCAACTTGTACATGTGTTATCAATAATAAAATATTGTTATTAAGGGGAAGTGGTAGGTGAATATAACTATGATATCGATTACTTTATTGATGCATTAGTATATAAATTTAACGAGTCAATAATTACTTGCAAAAAGGTGGGCGTTCAGGCTTCGTTAAGTTATTTCTGGAAGCGTGATCTCAAATAACAATTATTGAGTCGGGTTTCATTTGTTACATAAGTGCCAGTATTATTGATGCTTCATAAGGGGGCAAGATGAAACCATATATTCTTTGTATCTGTATAAGAGCTTATAGTGGATTTAATAGTTCGGTTGATTGAAAAGGATAAGCTCCGTCGCAAGGCGCTCAAGTGCGTTCAGCTGCTGAACTTACCGCAATGCTATTTAGCGGCAGGATTTGTCCGTAACTTGGTGTGGGATCACTTGCATGGTTATAGTGAGCCCACATCGCTTAATGATCTGGATGTGGTCTATTTCGCCCCGGATGAGGATAACCCCTGCCAGTATCTTGAGTATGAGCATCGGTTAACGCAAATGCTACCGGAATGCCAATGGCAGGTGCGAAACCAAGCGTTGATGCATCATCGTAATGGTGATGCTCGCTACTTGAGTACGCTGGATGCTATGAGCTATTGGCCGGAGAAAGAAACAGCCGTTGGCGTTCGGCTAAATTGCCACGGGGAGTATGAATGCATCGCGGCCTTTGGTTTTGAGTCTTTGCTTGGACTCGAATTAACCCCAAACCCAAAGCGGCCTCATTCCTTCTTTACCGAGCGAGTGAACGGCAAAGGCTGGCTATCTTATTGGCCAAAACTACAAGTAAAGCAGCAAACTCAGTGAATCCAAGGTAGAGATTAAAAATCCCCTCGACTGATAGGATCAGTGAGGGGTACCAAATCAGGCCGTTAGCACAACCTTACCTGTTGCTTGTTTGGACTCTAGGCGTTGGTGGCCTTTGGCAACATCCCAAATGCTGTATTGGCTTTCGTCGACAATGGGTTTGATCTGACCTTCATCGACTAATTTAGCGATATGAGTCAGGATCTCGCCGTGTGCTTTGCGGTTGATACCATAAACCAGAGGGATCGGCATCAATACGCTGTGGAAGCTCAATCCTTTGAGGGCAACCTGCAGTGGATCGCTGATGGGCAGGATCGTCGCCACTTTACCGTTATAGCGGGCGGCCTTGAAACTGTTTTGGATGTGATCCCCGGCAATGGTGTCGAAGACAGCGTCGAAACCTAGTCCACCAGTAAGCTGTTGGGTGTAATCTTCCACCGATTGTTGCTCGGCATGAATCACATGGTTGGCACCCAGAGTGTGGGCGAGCTCGATATTTCTAGCCAATGACGTGGTGGCAACGGTTGCCCCCAACACTTTAGCAAGCTGTACTGCAATGTGGCCGACACCACCGGTTGCACCGTGGATAAGAACATTATCACCGGGCTTGATATGCATTTTGCTTACCAGCGCTTCCCACGCAGTAATAGATACCAACGGTAGGGCAGCAGCGTCACGCATGGAGAGTGTTTGAGGTTTGTGCGCCATCAAATCAGCATCAACCAACATAAATTCGGCAAGCGCCCCTTGTGTACCTGCAATACCGCCAGCACAACCATAAACTTCATCGCCGATCTTGAACTGGTCAACGCCTTCACCGACTTCAACAATAATACCGGCAACATCACCGTGTAGGATCTCTGGTAAATTTTCTGACCATGGTGTATCTACCGAGCGAAGCATGGTATCAAGCGGATTGACACTGGTTGCCTTTACTTCGACCACAACATGGCCTGCTTGTGCTTTAGGCTTGTCGCGCTCAGCTAGTTGAAAAACATTGGCATCGCCTAGTGATTTAATAATCATCGCTTTCATTGTATTACCCTCGTGTTTGGAAGCGAGGTCCATACTAATGATTGCAATACGTGCAAACCATGCGTTAATCGGCAAGTATATTTTGCTTTTTAAGCAAAGATGCTGGCGTTATTTATGTGTATATGCTGGTAGAATAGTGAGTCTAAATAGAGGCACAAGATGATTAAACGACTGCAATATTTCAATGCTGTGGTGGAAACTGGCAGTATTTCTGAAACCAGCCGGGTATTCGATGTTCAGCCTTCTTCCGTTTCGCGCCAATTGGCGGCGCTGGAGGAAGAGCTTGGTGTAAGGCTAATTAACCGCAATACCCGAACCGTATCGCTTACCGAAGCCGGACAGACTTTCTACAGCTTCTCGCAGCATATTGTCGCCAGCCTCGACGAGGCGCGCAGAACCATCAATGATCTGCAGGACATCCCAAAAGGAAAGCTGGTCGTCAGCTCAACGGTGGGATATGGCGAGGCGGTTGTGCTGCCGTTGATCAATGAGTTTCGCCATCGCTATCCCGAGGTTGAGATCCGCCTTGAACTGAGTGAGCGGGTCACCGATCTGATAGAAGATAATATTGATGTGGCGATCCGAAGTGGTGAGCTTGCGGACTCATCCTTGGTAGCAAGGAAACTCCAAGACAACGACTTTATCCTTTGCGCCAGCCCTGAATACCTTGAGGCAGCCCCAGAACTGGTGTCTCCGGCTTCATTGGCTGAGCAGCAATGCATTCGATATGGTTACGCGGGGTGGCAGCATTGGTACCTGATGGGCAATGAGTTGGAAAAGCTCAATATCGGCACTGGGCTTGAAGTGAATACGGTGAATGGTCAAAAGCAGCTACTGCTCAATCATTGCGGTATTGCACTCATTCCGCATTGGGCGGTAGCCAATGAATTGGCGGATGGAAGGTTGAAGCAAGTGTTGGCTGATCACCACTTCAGCCCACAGGCGACGTCCACCGCGACGTATGCCATTTACCTTAAGCGGGAGTTGGTATCACCGAAAGTTAGGGTGTTCATCGATTATCTGGTTGAAAAGATACACGGTAAGAAAACATAACTATTGGAAATTAGGGATTGGCTATACTCAGAAGGCATCATGAACACAACTGTTGAAGGTGATGATTCTATGGCTACTGATTTTGACTCTCTGTTACCCGAACTTGCAGAGTTTTCGATACCGGATGTCCCTTTCAAAGTCGTTGACCCTACCGGTTTACCCGACGATACCCGTAAAGCGTTCGATAATTTCTTATCTGGAACGACCTTGCCGCAGGCATTTTGTGTCTGCAGCCACGACTACTCGCAGTTTTGCAAATTGGTCCGCAATGGTGAGATCAAGATTAGTTAATGAGATGTATGGCTCCGGATAGTAAAAAGGCCGCAACTGCGGCCTTTTCATTGAATTAATGGTTAGTTCTAAAGAAGTTTGTATCCACAACTTAAAAAGAAAACGTCACGCTTGTCGTACGTCCTGGCTCGACGATGATGTTGTTGCGAGAGTCGTAGATCTCAAACCCTGAACCGTTGGTTTCCTCAATATCGTACTGCGCGGTACAGGTGTAGCCAACCGCATATTCCCCTGCATAAACGTCACTGAAGCTAAATTGCGCATGCAAACCTGATGGGTCTTCAATCAGAGGGACGGCGACCGGAGCCGATTCTTTCGGACGGCGTTCACCTTCATTGCCAAGTCTTGGGTTATGGAAGCCTAGCATTTGTGCTTTAGCGGTATCCCCGCGAAACAGGTAAACAGCGTCGACCGAATCATAGTTGTTCTTGCGACACTGGCTTTGGATTGAATCAATATCAATAGTGCCACGGATATGGCCTAGTCGTGGAGCGATATCATCGACATGGACGATTTCGAAATCTTTACTGCTGAGGAAGCGCCAGTCATGGTTTTTGTTGTACTGCAGTGTCTCTTCCAAGTTAAACCAGAACGCGAGGTTGTTGTAACCTTTATGTACCGTAAATGGTTGACTGACCAAACGTCCGGTAGGGCGGGAATTTTGTGGCGGCTTGGCACCGGCACATGAACCTTGGCTTGGTGTGCTTAGGTGAAGGTAGCTGCCGTCAATATCACGGACGTGAGAGTCATAATCGATCTCAACTTGCGTGTTAGAACCCTGCTTACCATTGATATATAGGCACATTTCATAGTCGCCAGGTGATAGTTTCAGGTCTTGGAATAGCGGGTAGGCATTGTCACCATTGGCATTCATAACATCGATCATGCGAAGCTCATTGGCTTCTTGTTCAAAGGTGATGTGGTACGCCTCACATTCACCGGTTTGATCGCAGGTTGCGTCGTCACTGCCGTTACTGCCAGCTTTCTTTAAGAAAACATAATTGAAGGCGATAACTGCTTCATCAATGTCACTCAGACATTTACCGTGATGGCAGTTTGTATCGCTGTAATTACTTGCCACATTTAGGCTTTTACTTTCACTCATTGGTGAGTCAAGTTGGTTGATCACACCAAAATTGAGCGTTGCATCGGTTGGAGTTGGTGTTGTGCCGTTGTCGTTATCAGAGCCACAACCGACAAGCGCTGCGCTCAATGCTAATGGTAAAAGTAAGTTATTGCTTTTCATGGGATGTCCTGCCAAATAATTGCGGCAGAAGATACAAAATGACAGTGAAAGAGTTGTCATCTGACTGTCAGGTGTATCAATAGTTGGGGAACTATTAGCTAAGCGAGGAAATTGCGGCATAAAATATGCTGATTACACAGTGTGTACTTTTAGATTCTCTGTAAAGGAGAAATACAATGAAACTGTCCAGTATTGATATGCCAGCCGTCCATGAGCTTCAAGCCCTGGGATATACCAAATCAGAGTGTTTGACCATTATTGAGCGTGAAATTTACCGTCTGAACATGATAGATCGCTCTAAAATTGACTCTCTTTGCTGCAGTGAGCACCTCAAAGAAGAAGAAGCGCTCGACAAAATTCGTAGTATTAAACGTACTCGGTTCTTCCAATATATCCAACGCTTTGTTTTTCTTTGATTGGTATGATTCTCCTTACTTAATATCAGATTCCCCTTCCGAAATTGATTCTCATTTTGCAAAACAGATACCTAACTCATCAAGGTGAGTTAGGTATCTGTGACTATACTCTCATCACGTTTGATGCGTGATTGAAGAGGTATCCAATGACTTTCCTGATCTCATGGCAGCTTTACCAAGGTCGGCTGCACCCGGTGCTAGCACATTTTTCCAAATTGACAGAAGAACAAGATAAGGCGCTTATGGGGCCTGAAATCACGTTGATTGGTCGCTGGCACGATTTAGTCAGCGGAACGGGGGTGTGCATCGTAGAGTCTGACAGTGTAGAGGCAGTCACAGCCTATGCACTGAAGTGGAATAGTGAGATGGAAATAACCGTGCAGCCCGTGGTTGACGACGCAATGGCCCGCGAAATGGGTGAGAGGCTTTCGCTCTAACCATTTCTTGGTATATTGCGAAACGTATAAAAATGTATGGTCCGCCTCGTTATTGCAAGGGTAAAAATTGCGATAACGGGGTTGGTTTGCGCTAATGTATTC
>NZ_JBNNXU010000040.1:0-20338 GCF_052873915.1 Photobacterium sp. DNB22_13_2
AGCCTCTAGCCTCTAGCCTCTAGCCTCTAGCCTCTAGCCTCTAGCCTCTAGCCTCTAGCCTCTAGCCTCTAGCCTCTTAGGGCAGTATCACAACCCTCCAGATATAAAAAAACCGGCTTTGGCCGGTTTTTTATTGTCTGCAAAGCAGCTCATCTATTACCTTACTACTCTTCGGCTGCGTCATCTTCTTCTGGCTTACGCACATAAAAGCGCGCGAAGAACAAGCCAACTTCAAACAACAAGCACATTGGAATAGCCAGTAGCGTCTGCGAAATCATATCCGGTGGTGTCAGCATCATACCCACCACAAAGGCAGAAACAATGATATACGGCCGCTTGGTACGTAGGCTTTCCGGATCTGTCGCCCCTGTCCAGCATAGCAAGATAATGGCGACCGGAATTTCAAAGGCAATACCGAATGCCATGAACAATGCCAAGACAAAATCGAGGTAGCTGGCAATATCTGTCGCTACCGTGATCCCTTCAGGGGCTGCACTGGTAAAGAAACTGAATACCAGTGGGAACACCACAAAATAGGCAAAAGACACGCCAGCATAGAACAGCAGCGAGCTGGAAAACAGCAGCGGCATGATCAGCTTGCGCTCATGCTTATAAAGACCCGGTGCCACGAAGGCCCAAACCTGATACAAGATCATCGGTACGGCGATAAACACCGAGGTCACCAATGTGAGCTTAATTGGCGTAAAGAATGGCGATGCCACATCGGTTGCGATCATACTCGCTCCTTCAGGTAGACGTTCTACCAAGGGAGCGGACATAAATGCATAGATGTCGTTGGCAAACCATACCAAGCCAAGAAAAACCACAATGACACTCAGGATGGAACGCAACAAACGGTTACGCAGCTCAAGCAAGTGGCTGAATAACGGTTGCGTATCTTCAACAGTAGACATAGTGACTTATATTAATCCTGCTTTTGAGAGGTCGTCGCCGAGGGCTGCTCGTCTTTCTTGTCGGCATAAGGACGCTGCACATCCGAGGCCGCTTTTTTCAGCTCCTCCACAGTGTCCCTCAGCTCTGGCGAGAGATCTTTCATCCCCATTTGCTCGGCTTTTTTCAAGTTTTCCTGAAGTTCCTGAAGCTTGAGCTCCTGGTTCAGTTCATCCTTGACCGAGTTCGCCATATTACGTGCAGCTCCAACCCAGCGCGATACCGTACGGATCGCGACAGGTAGGCGTTCCGGCCCCAGTACAACCAACCCCACCACGGAGATCAGTATTAGTTCCCAGAACCCGATATCAAACACGTGTTAAACCTGCTCTTTGTCTTTTTGGCTCTTTTGAGCCTGGCCAGCCTGCTGTTCGTCCGCTAGTTTCTTCTGATCGAAATCCGCATCAGCTGCTGCGTCTTTCTTCTCAGCAGAAGGCTCTTCATCGCCGATCGCCTTCTTGAAACCTTTTACGGCAGAACCCAAGTCACCGCCCAGCGTGCGCAACTTCTTGGTTCCGAACAACAGAACAATAATTAGTGCAATGATTAGCAATTGCCAGATACTGATACCACCCATGCTTGTTTTACCTCAGCTCATTGTGGTTAATAACAAATCGTATATATGTTGGCTGCATACTTTACCGTCTATTTACGGCAAGCACGCCACCCAAGTAACCAAAACGTGACCCCCATTGCAGCGCTAATGGCCGAATAGGTTTCAACGTGATTACTAAAAAGTATGGCAGAACATACAACCAGAGTTGCACCAATGCCAAAGTAGAACCGTGCCTGGCCCTGGTAACGCCGACTCTCCATGAAATTATCATAGAGTTTATCGATGCGTTGGTTCAACGCATTGCCTTGGCGCAAACTATCATAAAGTAATTCCGGTAGCTCCGGTAATTTCTCTGCCCAGAATGGCGCCCGGGTTTTCACCCCGTCGATCACGGCTTGCGGGCCGACCTGACGGGACATCCAGTCTTCCAGGAAAGGTTTGGCGGTATCCCACAAATCAAGTTGCGGGTACAGCTGTCGTCCCAATCCTTCTACATATAATAAGGTCTTTTGCAGCAATACCAACTGTGGCTGCACTTCCATATTGAAGCGGCGTGCGGTATTGAACAAATTCAGCAACACATGACCAAATGAAATCTCGGCCAGCGGCTTCTCGAAAATCGGCTCGCACACGGTGCGAATCGCAAATTCAAATTCATCGATGTTGGTATCTTCCGGCACCCAGCCAGAATCAACGTGCAACTCAGCGACCTTGCGGTAGTCCCGGTTGAAAAAAGCTAGCAGATTCTCAGCCAGATAGCGCTTGTCTTCCCGGTTCAGGCTACCGACGATACCACAGTCGAGAGCAATCCACTGCGGGTTTTCCGGATTTTCCCGTGCCACAAAAATATTGCCAGGGTGCATGTCGGCATGGAAGAAGCTATCACGAAATACCTGAGTGAAAAAAATTGTCACTGCATTTTCCGACAACAGTTTCATGTCGGTACCATTAGCCACTAGCGCGTCGATATCCGACACCTGGATGCCATAGATACGCTCCATCACCAACAGGTTTTCACGGCTCAAATCGGTATACACTTCAGGCACATAAAGCATGTCGCTGTCTTCAAAGTTGCGCCTTAGCTGAATACCATTGGCGGCTTCGCGCATCAGGTTAAGCTCATCGAGCAAGGTTTTCTCGTACTCCCGTACTACTTCTACAGGACGTAAGCGACGGGCATCAGGCAGGACCTTCTCAAGCAAACCGGCCATCCGGTACATCAAGGTAATATCGGCCTTAATCACCGGCAGGATATCCGGGCGGATCACCTTGAGAACGATCTCCTTACCCGACTCTTTCAAGGTTGCAGTATGGACCTGCGCGATGGACGCCGATGCCAACGGTACCTCGTCGAAGTCGTTGAACCATGTCTCCAGCGGACCACCCAAGGCTTTTTCCATCTGTTCCTTGGCCAAGCGTCCGTCAAACGACGCCACCTGATCTTGCAGCAACGCCAACTGATCGGCGATATGCGGCGGGAACAAGTCGCGGCGGGTCGACATCATCTGGCCGAATTTGATCCACACCGGGCCCAACTCCTGAAGAGCCAGACGCAAGCGCTCACCCAATGGTTTTTCCAGGTGCTCGTTGCGGATCCAGAACAGGGACTTGCGCATCGCCTTTGGCAATTTCAGTCGTGGGTCTTCAGGCAGTAATTCATCCAACCCATAGCGCAACTGAACAGCGGTGATCTGATAAAGGCGCTTAATTTCGGAAAACACCATCATTAAAGCACTTGCTCCACTAGGCGATTTAAACGTGCTTCACAGCGCGCTACGTCCATTTTCAAGTCGTCGACCTGATCGGAAAAATACGCAATTTCCAGCGCCTGAGGAGCCAATCGCCATTCTTCGGTGATCACCTCGGCCAAGTCGCGCTGATGTTTAACCACACCTTGCTGGATAAATCGCGCGCCCTGTTTGGCGCCACTGACTAACGTATGGGCAACGATATCACCGGTATATTGCGATAATTTTTCTTCAACATCCGGCTTGAGTCCACTGAGCAGGGCCGAGAACTGCTGGGCCAGCTGGATATCACCCTCGAGCGATAGCTTGTCGGCCTTAATCAGTTGGGTCAGGTTAGCTTGCTGGCGAAGCTCCGGCAAAACAGACAGATTCAGCGCCAATTGACAGTCGACGTCGCCTTCATAGGCGCCGAGGACATCAATTTGCTGGCTGAAAACAAAGTAAAGCTGCTTGCCAAATTCATTGATAGTCACGCTAATCACCTTCCCCTTCAATCGGGCAAGGCGACGCTGGCTGTCTTCATCATCCTTCAGCAAGGCATTGAGTGAGGTCTCTATCACCCCGGTTACAAACGCATCAACAGGCATGGGTTCCTCAGAATTTGTAGCCACGGTGCAGGGCAACAATGCCACCGGTCAAGTTGTAGAAGTTAGTTTGCTCAAAACCTGCGTTCTGCATCATCCCTTCCAGCGTATCTTGATCCGGGTGCATCCGGATAGACTCAGCTAGATAACGATAGCTTTCAGCGTCATTGGCAATTACTTCGCCCATTTTCGGTAACAAATGGAAAGAGTAGGCGTCATAGATTTTCGACAATGGTTCGACAATCGGCTTGGAGAACTCCAGCACCAATAGACGGCCACCCGGCTTAAGCACGCGGTACATAGAGCGCAGTGCTTTGTCCTTGTCGGTCACGTTACGCAGACAGAAACTGATAGTAATACAGTCAAAGTAATCATCCGGGAAAGGTAGCTCTTCAGCGTTGGCCTGAACATAGCCTACGTTGCCGACAATACCGTTATCACGCAGCTTGCTGCGGCCCACTTTCAGCATCGAGTTATTGATATCGGCCAAGATCACTTGGCCATCATCGCCCACAATGCGCGAGAACTTAGCCGTCAAGTCACCGGTACCGCCACCCAAATCGAGCACCTTGTGGCCTCGGCGAACTCCACTGCAATCAATAGTAAAGCGCTTCCACACCCGATGGACACCCATCGACATCAAGTCATTCATAATGTCGTACTTAGCGGCTACCGAGTGAAATACCTCTGCAACCATTTCTGCCTTGTCGTCCTTGGCTACAGTCCGGTAGCCAAAATGGGTCGTCTCTAGTGTGGTGTCCGTCATGCTACTTCCGTCGTGGTTAACGTATTATTTTGCCCTAGTGTACTTGATGGTTGAGGTTTGCTCAAAGCACAACCTGCATCTAACTCCACGCCACACCTTTATGCTGTCGGGCTATCCTCACCAATCGCGGCCAGCGGCCCATCATCCGCCGCTCCCAGCATAGCTCTTTCGGTCAATAACGGATTGATATCACGCTTAACCTCCACCCCCAACTGGCGGAACCCTTCCGCCTGGCGGATAACATTGCCACGACCCGTCACCAGCTTGTTCATCGCCCCCTGGTAGCTCTGGTTGGCCTTTTCCAATGACGTGCCCATGGCTTCCATATCGGTGACAAACAGTCGCAGCTTGTCATAAAGCTTGCTGGCCCGTTCGGCGATTTGCTTGGCATTTTGATTCTGCCGCTCATTGCGCCACAGGTTATTAATGGTTCGCAAGGCCACCAGCAAGGTGGTAGGACTGACCAGCATAATATTCTGATCCATCGCATCACGGATCAGTCGTGGATCAGATTGTATGGCGGCCTGAAACGCCGGTTCAACCGGAATAAACATCAACACATAATCGAGGCTTTCAACCCCGTGCAGCTGATGATAGTCCTTGCGGCTCAACCCTCGGATATGGCTGCGCACCGAGGCAACGTGCTCACCGAGCGCCAGCTCCTGCTCGGCAACATTGTCGGCATTAAAAAAACGTTCATAGGCTATCAATGACATCTTGGCATCAATGACGACATCTTTACTTTGCGGTAGGTGTACGACGACATCAGGTTGGTAACGTTTGCCGTCCCCATTCTCGAGGCTGATCTGAGTTTGGTATTCATGCCCTTCACGCAACCCGGAGTCACTCAGCACCCGAGCCAACACGACCTCACCCCAGTTGCCCTGCGCTTTGTTGTCT
Organism: Photobacterium sp. DNB22_13_2; assembly: GCF_052873915.1. Lineage (NCBI taxonomy): Bacteria > Pseudomonadati > Pseudomonadota > Gammaproteobacteria > Vibrionales > Vibrionaceae > Photobacterium > Photobacterium sp. DNB22_13_2. The sequence goes on from NZ_JBNNXU010000040.1 coordinate 5,506, forward strand.
CCTTTAAGGGCCTGAGTCAGATTGACCGCTTCACGCGCCATCTGCTCATTGAGCTGCTTGAGATTATTGATTTCGTGGACCAAGGTATGCCGCTCGCGGGCTTCTTGGTTGAAGTTGTCATTGACCTGCTTACGGAAGCCATCAAGCTGCTCGCGCAGTGGCCCCAGCAAGCCTTCCATACTGATCCGGTTTTGCTGATCGACGGTACGGGTCTTTTGCTCGAACAAGCGGTTGGCCAAGCTTTCAAACTGCACCCGTAACCGCTCTTCAGCATTTTCCAGCAAGGCAATCTTGTCATCGGCCGCTTTCTGCTCTTCAAAATGACGGGCTTCCTGCTCACGCAAATCAGCTTCGAGGCCGGCATTGGCCATCCGGTTGTTCTCCAACTGCTCGGCCAGATATTGTTTCTCATTCTTGAGCGCTTCGAAATGGCGCATTTTCTCCAGCGCTGCCGCGAGGCGACCGTGCATCTGGCGCAACTCAGCTGTCAGCCTGTCGCGCTCAACATCCATTTCATCGAGCTCCTGATTACGCTCGCTGAGTTGGCTCTGGTAATGCTGTTCGCGGCTTTGCGCCAATTTCAGTTCGTTCTCTGCCTGCTGACGCAGAAGCTGCATTTGCTGTTGCCAGCGGTTGTTTGCCAGCCATGCCGCGATAGCCCCCGCCACCGTGGCTCCGGATACACCGGTCACGATAGCCAAACCGTATCCCGACAACCACTCATTTATCATGCTTTGTTCCTGACTCGTTGATTAACCAGCAATTGATCTGCTTTTGCCAATAAGGCTAAGAGGATACTGGATAAATGTCCAGCTTCTCTAGCTCAGAATTGCCCTTCGCAGCAAGCTCACATTCCTTATCGCAATGTTCTGGTCGGTTCCGCCGCAATCGAATAGACTGACGCCCTATATAAGCCCAGCTGCCTTGCCAAAGCAGCAATTGATTATGGATGAACAATGAACGAACGTTATGCGCTCGGGTATGGCCTGGCGGCCGTCCTGCTGTGGTCGACCGTTGCCACCGCTTTTAAGATCACTCTCGATTTCTTTACCCCAGTACAGATGCTAGTTGCCGCCAGTGTGGTTTCGGCCATCGCCCTGGCAGGTATCGCTCTGTATCAAGGCAAACTCCACCTGCTGGGCCGTACCTTTATAGCTAGACCGCATTATTACTTGTTGCTCGGCCTCATCAACCCTTTTGCCTACTATCTGGTGCTCTTCAAAGCCTATGAGCTACTACCCGCGTCCCAGGCTCAGCCGCTCAACTATAGCTGGGCAATCACCCTAACGCTGATGGCCGCCGTCTTCCTCGGCCAGAAAATTCGCAAGCAAGATTGGGCAGCCTGTGCTTTTGGCTACCTCGGTGTGGTAGTGATTGCCACCAAAGGCGATGTCATGGCATTGCAGTTTGATAATCCGACCGGTGTGGCGTTGGCATTGCTGTCGACTCTGCTGTGGGCCATGTATTGGATCCTCAATACCAAAAACCAAGCCGATGCGGTACTCGGTGTCCTGCTGGGCTTTTTGGTCTCATTACCTTTTTCTATTGGCCTGAGCCTTTACATTGGTGGCTGGACCATGATCCCTTGGCAAGGCTGGGCGGCGGTGAGCTATGTTGGCTTGTTCGAGATGGGAATAACCTTTGTGCTGTGGATCAATGCCCTCAAGCTGACCCGCAACACGGCGCGGATCAGTAACCTGATCTTCATTTCACCATTTATCTCATTAATGCTGCTGGCGACGATTATCGGCGAAGAGATCCACCCGTCGACCTTAGTTGGCTTGGTGTTGATTGTATTCGGCCTGATCATCCAGCAGTGGAAAGGTAAAAAACAGCAAACCGAAACGCCGGCTTAACCTTAATCCCGTATAGCAAGCATAAAAAAGCCTGCCACTAAGGTGGCAGGCAAGCGAGTAAGTATGGGTTGTCGAGACCCTGCGCCTTAAAGGGACGGCGTCTTTTTGTTATTGAGCATTTTCTGTTAGGCGGTCACAGGCGCGTGCCAGCGGCGGCCGAATTTAGTCCACAGCAGCAACAAACCTGGGACCAACAACCACATCTGCAGCACCATTAAGTCCGGTGAACTCAGGCCCAGTCGTTGGGTCAGGCTTACCATCGCACCAGCACCACTCATCTGGAACAAACCAAGCAACGCGGCAGCCGTACCGGCACGATCACCAAACGGGGCCAGCGCTTTGCCCGCCGACGAACCAAGCACAAAGGCAAAGCCGAACGAGGACATGAAAATCGGTGTCATAAAGGCCCATGCCTCGGCAATATGGCCGACCAGCAGCATCAGCATGCCAGCCAGTACCAAGATCACCAGACCGGTATTCAGCGTCATTCGCGAGCCAAAGCGGTCAATGTATTTCGGGGCAACCATACAGGCCAGAATGTTCAGCGCGGCATTGATACCAAACCACAAGGTAAACTGGTTCATGCTCTGACCAAGCTCAACCATCAACCACGCGGGTGCCGAAGTGACATAAGCAAGGATAACTGCCATCGCCAACATACACATGCTGGCATGGTACAAGAAAGTCGGCTCCCTAAGGACAGACCAGTAACGTGAGAGGCTAATCGTCGAACCAGATACATCGGTATCGGCCGGGCGGGTTTCACGAAACAGCATCAATATAAACAAGCCCGCCACCAGCGCAAAACCAGCCATGAAGCTAAAGTTGGCACGCCAGCCAAACTGATGAGTCAGCCAAGTTCCCAACAAAGGGGCCAATGCAGGAATAAAGCAGATCGCACCATTAAGGTAGCTGATCATCCGGCCGCTCTTCTCTGGGCCGAAGCTGTCACGCACCGCCGCAAATGCCGCGACCGAAGTTGCACAGGCGCCAAAGCCCTGCAATAAACGGGCAACCAATAACATATCCAAAGACTGGGCAACATACGCCAATGTGGCACTCGCGCCGTAAATCGCAATACCGCCTAGGGCAATAGGGCGGCGACCAAACCGGTCAGCCAGTGGTCCAGCAACTAACTGACCAAGGCCCAGGCTGAACATAAACCACGTTATGGTATCTTGAACCCGGGTCAGATCGACCGCAAAGGTGTCAGCCATCGCAGGCAGCGCTGGCAGGTAAATATCAATGGCAAGCGGGCTGAACAGCACCAGGGTCACCATCAAGGCCACCAGCCGTTTGTCCGCAGAGTTTTTCGGTTGCATAGTATTATCCTGTTGAGCAATGGCGGCAGTTTACGGTGTTCAAGATATGAATAGAAATGGTATATATTCAACACCGATTTTCCATTTAGGAATATCACTTCATTTACGGGGAGAAGTGCCATGTCATTTGAAAAGCTCGCCAGAGTGGATCTCAACTTACTCGTTTGCCTTCATGTATTACTGGAAGAAGGCAGCGTCACGCTGGCTGCCAAGCGACTATGCCTGAGCCAGTCAGCCGTGAGCAAAAGCCTCAACCGCCTGCGCGAGCAATTCGATGATCCCTTGTTCGTCCGCAGCGCCCACGGCATGAAACCCACGCCACGAGCCATGGCCTTGATGCCACTTCTCGAACAGTTACTAAGAGATATCGAACACTTGACTGCACCGGCGGCATTCGTGCCCCAAACCAGCGACCGCCATTTCCGCATGGCACTGGTCGAAAGTGCCTATCCGTTGTTCTTACCCCGCTTCCTCGGGGATATTTTTGCCGAAGGGCCCAATATCATTCTCGATACCCAGGCCTGGGAACCCAACACCTTTGAAAAGCTGATCAATGGCGAAGTGGACTTCGGGATTACCGGAAAAGATCTTAACCCCAAAGATGCGATGCTGACTCTAATGCCACCCAAAGGGATCATTTTTACCGAGCTATGCCAAGACACCCAGCGCTGCTTGGTGCGACAGGGACACCCAGTTCTGGCCAAAAAATGGGATCAGGACAGCTACCTCAAACAGCGCCATATCCAGGTCCGCTGCGGAAACGATGACCGCTGGCTGCTCGACTACAAACTGGCAGAAAAAGGCCTTAGCAGGGATATCGCCATGTATGTGCCCGACTTCAACAGTGCCGCCAGCCTGTGTACCCATACTGATCTAGTGTTCACGGCCCCGAGCCACTTTGCTGACTACATAGCCGCCCAACTCGACTTGGTGGTGCTACCGCTACCACCAGTACTTCCTCCTATGGCCTACACCCTATTTTGGCATCAACATCAAGAAAAAGACCCTGGACATAGCTGGTTACGGCAAATTATCACCTCACGCTGCCGTGATTTGTCTGTTAGCTAATTGCAGCTATTACGCAAAAGCGCTAATTTAGGGAGATCAGCCTGAACAGCCAACATTGCCTGTCCGCCACATAACGGATAGGGGTATTTGTTATTCGGGCTGGCCTTATAGCCGTCACATGGACGGTGACTCAGTGAAAGGAAAAATACACACATGCAAGCAGTTATCTCGCAGCGCGTCGCGCAAATCCGCCAATGGCTGGAAGCAAACCAGCTCGACGCCCTTTTGATCCCCCACGAAGATGAATACCTGGGCGAATATATCCCGGCCCATAACGAGCGCCTGCTCTGGGCGACCGGCTTTACTGGCTCTGCGGGTATGTCAGTAATTGCCCGAGATAAGGCAGCCATGTTTGTCGACGGCCGCTATGTGGTCCAAGTCCGCAAGCAAGTTCCGGGGGAGGTATACGAATACCGCCACCTGATTGAGGAGCCACCAGTACAATGGGCATTGAACAACCTGGCACCGAATAGCAAAGTGGCTATCGATCCACGTCTGCACAGCGCAGCCTGGCTGACCCGTACCCAAGCCCAAGTAGCCGGTGAATTGGAACTAGTCAGCATTGCCGAAAACCCAATCGAGCTATTTTGGTCCGACCGCCCAGCAGCGACCTTGTCGCAAGCCAAACTGATGGGACTGGAGTTTGTTGGCCAGAGGAGCTGTGACAAACGAGAGCTGATTGCTGCCGAGCTCACCAAACAAAAAGCCGACGCCGTCTTACTAACCCAGCTAGACAGTATTGCTTGGCTGCTTAACATCCGTGGTAGTGATGTACCTAGCCTACCGGTTTTACTATCAACGGCACTACTTCATGCCGATCAAAGTGTCGACTTCTATATTGACCCAAGTCGCTTGCCAGAAGGCTTCGCCGCCCATGTTGGCGAAGGCGTGCGCGTCAATGCTCCAGATGCACTGGAAGCTGGGCTACAGCAGCTATCAGGCAAAACCGTGTTGGTTGACCCGGCTACCAGCAATGCCTGGGCCAGCCAAACCTTGCGTGATGCCGATGCCACACTGCTAGAAGCCGCCGATCCTTGCCTGCTGCCGAAAGCCGCCAAGAACCCAACGGAAATTGCCGGCATGAAAGCCTGCCATATCCGCGATGGCGTGGCAGTCAGCAAGTTCCTCGCTTGGGTAGATAGCCAAGTCGCACAAGGCAACCTACTGGACGAAGGCACCCTGTCGGACAAACTATGGCAGTTCCGCAGCGAAGACAGCAGCTGCACCGATGTCAGCTTCGATACGATTTCGGCCGCCGCCGGTAACGCAGCCATGTGTCACTACAACCACAATAACCAGCCCGAACCAAGTGTGCTGGAAATGGACAACGTCTACTTGGTTGATTCAGGCGGCCAGTACCCAGACGGCACGACCGATATCACCCGTACCATCGCTATCGGCGAACCAGGCGATGAGGTCAAGCAAACCTTCACCTTGGTGTTGAAAGGCCACATCGGTTTAGCATCTGCCCGTTTCCCGAAAGGCACTACCGGTTCACAGCTAGACGCCCTTGCCCGTCAGCACCTGTGGGCCTACGGCTTTGATTACGATCATGGTACCGGTCATGGTGTCGGTCACTTCCTGAGTGTCCACGAAGGCCCGCAGCGTATTGCCAAAGCACATAACCCAACCGCCCTGCTACCGGGCATGGTGCTATCGAACGAGCCGGGTTACTACCGTGCTGATGCCTTCGGCATCCGTATCGAGAACCTAGAACTGGTAGTGGAAGTGGAAACTGCCGGTGATATGACTGTAATGGGCTTCGAGTCTCTGACCCGCGCCCCTATTGATCGTCGCTTGGTGGATCTGTCGCTGATGACGGACGCTGAGCTAAACTGGCTCAACAACTACCACCAGACAGTATTCGATGTGCTGAGCCCATCGCTGCAAAGTGACGATCTGGCGTGGCTAGAACAAGCGACAGCACCACTAGGCCGTTAATAGCCGCATTGATAACATATAGCGCTAGCACCAAAATGAAAACGCCCGCACAGGTATTCTGTGCGGGCGTTTTGTTATTCATTGATACCCTGCTGTGTGGTATTTGGCGCTAAAGCAAAGAGAAAGTGCCAAATAGCCACAGCTTGTTACCCTGAATAGGCGTGATGCCAGTCTTTCCACACCACCTCAAAACCCCGCTGCTTAACCGCTGCCGCGACGTCGACTGCAGGCCGTTCATCGCTGATCGCAAACTGCTCCAGCTCCGGTACATCATCGGCATAGCCACCCGGCTGGGTCTTGGACTCGGCCGACATGGTGGTGATCCCCAACGGCAACACATTATCGCGGAACTGCGCCGATTCCCGGGTCGACAGCGACAGCTCAACCTCAGGGTTAAACAATCGATAGGCACAGATAAGTTGCACCAATTGGCGGTCATCCATCACCGATTTTGGCTGCAAGCCCCCTTCACACGGACGCAGGCGCGGAAAGGAAATAGAATAGCGCGTTTGCCAGTAGGTACGCTCAAGATAGTCAAGATGCGCAGCGGCAAAGAAGCAGTCAGTTCGCCACTCTTCAAGGCCTATCAAGGCGCCGATCCCGATCTTATCAATCCCGGCTTTTGCCAAGCGGTCAGGTGTGGCTAACCGGTACTCAAAATCCATTTTATTACCGCGCAAATGATGCTGGGCATAAGTCGGTGCACTGTAGGTTTCTTGATAGACCATCACCGCATCCAAACCGAGGGTTTTCAGCTCGGCATATTCATCCTGCTTCAGCGGTTGGACTTCCATTGCCAGGTAACTGAAATGGGATTTGATCGCCGGCAGTGCCTCTCGGAAATATTCCATTCCGACTTTACGTTCATGCTCACCCGTCACCAGCAAAATGCTATCGAACTGTTTGGCTTTGATCGCCTCGCATTCACGTACTATCTCGGCAACATTCAAAGTGCGGCGCTTGATGCGGTTTTCCATTGAGAAACCACAATAGGTACACGCATTGGCACACAGATTAGAGAGATATAACGGAATATAAAACGACACCGTATGGCCGAAGCGCTTGCGGGTTAATGCCGCCGACTGCTGTGCCATCTGCTCGAGATAAGGTTCAGCTGCCGGCGAGATCAGGGCTTTGAAATCTTCCAGATCGCGTTTTGGTTTGCGCAACGCCCGCTCAACATCAATCGCTGTCTTGCCATAGATAGACAGCCGGATATCATCCCAATCAAACTGCTTCCACTCATCAACGAAACTCATTACAGGCTCCTTAAGCAGGCTGATCCAAGAAAGCGGTTAAAGGGCTTGAGGCAATAGCATGGTTCACCGTTCCGGCCAATCCAGCCTCATAAGCCATCCGGCCACTCTCTACCGCTAATTTAAAGGCACGTCCCATCGCAATCGGATCGGCCGCTGCCGCAATCGCTGTATTCACCAATACCGCATCCGCCCCCATCTCCATCGCTTCGGCAGCATGAGATGGCGCACCAATACCGGCATCAACGATCACCGGCACCCTCGCCTGATCAATAATGATTTCAAGGAAGTCACGCGAAGCCAGACCTTTGTTAGAGCCAATCGGCGCCCCCAGTGGCATGACCGCAGCACAGCCCACTTCTTCCAAACGCTTACACAGTACCGGATCGGCATGGCAATACGGCAGAACAATGAAGCCTTCTCGCACCAGTTCTTGGGCTGCCGTCAGGGTCTCAATCGGATCAGGCATCAAGTACTTCGGATCAGGATGGATTTCCAACTTCAGCCAATTGGTACCCAGTGCTTCACGAGCCAGTTTGGCCGCGAATACCGCTTCCTTGGCATTTTTGGCTCCGGAAGTATTTGGCAGCAGATAGACCCCAGCCTCAATCAACGGCGCAAGAATATCATCATCACGGCTGTCGATATCCACACGCTTAAGAGCCATGGTTACCAACTCAGAGCCAGAGGCAATGATCGAACCAGCCATAGCCTGGCGGTTGGCGTACTTACCGGTACCGGTAAACAAACGTGACGAGAACGTCTTATCAGCGATAGATAGCATTTATCCTCCTGCAATCGCTTGGAACAAGGCGATGCGATCGCCAGTGCTTAGTACTGTTGTTTCCCACTCATTGCGGGCCACAATATCTTCATTAAGCGCTACCGCAGTAGCCTGAAGTGGCATATCCAGTTGGATCAGCAGAGCGTTGAGAGACTGCCCTGCAGGCACCTCAACCGGTTTATCATTGACCTGTACTTGGATCAGAGTCGTAGTCGTCATAGTGGTTTTATTCTCCCGTCCCGCAAACTGGGCACGATCTATCTGTTGGTAATTGAAAGGCTTGCCAGCCCATCGTCAGACCATCGAACTGGCGAAGGGAGCCAAAGCCCACTTCACCAGCACTAGTCAGTAATTTTATGGTTTCCAGTGCCTGCAAGTTACCCACGGTGCCAACAACCGGCCCGGCAATGCCTGAGTTACTGCAATTTTGCGGCTCATCAACAGCCCCTGCCTGACGCGGGAACAAACAGTGGTAACACGGCCCCTTACCCTGGCGAAAATCAAACGCCATCAGTTGACCTTGCCATCGAATAGCAGCCCCTGAGATCAGCGGTGTCTTGGCATTAAAGCAAGCTTGGTTAACGGCATAGCGGGTTTCTAGGTTATCGGAACAATCAAGCACCACATCGGCCAGCGACACTTCCATCGCTAGTCTCTGATCAGCAAGCCGAGCCTTAACGGCTCGGATACGTATATATGGGTTTAACGCCTGCAGTTGCTCTGCCGCCATTTCAGCCTTGGCTTTGCCTTGATCGCTATCACGGTAAACCACCTGACGCTGCAGGTTAGAGCTATCGACGGTGTCATCATCGGCAATCACCAGATTCCCGATCCCTGCACCAGCAAGGTACAAAGCCGCCGCCGATCCCAAACCGCCCGCACCGACCAACAACACCTGAGCGTTGGCCAATGATTGCTGACCCGCCTCGCCGATCTGCGGCAGCATGATCTGACGGTTATAGCGAAGAAATTCCTGATCACTGAGCATGATTACCGTCCTATTCGGCTGGATTACGGACCAAGATGTCGTCAAATGCCGCGACCGCCTGTGCCGGATCCTCCGCTTGGGTGATGGCACGTACAACTGCTACACTGCTCACCCCTGTACGCCACACCCGCTCGGCACGCGATAGGTCAATACCACCAATCGCGACAGTCGGGAAAGCATCGCCAATCAACTTCTGATACAAGGCTAATCGGTTCAACCCCTGCGGCTTGGATGGCATGTCTTTGGTTGTGGTCGGGAAGATATGACCCAATGCAATATAGCTTGGGGAAAATTCTGCCGCCCGCAGGATCTCGTAGTAACCATGAGTTGAAAGGCCAAGACGAAGTCCAGCCTTTTGGATAGCCGCTAGATCAGCAGTCTCCAAATCTTCCTGCCCCAAGTGGATTCCATAAGCTTGGTTATCGATCGCCAGTTGCCAGTAATCATTCACAAATACCTGAGCACCGTGCTGAACGCCTGCCTCAACGATATTGGAGATCTGGGCGGCCAATGTCGGCTCGGACGGATCTTTGATCCGCAACTGGGTAGTCTTCACCCCCAGATCGAGCAAGCGGATTACCCAATCAGCGGTATCGACAACCGGATACAGCGCCAACTTATCGCGCTCGACCGTGGCAAACGGCGCCACAGCAACTTCTTTGCTTACCCAACCAAGCGCGCAGCTTTCAGGGTGGTTGACAGTCAGTGGGCGTGGGAACAGCGAGCGCATCATCGGCCAGCCAGTTTCACCATAGCCGTCTGAATGACTTTCCAAATAGCCACGGGCATGGGCGCGCGACAGGGTTACCGCATCTTCCAGCGGGTAGTCCAATGCCAGAGCAGCCAGCAACATCGCACGCTGCGGCTCACTCGCACCAGCATGATGACAATACACGGCACGGGCTTCACCGAGATGATGCCAAATATCGACACAGCCTCGCTCTGTCGGTAGTCCACAGACAACCAGCGCCGGATTCTCCGCCACCTGATGCTGCATCTCAGCCAATGATGGGTAAGGGGCGATCCACTGATCGCGCACCTCCAGCCCCTGTGTCCCTGTTTCAGACGGATTAAACGCCAACTTGAAGGCCACGCCGTCAAGCTGAATGTCTACCACCTCCGATCCGCTCCACTCCATACTAACGGCCTCACCGAGCTGATATTTGTCGGCGGCTGCCAACAATGGCTCAATGTGCATCAGCAATGGCGCTAAGTGATCGGGTAAACACAACGCGTTCATTAACTTTCCTCTTTAATTGGGTGATAAAGTTCACTCCCCCTGGCCCGGAATTCATCGGATTTTTGCTGCATGCCTTCAAGTGGGTCATCCAACATTTTTACCGCTAAATCACCTTCTTTTTCCAGCCCTTTCGCATAGTCACGAACTTCTTGTGATATCTTCATTGAGCAGAATTTCGGTCCGCACATCGAACAAAAATGCGCGATCTTGCCGGATTCCTGAGGGAGTGTTTCATCATGGTAGGCTCGAGCCGTTTCAGGGTCTAAAGCCAGATTAAATTGATCTTCCCAACGGAACTCAAAGCGTGCCTTCGACAAGGCGTTATCGCGTACTTGAGCACCGGGATGGCCTTTTGCTAAGTCTGCCGCATGGGCACACAATTTGTACGTGATCAGCCCCACCTTTACATCTTCTTTATTCGGTAAGCCGAGGTGTTCTTTAGGAGTGACATAACACAGCATGGCGCAGCCGTACCAGCCGATCATGGCAGCACCGATGCCAGAGGTAATATGGTCATAGCCCGGAGCAATATCAGTAGTCAGAGGCCCCAATGTATAAAACGGCGCTTCATCGCAGTGCTTGAGCTGCTCTTCCATGTTTTCCTTGATCATGTGCATCGGCACATGGCCCGGGCCTTCGATCATTACCTGGACATCGTATTCCCATGCGATCTTGGTCAGCGCCCCCAAGGTACGCAACTCGCTAAACTGTGCCTCATCGTTGGCGTCAGCCACCGACCCCGGACGCAAGCCATCCCCCAATGACAGGGCAATATCGTACTGGGCACAGATTTCACATATTTCGCGGAAGTGTTCATACAAGAAGCTTTCCTGATGATGAGCCAAACACCATTTGGCCATGATCGAACCGCCGCGCGAGACAATACCGGTGACCCTTTTGGCCGTCATTGGGACATAGCGCAACAAGACACCAGCATGGATAGTAAAGTAGTCAACGCCCTGCTCCGCTTGTTCAAGTAGGGTATCGCGGAACACCTCCCAGTTAAGGTCCTCAGCAATGCCGTTCACCTTTTCCAGCGCCTGATACATAGGCACGGTGCCAATCGGAACCGGGCTGTTGCGAATGATCCACTCGCGAGTTTCGTGAATATTTCGGCCTGTTGAGAGATCCATCACCGTGTCGCCTCCCCAACGAGTAGACCACACTAATTTCTCAACCTCTTCTTCGATAGAAGAGCTAACCGACGAATTGCCGATATTGGCATTCACCTTGACCAAAAAATTACGGCCAATGATCATCGGTTCAGATTCAGGGTGATTTATATTACAAGGGATGATAGCCCGGCCTTCGGCAACTTCACGGCGGACAAATTCAGATGTGATTTCTTCAGGAAGATTTGCCCCAAAGGCCATGCCTAGGTGCTGTTGGTTTAGCGCTTCATCGCGATATCTTGCTCGCCCCATGTTCTCACGAATGGCGATAAATTCCATTTCGGGCGTAATGATCCCCTGACGGGCATAGTGTAATTGAGTGACATTAGCCCCAGCCTTGGCGCGACGGATACGAGCCTGCTGTTCAAAGCGCAGCTCATCAAGCGTGTCATCGGCCAAGCGAGCCTTGGAATATTGCGAGCTTAACTCATCAAGGTACTCGGTATCTCCCCGCTCCTCAATCCATGACTCACGCAGTTTAGGCAGGCCGACATAGATATCAGCCGGTTGATCCGGATCGGTATAAAAGCCCGAAGTGTCATAAACACGGATTGCTTCATTGGGCTCAAAAACGGGATCGTCTTTGGTACCACCAACTAGGCTATCGGCCAAGTTGATTTCACGCATGGGTACACGGATATCTTCGCGGCTACCGGTAACATAGACTTTCCGAGAGCTAGGGTAAGCCTGGGTGGTCAGTGAATCGATAAATTGTTTCGCTTCCAGTCTCGCTTGTTTGCGATTCGACATAGCAATTTCCTTTTTTATCCATAAAAGGGGAAGTTGCTTGGCGGATGGGTGCGTAAACAAGAGGCTATACGTAGGGTGTATAGTTTCGTCTGATACTGTCACTGTGAATACAGTGATACAGAAGAGTCTCTCTTGTTCCCTTCGCAGGTATTAGCCTGATCAGGTTCTACGGATCCCGCAATGCGGTCTCAGCCAAATGGCACTCCGACAAGTTGAATTAGCAGTATATGGAAGGGGTTCAGCCACGGCAAGGTAGAACCCACAAAATTAATACTTAATTGGCAAAAACATTGTTACCTTTGCATAACACACTACGCCCTCACAAAATTATTTGAAGCGCTTCACAAGTGACTTAAGCAATGAAGAATGAGTTTCTCTCAACTCACCCAGCTTATGGGTGATCTTCGGTGCGCCATCCAGATCAAGCAGCTTAGGTACCGCCACTCGCTGCGATGAATAGATCCCAGTGTGGCCACTGAAGAAATATGCGGTATAGCAAGCTATTGCGAAATACAGCATGTGATCGGCACCGAATAACTCCACCCCCATAATGGTACAGGCAAGTGGTGTATTAGTTGCAGCGGCAAATACCGCCAGGAAGCCAAGAGCGGCAAACAAGTCAACTGGGGCACCGAGCACCCAAGCCATAGTATTACCCAGGGTTGCACCAACGAAGAACAGCGGTGTGACCTCGCCGCCCTTATAACCAGCAGCAAGGGTGATTGCAGTCAACAACAGCTTGATTAACCAGCTATACCATTCGGCCCCCCCCTCCTGGAAAGCAGTTAAGATACTGACACCACCTTCTCGGCTTGAGTAAACACCCAGACCGATATAGTCATAGTTACCAATTAGCTGCACAGCACCAATAACAATTAAACCACCAACCACCACAATCAAATACGGGTTTTTAAGAGTCGCCTTTAAGATATCTTTGAAGGCATGGGTTAGCTCACCGAACAAATACCCCGCCAATCCAAATGCTACCGCTGCAACAACAATCTTGGCGATCATCCACAGGTCCACTTTGACCGCATGCTCAAACAAGGTGATGGTTTCAAGAAAATCAATTCGGTAGTGAGTATGGTGCACGCCCCAAGCAGAGCAAACCACATCAGCCAAAATCGCAGCGAACAAGGCTGGAATTATCGCATCATAACGCAAGCGGCCTATCGCCAGTACCTCAAGGGCAAAGATAGCACCTGTCAACGGGGTACCAAATACTGCACCAAAGCCAGCTGCTACTCCAGCAATCAGAATAAGGCGAGTATCAGACTCATTTAGCTTAAACTTACGTGCTAACCAGTGAGTAGATGCACCACCAATTTGCACGGCCGTCCCCTCACGGCCAGCCGAGCCACCAAACAAGTGAGTTAGTACGGTTGTTACCAATACTAAAGGTGCCATACGGGCTGGAATACCTGCACCGGGTTCGTGAATCTCATCCATGATGAGGTTGTTACCACCCTCGGAGTTCTTCCCCAAATTTCGGTAGCAGTAAACAATCACCAGGCCAGCCAACGGCAAAAAGTAAATGAGCCATGAATGATCAATTCGAGTTGCAGTAGCAACACTGAGGATCCACAGGAAAAAGGCATTCAGCGAGCCGACGATAACGGCAACGGGAATAATGAGAAGCGTCCAACGGAGGATTTGGACGAAAATTTTAGGATTTGAACTTAATGGATGCGCCATACCATATCTATCTTTATCTCGGATTACTCTCAAGGATAGATGCTATGGCAAATAAAAAGCCCCACCATAGACGGATCTATCCTACTACAGCAGGAGTCATTATCTCGGTTGAGCGGTTAAAGGTGGAACTCCATCACCCGTCAGCGTCTTAAAGCGATGACAAGGGATAAATGCTATCGCTTATCCCCACAAACAACAAGTAATAATATCCAGTTATATATGGCAAACGTGCCTGTATTTGTTCTGAGGGTATTAATGTAGTTAGGCTAAACGGCTTCTGTACTCCGGAAGTTCTATGCCGCTGGCGAACCAGATATCAACAATACCTCATCTCAGAAACAAACAGATATAAAAAAGCCCCAGTCCTTCGACTGAGGCTTCTAATATGGCAGGGGTGGAGAGATTCGAACTCCCAACACGCGGATTTGGAATCCGCTGCTCTGCCAATTGGAGCTACACCCCTAATATATTTATCATTCTACTAACAATACACTGGAGATCAAACTGAATTTATCAAACCGAGTCACAGTATTGATAAATATAGGAAAGTATCGCGCTTTGGTCTTCACATGCCAAAACGAGAAAAGTTCCAGTATTTCTGCCGGAACGCATAGTCTAGAGCCTTGAATGTGCTAGAGGGGTTGGGGCGCTCCAAATCTCAACATTGGTTCGCAGAAACAACAAATGCAAAAAAGCCCCGACATTTCTGTCGAGGCTTTCGAAGGTGGCAGGGGTAGAGAGATTCGAACTCCCAACACGCG
>NZ_JBNNXU010000041.1:0-14269 GCF_052873915.1 Photobacterium sp. DNB22_13_2
CTGATTGGTTAGCGGCTTAAGTTGCCGTGCTCCGTGTCAGTGAGGTCGCATTATAGAGAGTTCGATCACATTGGCAAGGCTATTTTCAAAAAAAACTCACCTTTACAGCCTGACTGTGCACTATTCAGACAAAGACGGTGTTTTTCGATATTATTTACGCCACATCAAGGCTAATCTGACGATATAAACTTAATTTTTTAAGGCTCTCCGCTATGGTTAACTCTATTCGTCCCTATAAAAACACTTATCCCACTATATCTTCCAGCGCCTATGTCGATCCTTCTGCAATTCTCATCGGTGATATTACTCTGAATGAGGATGCCAGCATCTGGCCTTTGGTTGCAGCCCGCGGGGATGTTAACAATATCAGGATAGGAGCAAGGACCAATATTCAGGACGGCACAGTCCTACACGTCACACGCACCAGCGCCGAAAACCCACAAGGCTATCCATTACTAATAGGAGATGATGTGACGGTTGGCCATAAAGCCATGTTACACGGCTGCCAAATCGGCCATCGTGTTTTAGTCGGTATGGGCGCTATTATTTTGGATGGTGCCATTATCGAAGATGATGTGATTATTGGTGCAGGCAGTTTAGTACCACCAGGCAAGGTACTAAAAAGCGGCTTTCTATACATAGGTAGCCCGGCAAAGCAAGCACGCCTTTTAACCGATAAAGAGCGCGCCTTCCTGCTAGGCTCGGCAGGCAACTATGTCAGGCTGAAAAACGAATACCTTGCAGAAGGGTAGGGGCTAGGCGATATCGATATCACCATCGGCATTAAACTCTTCATCTTCAATCAAAGTTTCTGCGATTTCTTCCAAGTCGAAACGGCACTGGACAAACGCAGTAAGGACAGCGGCCTCATCAGCAAGTGTTTGGCCGCATTCCTTCTCAAGCCATGCTAGGCTCACCCAACAATGTATCAGTGCTCCAGCTTGTTGGGCGGGGAAGTTCACAGCTTGGCGTTCACTATCCCACGTCTGAATATCAGCAAATAAAATATCTTGGTTCATAAGGCTCTTCATTGTTGAAGTGTGCGACGCAATTCATTCTGCACCTGTTTCGCTCCAGGTCGAATGCCACGCCACAACATAAAACTCTCTGCAGCTTGACCGACCAACATTCCCAGACCATCCAGCGTTACTCTAGCGCCGTGCTCTTTGGCCCAAACATTGAAGGTCGTCGACTCGGCACCGTAGACCATGTCGTAACAGGTCACTTCAGGGCGGATCAAACTGACAGGGATCCCAGGCAACTCACCACTGAGGCTGGCCGAGGTAGAATTAATAACAACGTCAAACTGTTCATCTTCTAGCTCGGACAAAGCCATTGCTTGTACCTTGCCATGAGATGAAAACAGCTTAACCAAGGCGTCAGCTTTGGATACCGTCCGATTGGTAATCGTCAAAGATGCTACACGCTGTGCCAGCAGAGGCAATACCACGCCTCGGGCTGCTCCACCAGCTCCGATCAGCAGGACCCTTTGTCCTTCAAGCAAAGTACTGTGCTGGAGCAGATCCTGAACCAAGCCTTCACCGTCGGTATTGTCACCAAGAATAACGCCGTCATCGAGTTTCTTTAGGGTATTAACAGCACCGGCAAGGCGAGCCCGCTCTGTCAACTGGCTAGCATAGGTAAACGCGTCTTCTTTAAATGGCATCGTTATATTGCAGCCACGTCCACCAGCGGCAAAAAAAGCATCTGCAGCATCTTTGAACCCATCTACCGGCGCAAGTTGCGCTTCATAACGCATGTCCTGTCCTGTCTGACGAGCAAAGAGGGTGTGAATAAAAGGGGATTTACTCTGGGCAATCGGGTTGCCAAAAACAACATACTTATCCATCAGCCGGGATTCCGTGTTTTCAAACCAATAAAAAGGGCCTGTATTTCTACTGACCCTATCACTGCCGATTCTAGGACTCAAACCCTTTCAGCCACCTTACCAGTTTCGAGGCTTAAGGTAGTTATCATAAAGATCGGCTTCCTTTGAACCCTGCTCAGGGGCGTAACTATACTCCCAGCGGGCGAGGGGAGGCATGGACATCAAGATTGATTCGGTGCGACCACCGCTTTGCAGGCCGAACAAGGTGCCACGATCGTATACCAGGTTAAACTCAACATAACGGCCACGGCGATAGAGCTGGAACTGACGCTCACGCTCGCCATAAGGGGTAGGGGAGCGTTTCTCGACAATCGGCAAATACGCATCCAAATAACCATTACCTACGGCCTGCATATAAGAAAAGCTTTTTTCAAAGCCCCAATCATTAAGGTCATCGAAGAACAGGCCGCCTACACCGCGGGTCTCATTGCGGTGGGGTAAGAAGAAATACTTATCACACCATGCTTTGTGCTCATCATATACCGACTCACCGAAAGGCTGGCAAAGCGTTTTGGCGGTATCATGCCAATGCTGGCAGTCTTCTTCAAACGGATAGAACGGTGTCAAATCAAAACCGCCACCAAACCACCAGACCGGCGCTTCGCCCTCTTTTTCTGCAATAAAAAAACGTACATTGGCATGAGAGGTCGGCACATATGGGTTACGCGGATGGATCACCAGCGACACCCCCATAGCTTCAAAGCTGCGCCCAGCAAGTTCAGGTCGGTGCGCCGTAGCAGAAGCTGGCATTTTTGCACCAAACACATGAGAGAAGTTTACACCGGCCTGCTCAAAGAGTCGGCCCTCGCGTAATACCCGGCTGCGACCTCCACCTCCGAGTTCACGCTGCCACTCGTCTTGCTCGAAACCCGCTTGCCCGTCCTGCTCGGCAACCGCGTGACAGATCCTGTCTTGGAGACCCAGTAAAAAGGCTTTGACGGCTTCTTTATTTACTTGTTGCATGCTCTCAATCCTATCCTTGGCGGAAAATATTACCAGTGATGGCATCACGAATTTCAGAAGGGTTGTTTCGCCCTCCGGTTTCACCCTGCAAAATCGCTGATAGTTGATGACCAAGCTGGGCCTCAACATCGGCAACCGTACGTCCAGGCTCTTGGCCTGTCAGGTTGGCACTGGTTGAGGTCAGAGGCTTACCAAAGGCAAGGCAAAGCTGTTGCACCTGGGGATGATCAGTAACTCGCACCGCAATCGTATCGAACTGCCCGGTCAAAAAACGCGGGACACCCGGCTTAGTTGGCATGACCCAAGTTACCGGCCCTGGCCAGGAGGCAAAAATTCGGGCTTTCTGCTCTTCGCTCAATGCACTGTCATCAATGTAGGGTGCCAGTTGTTCGTAATTGGCAGCAATGAGGATCAGGCCTTTTTCAATCGGGCGCTGCTTGAGCGCCAACAGCTTGTTGACGGCTGTTTCACTATCAGGATCGCAGCCCACACCAAAGACAGCTTCGGTTGGGTATGCAATAACATCCTGCTGCCGGAGGGCAGCAACCACTAGGCTAAGGTTCTCCACAGGTACCTCTTTGAAATGACTCACGTCAGTTGTAACGTTCTGTTTACCTATCTTACCGACTCCTTACTAACAACTCCATGCACGTTAATCATTGTTGCAATTTACCTGACGCAAACGTTTTCCTTCACAAAAAATACTCGTATAATGCGCGGCACACGCATTAATACCTCACCGTTTAGTTACCCCAAAGGAGATCGGGATGAAAGTTGGGATCATCATGGGCTCAAAGTCAGATTGGCCGACCATGCAGCATGCTGCTGAAATGCTGGACCGCTTCAACATTGCTTATGAAACCAAGGTCGTTTCGGCCCACCGTACTCCGCACTTATTGTCTGAGTACGCAGAGCAAGCACACACCCGTGGTATCAAGGTGATCATTGCCGGTGCCGGCGGCGCCGCCCACCTACCAGGAATGACGGCAGCCTTCACCAGCCTACCTGTACTTGGGGTACCGGTTCAGTCTCGCGCCCTGAAAGGGATGGACTCTCTACTATCAATTGTCCAGATGCCAAAAGGTGTCGCGGTGGGAACCTTGGCAATCGGTGATGCCGGTGCCGCCAATGCCGGCCTACTGGCCGCTCAAATTATCGGAACCCAAGATAGCACGGTCATGGCCGCTATCGATGCATTCCGCAAAGAGCAAACCGATACCATTTTGGCCAACCCTAATCCGGCCGAGGAAGCATAATGAAAGTACTGGTACTTGGTGCAGGGCAGCTTGCCCGAATGATGTCACTGGCTGGCGCACCACTGAACATCGAAGTCTTTGCTTATGATGTCGGTACTGGCAACGTCGTGCACCCCCTGACCCAGCAGGTAATGCTGAAAGGGCTCAATACGGCTATCACGTATTCCGATGTGATCACTGCCGAGTTCGAACATATCCCCCACGAAGTATTGGATATCTGTGAGCAAAGCGGTAAGTTCCTGCCGGCCACTGACGCCATCAAGGCTGGCGGTGATCGCCGCCTTGAAAAAGCACTACTCGACAGTGCCGGAGTGGCCAATGCCACATACCACCTGATCAACAGCCGTGAAGATTTAGATACCGCAATGGACACCGTGGGGTTGCCGATGGTATTGAAAAGTGCCTTAGGTGGCTACGATGGCAAGGGGCAGTGGCGTCTGAAACAGCGTGCCGATGCCGATAAAATTTGGCCTGAGATGGCTGAGTGCATGGCACAAACAGACAACCAAGCCATTGTTGCCGAAGAGTTTGTCCCGTTTGATCGTGAAGTATCTTTGGTCGGCGCCCGCGGTAAAAACGGTGAAATTTCAGTATACCCACTGGCAGAAAACACTCACACCGATGGTGTACTGAGCCTGTCAGTTGCTATGACCGGTAACGAAGCCCTGCAAAGCCAAGCCGAAGCGATGTTCCGCTCACTCGCTGACTCAATGGGTTATGTCGGTGTATTGGCCATTGAATTCTTTGATGTCGGCGGCAAATTGCTAGTCAACGAAATCGCACCACGAGTACACAATTCCGGTCACTGGACCCAGCAAGGTGCCGAGACCTGCCAGTTCGAGAACCATTTACGTGCCGTGACCGGTTTACCATTAGGCAGTACTGCACTGCTACGCCCGACGGCAATGATCAATATCCTAGGTGAAAACCGCTTGCCAAGCGCTTTACTGAGCCATCCTCAGTGCCATATTCACTGGTATGGTAAAGAAAAGCGCCCAGGCCGTAAGATGGGACATATCAATGTCTGTGCTGATACCCAAGAGAAGCTGACGGCGTCACTAACCACGATTGCTGCTCACCTCGACCCAGTAGCGTTTCCAGCCTTAACCCGCTAGTTAGTTAAGCGCCTGAAAAAATAAAGCCAGCATCATGCTGGCTTTGTTTTTGTAGTCTCAGTTTATGGCTAACATTAGGCCTAACGATACTCTCACTCTTGGTATGCATGACAGCGTCGGTCAGCACATTGCAGCTTGATGCCGCTAGCCAATTTCTTCTCAATCAACAAACCAAAACCACACGTTTGACACTGACCTTCCACCGGTTTGGCATTGACCGCAAAGCGGCAGCCCGGATACTGATCACAGGCATAAAACATCTTGCCGTAGCGTGACTTCCTCTCGATGAGATTTCCCTTCTGGCACTGTGGACAGGGGACTTGGGTGGACTCAGCTTTCTTCTCTGGCGATTCAATATGATGGCATTGTGGGTAACCACTACAACCAATGAACATACCGTAACGACCTTGGCGCAATACCAATTCTTCGCCACAGTCAGGGCAAGGCTGGCCTAATTGCTTGACGATATGGCCGTCATTATGGGCCAGGGACTTGATATAATCGCAGGCAGGATAATTGGTACAGCCCAGAAAAGGACCACGCTTACCATTGCGCATAGCCAAAGGCGAGCCGCATTGAGGACACAGCTTTTCATGGTCTAGCGCGTGCTCATGGGCACTAAACAGCTGGGTGTTAATTTTTCCAGACATACGACTCAATCATCTTCAGTAACAACCCACTTACACTGTTTTAGTGTATGTAGCCATCTTCCATGCCATACAGCAGCTCTTCCATCTGGCTGTAGGCGCTTTCATTGCCCGGCGCATTGAATAAAACCATCAAAATAATCCATTTCAGATCATCAAGATTAAAGTCTGAGGTTTCCAACGCCATTATCCGATCAATAACCATTTCACGGGTATCGGCACCCAACACATGTATTTGCTCTAGGTAGGTTAAAAACCCCCGGCAAGTAACATCCAGTCGTGACATTTCTTGCGCCGTATATATGCGCATAGCAGTCACTGAACTGGTGTTCATATATGGGGTTTCTTCGGTTTCTTGCAGGGCCGCTAGCTTTTCAAGCCACTCTAGCGCCTTGTAAATATCTTCCTGGTGGAAACCAGCTCGAAGCAACTCTTCAGAAAGTTCATCCTGATCAACCAAGAGCTCCGCATCGCTGTGGATATAGGTTTCAAACAGGTACATTAGGATATCCATCATAACTAGCCCCTCCTCGTTCTGACATAGCCACCTGGTACAGCAGCGACCATTCCCTGCAATTCCAATTCAAGTAACTGCATCATGACTTCATGAACGGGTAGCCCGCTGCGTTCAGCAACTACATCTACGGGTGTTGCCTCATTGCCTACGTTAGCCAACAGCGCTGGAAATGGCAATTTTTCATTTTCAGGTTGTGGGACACAATGAACTGACTGGCTACTTTTTGCGCACTCTGTCAGTACTCCGACATCCTCAAAGATATCGACCGGCGATTCTACTAATTTGGCACCGTTTTTTATCAGCGCATGACACCCTCTACTCATTGGGTTATGGATCGAGCCAGGCACCGCAAAAACATCGCGTCCTTGTTCAAGCGCATAACGGGCGGTGATCAGAGATCCGCTTTTTTCCTCAGCCTCTACAACTAATACGCCGACCGATAACCCGCTGATCACTCGGTTACGCCGGGGGAAGTTCTGGGGACGCGGTGATTCATCGGGCCAAAACTCCGATACCAACGCACCTTGTTCGACAATCGTACCGGCCAGATCTCGATGTTTGGCGGGATAAATACGGTCGAGGCCCGAACCTAATACCGCAACAGTAGCACCGCCATTTTTCAGCGCACCGTAATGGGCACGACCATCAATACCCAACGCCAAACCACTGGTCACGACGTAGTCCGCCGCAACCATGGCAGCAGCAAACTCTCCGGCCGCCTCCAAACCGTCAATACTGGCTGCCCGGCTGCCGACAATCGCCAACTGTGGCTCATGCAGCCTACGCGTCTCACCCCGGACAAACAGTAACGGAGGAGGAGACGGTATTTCTTTGAGCAAGGCCGGATAAAGCAGGGAATCGAGGGTAATGATCTGCTGGTTGGGCTGTTGGTGCCAAGCGAGACAACGGTCAATACGCTGCTGGGGTGGAAATGCAAAATGCTGGCATTGACGCTCGCTCAATC
Source organism: Photobacterium sp. DNB22_13_2 (assembly GCF_052873915.1). Classification (NCBI taxonomy): domain Bacteria; kingdom Pseudomonadati; phylum Pseudomonadota; class Gammaproteobacteria; order Vibrionales; family Vibrionaceae; genus Photobacterium; species Photobacterium sp. DNB22_13_2. The sequence goes on from NZ_JBNNXU010000041.1 coordinate 7,351, forward strand.
CGAGTTGAGCCCGTTCCCGCTCGGACATCGCACACAGTTCAGCCGGTGAGGTGTGCTCCAACAGGCGGCCAATACGAAAGCCGCCAAGCTGCGGGGTCGAGGCCAAGATAAGCCAGTCAGTAAGCGATGACATCGTTCCGGCTTAACCTTTTATAGGTGACGCTAAACGCGCCCCCACTCTAAAAGGTTCGATCGCCCGGGTCACCACGGCAAGGCTAAAATATTCATAAGGACGGAACACTATCACCTCACCGATCAGGATATCTTGCAACCGGCTTGATTCCGAGGAAGAAAAAAACAAAGGCGATAACAGCGGGCTATCAGGATCACTGTATTCATAAGTTCCTTTATCACCGCTATAACCCGCGCCAGGTCGAATGATGCTGAGCACATGGCCTGCTTCCAGGCCATCAAGGTGACCCCGATTGAGCACAACGACCTCATGGGTCGCGACATATGCCATTCCCCCCATATTGGCTACAACCTCGGCCTCACTTGCTGCCGGGGCGGGAGAGGGAGAGAAGCTCATCACTCCTTCCTCTTTAGGTAACGGGGTAGGGAGCAACACATCATTGGGTTTGACTTCCCGGTAGGCATCGGTCAGCACCACTGCGCTGGTCGTATTTATGACACTCACCACTTCACCACGGGCAACCTCTTTCAAGCTTGATATTTTGCGGGTTTCCCCTGATGCTAACTTGCGCTCCAGCGCAGGCGCAGGCCGGTAAATCCCCCACCGATCACCAACAACCAACGGCATGTCGACCCAGACAGTCTCCCCTCTGGCGATATACCCCTGCGCCAGGCTGTCACCGATCACATGGGGCAGATTATCCCGCTCCTTCTCCACCAATAACTTATCCTCAGCGAGATAAGGCAAAAGCAACTCAGCTGGCAAGGTTGTCACCGGCTTCGGGGTCACTTTGATCTTGGGCGATAAATAGCGCAGTGGTTTACGCAGCAAACGAGGTTGGCCATCAATAAAATACAGGTGGAGTTGGTCGCCGGGGTAAATCCAGTGGGGATCTGCCACCGTATTACGGTTGCTCTGCCACAGCTCTGGCCAGCGCCAAGGGCTAGCCAGGTAATGTGCCGAGATATCCCAAAGGGTATCTCCCTTCTTGACGGTATAGACGGCAGGCGCCCCTTCCTTCACGCTAAGTGCAGCAGATTGAGCAAGTACGCTCCCCCCCATACTCGCGACAACCAACCACATTACCCACCAAGGCACCTTTTTCCACTGCTTCATCATCCCCCCCACACCACTAGGCATAAATGCTCAGGCTGTCATTGACCTTGTACCGTGTCCAGAACACTGTGTCTGTTCGCCCGCAGTTTTCGGCAGGCTTCACTATTTCCAGCCTCACAATTGCAATTTACCAAGCGGTAGCAAGCCGCAGACACATAAGAACCATGCAACGGGGTACTATGATTTACCCTTTAAAATGACTAGAATTAGAACAATTAAACGATCCCAGTGATCAGTACTGCCTTTTAACAAAGAGTGTCTATGTCTGTATTGCAAGTATTAACATTCCCTGACGAGCGCCTGCGCACCGTTGCCAAACCTGTCGAAACCGTAACGCCTGAGATCCAGAAACTTGTCGATGACATGCTGGAAACCATGTACGACGAGGAAGGGATCGGTCTGGCCGCAACTCAGGTGGATTTCCACCAGCGCATCGTGGTGATCGACCTGTCGGAAGAGCGCAATGAGCCAATGGTACTGATCAACCCAGAAATCATCGAAAAGCGCGGTGAAGACGGCATCGAAGAAGGCTGCCTGTCTGTTCCCGGTGCCCGTGCACTCGTGTCACGAGCTGCTGAAGTCACGGTAAAAGCCCTGAACCGTGACGGTGAAGAGTTTACTTTTGACGCCGACGACCTATTAGCTATCTGTGTCCAACACGAGCTTGACCACCTAGAAGGTAAACTGTTTGTCGATTACCTGTCGCCACTGAAGCGCAAGCGTATTCAAGACAAGCTGACTAAGATCAAGCGCTACAACGAAAAACACGCGAATAACGCCTAATTCGCCCACCTGATTTTAAGGACGCTACCTTGAGCAAACCTTTGAAAATTGTTTTTGCTGGTACTCCGGATTTCGCCGCCCGTCACTTGGCGGCGTTATTGTCTTCGGAGCACGATGTCATTGCGGTTTACACCCAGCCGGACCGCCCTGCGGGACGCGGCAAGAAGCTAACAGCTAGCCCTGTAAAGCATATTGCCCTTGAGCACAGTATCCCGGTCTACCAACCGGAGAACTTCAAGTCAGACGAAGCCAAGCAAGAGTTGGCGGCTCTCGATGCCGATATCATGGTGGTCGTGGCTTATGGCCTGTTGTTGCCACAAGCGGTACTGGATACCCCGAAACTGGGTTGTATCAATGTCCACGGCTCAATCCTGCCACGCTGGCGTGGTGCAGCCCCGATCCAGCGCTCTATCTGGGCAGGTGATGCTGAAACAGGTGTAACCATCATGCAAATGGATATCGGCCTTGATACCGGTGACATGCTGAAAATTGCCACCTTGCCTATCGAAGCAACCGATACCAGCGCCTCGATGTATGAGAAGCTGGCTGAGCTGGGTCCAGTCGCTTTGGTTGATTGCCTGGCTGATATTGCCAATGATAAAGCCGTGGCTGAAAAACAAGATGATACGCTTGCCAACTACGCCAAGAAACTAAGCAAAGAAGAAGCCTGCATCAACTGGGCGGATGATGCCGCCCACATCGAACGCTGCATCCGCGCTTTCAATCCATGGCCGATGAGCTACTTTGCGGTTGCCGAGCAAAATGTCAAAGTCTGGCACGCCAGTGTCGAAGCCGATAACCAAGGCAAGGTGCCAGGCACGGTTCTCGCTGCAGATAAGCAGGGAATTTTGGTGGCAACCGGACAAGGGGCACTGCGCCTGACCGAGCTCCAGCCTCCGGGCAAAAAAGCGATGAAGGCACAAGACCTGCTGAACTCACGCCGCGAATGGTTCGAACCCGGCACGGTACTGTAACCATCCAAGGGCCAGTGCTTGCACTGGCCTTACTTTTTTCAACCAGCCTCCACCGCAGCAAGCGACTGGAGGCCGGTCAATAGATCAGGAAATCTGCATGAATGTAAGAGCTGCAGCAGCCAAGGTTATCTATCAAGTGGTTGATCAGGGCCAGTCTCTTTCTACCGCACTGCCGGCTGCCCAACAAGATATCAAAGAGCGCGACCACGCGCTGCTCCAAGAGATTTGCTACGGCGTACTGCGTTGGCTACCACGCCTTGAGTCAGTCACCCAGCAACTCATGGACAAACCACTCAAGGGCAAACAACGCGTCTTCCACCACCTTATTCTTGTCGGGCTTTACCAGCTGGGTTACATGCGCATCCCGGCCCATGCAGCGGTTGCCGAAACGGTCAATGCCACCAAGAATCTGAAAAAGCCGCAGCTTAGAGGTCTAATCAACGCCATTTTGCGTAACTACCAGCGTCAGCAAGAGAGCCTAGACCAGCAAGCTATCAGCCATGATGCCGGCCGTTACGGCCACCCAGGCTGGTTGCTAAAACTTTTGAAGGCTAGCTACCCTGAGCAGATCGACAGCATCACCACGGCAAACAACACCAAGGCACCGATGTGGCTTCGGGTCAATCGCCAACACCACAGTCGTGATGCCTACCGTACATTGCTTGACGAAGCCGGTATCGAGACCGATATCCACACCGAAGCGCCGGATGCTCTAAAGCTCCACGCACCATGCGATGTGAGCAAGCTGCCAGGCTTTGCCGATGGTTGGGTATCAGTGCAAGACGCAGCCGCCCAGCTGTCGGTTGAATACCTCCAACCACAAGCGGGTGAACTGATCCTTGATTGCTGTGCGGCACCCGGCGGAAAGACAGCCCATATCATGGAGCGCCAACCAGATACCCAAGTGGTTGCCATCGATTGTGATGACAACCGCCTCAAGCGGGTCCATGACAACCTTCAGCGCCTGAACTTAACAGCTCAAGTATTATGTGCCGATGCCCGCTACCCGGATAAATGGTGGCAAGGCGAATTGTTCGACCGCATCTTGCTGGATGCCCCTTGTTCGGCCACCGGTGTGATCCGCCGCCACCCGGATATCAAGTGGCTACGCCGCGCCGATGATATTGCCGCACTGGCCCAGTTGCAGTCGGAAATTGTTGATGCGATGTGGCAGCAGCTCAAGCCGGGCGGCACCTTGGTATACGCCACCTGCTCGATTACCCCGCAGGAAAACAGCGAACAGGTAAAAGCCTTCCTTGAGCGTACCGTTGATGCCGAGCTGATCGGCAGTGACCGCCAGCAACCTGGCCGTCAGATATTACCTGGCGAACAGGATATGGACGGCTTCTACTACGCCGTCATGCACAAAGCGAGTTAAACACCCTATAGCGGAACTTGACCTTCAAGTTCCGTTTTTTTGTCCACATTTCGGGACGTTATGCAGGTAATTCGGCGTGCATGCTTTCTATCGCTGAAAACTAAGTTATTCTAAATGAGCAGAGTTCTGCATGACCCTTATCCCGAAGCGTAGTAACCTACAGCGATTCTATTAATCAGGCATATGCTATGAAAATTATCATTCTCGGCGCCGGACAGGTCGGCGGTACCCTTGCCGAAAACTTGGTTGGCGAGAACAACGATATCACTATCGTCGATAAGGACCCTGAGCGCCTGCGCGAGCTGCAAGACAAATATGATCTGCGTGTCGTACAGGGCTTTGCCAGCCATCCCCGCACTCTGCGCGAAGCCGGGGCACAAGATGCCGACATGCTGGTTTCGGTAACCAACTCCGATGAAACCAACATGATCGCCTGCCAGATCGCCTTTACCTTGTTCAATACCCCGAACCGAGTGGCCCGTATCCGTTCGCCGGAGTACCTCAAGGAAAAGGACCAACTTTTTCAGTCCGATGCGGTGCCGGTCGATCACCTGATCGCTCCGGAAGAGCTGGTAACCGGCTATATCGAACGCCTGATCGAATACCCGGGTGCCTTGCAGGTCGTAGGGTTTGCCGAGGACAAAGTCGGCCTAGTTGCCGTCAAGGCCTATTACGGTGGCCCACTGGTCGGCAACGCCTTATCAGCCCTGCGTGAGCATATGCCGCACGTCGATACCCGGGTGGCTGCAATCTTCCGTCAGGGCCGTCCAATCCGCCCACGCGGCACCACGATTATCGAAGCCGACGACGAAGTCTTCTTTGTCGCTGCCAGCAACCATATCCGCTCAGTCATGAGTGAACTCCAGCGCCTCGAGAAACCTTACAAGCGCCTGATGATTGTCGGTGGTGGTAATATCGGTGCAGGTCTGGCCCGTCGTTTGGAGCAAAACTACAGTGTTAAACTGATCGAACGTAACCCCGAGCGGGCAGAAAACCTGTCCGAGATGCTGGAGAACACCATTGTATTCTGTGGCGATGCGTCCGATCAGGAACTGCTGAGCGAAGAGCACATCGAACAAATCGACGTGTTCATTGCCGTGACCAACGATGATGAAGCCAACATTATGTCGGCCATGCTGGCCAAGCGGATGGGCGCCAAAAAAGTCATGGTGCTGATCCAGCGCGGGGCCTATGTCGACCTCGTCCAGGGCGGTACCATTGATATTGCGATTTCGCCACAGCAAGCGACAATCTCAGCTCTGCTGACCCATGTCCGCAAAGCCGATATCGTCAACGTCTCCTCACTGCGCCGCGGGGCAGCCGAAGCTATCGAGGCAATTGCCCACGGTGACTCGAGCACCTCCAAGGTGGTTGGCAAAGCCGTTGGTGAGATCAAACTTCCTCCGGGCACCACCATTGGTGCGGTTGTCCGTGGTGAAGAAGTGCTTATTGCCCATGACCGCACGGTGATCGAACAAAATGATCACGTGGTGATGTTCCTGGTCGATAAGAAATACATCCCAGACGTCGAACGCCTGTTCCAACCTAGTCCGTTCTTCCTGTAGTAGCCAACATGGTCAACTTTCGTCCTATTCTGTTCGTGATCGGGCTGGTCTTATCCAAGATCGCCCTATTCATGTATGTCCCGACCCTGGTGGCCTTCGCCACCGGGACCGAAGGGTTTATCGACTTCGCCACCGCCGTCATAATCACTCATGTGGTGGCTTTCCTGTGCCTGACATTCGGCCGAACCAACGAGTTCAAGCTTGGCGTGCGGGATATGTTCCTGATCACAACTCTGGTCTGGACCATTGCTAGTGCCTTTGCCGCCTTACCGTTTGTCTTTATCAACCATATAAGCTTCACCGATGCCTACTTTGAGACCATGTCGGGGATCACCACCACAGGCTCAACCGTCCTCAGCGGGCTGGATGATATGGCGCCGAGCATCTTGCTCTGGCGCTCCACCTTGCAGTGGCTCGGTGGGATAGGCTTTATCGTGATGGGGGTGGCTATCTTGCCGATGCTCAATGTCGGTGGTATGCGCCTGTTCCAAACCGAGTCTTCCGACTGGTCCGATAAAAGCTCACCACGGACCAAGAGCGTGGCCAAGAATATCGTCAATGTCTACCTCAGCCTTACTGGGCTATGTTTCCTCGGTTACCTGCTGACGGGGATGAATACCTTCGATGCAATCAACCATGCCTTTACAACGCTGTCGACTGGTGGCTATTCAACCTCAGATGGCTCGATGAACCACTTCTCGAACAGTGCCCACTGGGTGGCGATTGTGTTCATGTTTGCCGGTGGCTTGCCGTTCCTGCTGTTTGTTCAAGCGCTGCGAAAACGCGAAGCCCGCTCTTTGCTGAGCGATGCCCAAGTGAGGGGCTTCACCCTCTTGGTATTCAGTGCAGGCCTTGCCGTGGCGCTGTGGCTGACCTGGCAATTGGACTACCGCTTCATTGACGCGTTTAGGGTCTCGTTGTTCAACATCATTTCGGTGGTTACCACCACCGGCTTCGGGTTGGATGACTT
>NZ_JBNNXU010000042.1:0-14169 GCF_052873915.1 Photobacterium sp. DNB22_13_2
GAGCGACACACGAGGTTCGAACTCGTGACCTCAACCTTGGCAAGGTTGCGCTCTACCAGCTGAGCTAGTGTCGCATTGGTCTTTTTAGGCTTTGCCCTGAAGACGAGATGTACTTTAACCGATTACAGAAATGAGTCAATGCGTTTTTTTAGTCTTTTGATTCAACTGGATAAAACTCGATCAACACCCTGCAATATGTCACATTTTTCAACCACCAACTTGCCGTTTCTAAGTGACCCTATTTTCCGTACCTCCTAAAAAACAACCCGACGCGATTGGTCGGGCTGTACACTTTAAATTTTTTCGTTAAGCTTTCGCTTTTGCGTCCGGGTGAGCCGGCAAGCGGATAGAGATAATCGTTGTCAGTACCAGGAAGGCTACCGATACCCACAAACACGCTGCCAGACCTGCTACTTGGTAAATCAAGCCAGAGAGTACGGTACCAATCAAACGGCCCATGGCATTAGCCATGTAGTAAAAACCGACATCCAACGACACCCCGTCATCTTTGGCATAGCTAACAATCAAATAAGAATGCAGCGAAGAATTAATAGCAAAGACAGCACCAAATATCAGTAAACCAACGACGATCGTCAATTCCGGCTGCCAGTTGAACTGAACGCCCAACGCTACCGCAATAGTGATAAGACTAAGCAGCCCTGCCCACCCCATCGCAGCGCGGCCATCAGGCACTGTGCCTTTCGCTTTACCGGTAATTTTGGGTGCAATGCCCTGAACGAAACCATACGCAATAACCCACAGAGCGAGGAAGCCCCCGACCATGGTGTGGTCCCAATCAAAGACTTGGCTCAGGTAAATCGGCAACGCCACAACAAACCAGACATCCCTTGCGCCAAACAAAAACATGCGGGCAGCAGATAGAATGTTGATACTTGGACTTTTTGAAAAAATCTGTTTGAACTTAACTTTGTTCTTAGCCTTGCCCATATCTTTTTCAAGCAACACAAGACTTAGGGTAAGGACAAGCGCCAGAACAGCTGCCATCGCCAGTACTGCACCTTTGAAACCGATGACCGCCAATAGCAGGCCGCCAAGGAAGAAACCTGCACCTTTGAGGGCATTCTTCGATCCAGTCAGAATAGCAATCCATTTGTACAGTGCCCCCTGCTGATCGCCGGGGACCAAAGTCTTGATGGCACTTTTGGCACTCATCTTATTCAGGTCTTTGGCTATACCAGAAACAGCCTGTGCCAACATGACCCAAGGGACGGTCAAGTAGGCTGACGGTACCGCGAGCATAACCAACGCACCGACCTGCATCGCCAAACCAATATTCATGGTGCGGTTCAAGCCCAGCTTAGCCCCTAACCAGCCGCCAATTAAGTTAGTCACCACTCCAAAGAACTCATAAAACAAGAAGAGAGAGGCGATCTGAAGGGAGCTGTAACCCAACTGGTGGAAATGCAGTACAACCAACATGCGCAATGCGCCGTCGGTTATGGTGAAGTTCCAGTAATTGAATGTCACCAGCATATACTGGCGAACGTCTTTGGACAGGTTGGCGATAGCCGAAATCATGCAATAACTCACTTCTACTGTTTGTTGCTAAGGCCAACCCTATACCCAGAATAAGGACACAGAATGAGGGTCGGCCCATTTGGAGCTTTACTTATGCCAAGCCAACCTTGCGGATCAACTCAGAGGTACGTGTTGCGTAACCCATTTCGTTGTCATACCAAGCGTAGATCTTCACCATGCGGTTATTGACAACCATTGTCGATAGCGCATCAACGATGGTAGAGCGTTGATCGCCTTTATAATCGATAGACACTAGCGGACGGTCTTCGAAACCAAGAATGCCCGCAAGCTCATTTTCAGAGGCTTCTTTAAGCGCGGCATTTACTTCGTCAGCAGTAACATCACGGCTCAAGTCAAAAATGATATCGGTCAGAGAGGCATTCGCCAGCGGAACGCGAACAGCGTGACCATTAATCTTGCCTTCTAATTCAGGGAAGATATCAACAATAGCTTTAGCTGAACCTGTTGTGGTTGGGATTAAGCTCATACCACATGCGCGGGCACGGCGTAGATCTTTATGTGGCGCATCAAGGATAGTCTGGGTGTTGGTCAGATCGTGAATAGTCGTGAACGACGACTGCTCAATACCAAATTTTTCGTGGATGACCTTAACAACAGGTGCAATACAGTTAGTGGTACAAGATGCAGCTGTCACAATCTGGTGCTTATCGGCATCAAACAGGTAATCATTCACACCCACAACAACGTTCAATACGCTGTCATCTTTTACTGGCGCAGAAACAACAACACGCTTAACACCCTGTGCTAGGTACTTGTTCAAGAATTCCATTTCACGGTGAACACCAGTTGCTTCCAATACAACGTCACAACCAGACCAATCGACCGCATCGATATCACGTTCTTGGGTACAGCCAATCACTGCGTCGCCAACCTGCATGGATTGTCCGTCAGAAGTAACAGCATGATGCCAACGGCCTTGAACTGAATCGAACTCTAACAGGTGAGCCAAAGTTTTTGCATCGCCCGCTACGTCATTGATCTGGACAAACTCAACCTCGTCCCAGTCAAATGCTGCACGCAACGCCAAACGACCAATACGACCAAAACCGTTAATACCTACTTTGATAGCCATAATCCACTTCCCTTAAATCACTAACTCGAATATATGATATTTCATATATATGACATTGCGGATATACTAAACAGATCCAAACGGCATTACCAGATCTTTTGCCGATTATTTATCGCACCAATACATGACATGCGTATGGCCAGGGTATGTGAATATAATTTCAAAATTATAGCTCGGCCGTAAAAGCTAAAACTCAAATACAAAAATGCCCTGCAATTGCAGGGCATTAAAAAAAGTGTAGCTACAGTGGTTTACTTGTACTGCTGGATGTAGTCAATATGTGGTTGACGCTGGAAAGCACCAGGACGAAGCGCTTGGATCTTCTCAATAGTAGAGGTTAACTCTGCACCGCGAGATAGCATGATACGTGCTGCAATCAAACCCGTACGGCCAGAACCGCCCATGCAGTGAACAGCAATCGCATCACCGTTATCCAACACCGCCTGAACCGCTTTGTTCGCTTCAGGGAAGTTGGCATCAAACTGAGCACCTGGTGCACAGTCATCTTCGATAGGCAGGTGGAACCAACGCATACCTAGACTGCGACACTCTTCTGCCAATGCTTCCAAACCACCTTCAGGTAGGTCTTCAGGCTCCAATGCCGTTAATACAGCAGTTGCGCCAGCTTCTTTCAATTGCACTAGAGAATCATGCAGTGATACTTCTTTAGTACCAGGGCAAGGAGTAAGTAACAACTTGCCGCTATCTTCTAAAGGCAGTGCCCAGAACGGGTGTGTGTTTGACATATTTGCACCTATAAATAAGTAACTTAGTTCTAATTAATCTATTTAACCGCTCGGCAGCATAGCCTAGCGCTTTTAAAATCGTCGACAGTTGAATGGCTAACCCTGTTTGCTAAAGCCCGGCTTTTTGCGCTCACTACGCTGGCCGAGTTTTATCTTCTCGCCATTGATCATTCCGGGGTTACCATTTCTCACTGTTGCAAGTATATGGCGGATCCAAACTGGTAGTTGGCTAGCTAAATGATAGAAGATCCATTGCCCCTCACGCTGGGTCTCTAATACGCCACTATCACGTAGCAGAGCAAGATGTCGAGAAACCTTTGGTTGGCTAACATCAAGTACGTCGACTAAGTCACCAACAGTGAGCGCTTGCTCATCTTCAATCAGCATCAAAATACGGAGGCGAAGCGGATCACTGAGTACTTTGAATAGCTCAACAGGACCTATTACCGATTCGTGCTCTTCCCCATTTAACATCAGGAACAGGGCTATTCGGCTTTCAAGACCATTAAGCGTATCGTGGAAAGGTTGCTCACCACGTTGAGGTTTGGGATCTTTGAAATCCCAATGAAGAAGTGCGTCTGAATCCGGGAACAAAGCACATTCATTACTGGCTTTGTCACACAAAGTAATAACAGTATCAAAATGCTGTCCTTCAAGGTCTACTGCTGAACAGCTCTCCAAATTATCGCTATTGATGCCGCGCTCGGCCAATACACGGTATACACGAGGATCCACTTCCTCTGGCGTCATCCCTGCACTAACGACTTCGTAATGCTCACCCGCCATATGCCGCATTGCGGCTTCGGCTAATTGAGAGCGGGCTGAGTTTCCGGTACATAAAAATAAGATACGTTTCATGCGACTCGCGGCAAGTGACTTACATATGGAAAACATTATATATGCTTTGCCCTATATGTAAATCACTTGATGAATGAAAGGTCTTAAACACTAAACAGTATGCTTGAGTACCCATTCACTCACTTTTGCTGCCACGGCAGGATGATTGAGCAAATCGAGATGGTCCACCCCTCCAACAACCCACTTATGATCATCAGGGTAATTTAAAGCCAGTAAACCTTTCGAGCTATCAGCCAAAGCACTTGCTACGGGGACGAGTCCATCACCAAGGCGGCGATTATTCTCATCCTGGACATTCTTACCAAGGCAAGACGCAATAGCGTAGCACTGGACACTATCCGGTAGCGTAGGACGCTGTGTAAGCGCGGTACCCACGACCTTATCTTGAGCTGGTTGCTTCATAGGGATAACAGGAATTTGCCAGTCTTCATGAACAATATAGCCTCGGCTGAGATCTTTACTGCCACTACTTCGAATTTCCCCAAGCTTTTTAAGAAACTTCAGTTGTGGCGAAGCAGAAACCTGCTCATCCATCCAACAGGCAAGCTTAGCCAGCGGTGCTCCATTATGTGGGGTACCTAGGGTAATGAAAGTACGTAACACGGTCAGCCACTGTAATTGATTAAGACCGGCGTAATAACAAGCGCTACGGGTTACCAATCCCCCCATGCTGTGACCTATGATCACCAATTCTTTGACTTCACATGGCCAAGCCTGAAGTAACCTTTCCAATCGAAACGCAAATTCTTCACCATTTAAGGAGATGTGATTGCCTGTGTTGTACCACAAGTAGATTGGGGTATAACCCGCATTGCTAAATTGCTTTCCGTGATCGTGCCCTTTCCTGACCCAGCCTTTGTCAGCCATACACCAACCGTGAACACACAACACAATGCGGCTCGACGCCTCCGGCAATTGCGCTTCCAGTTTTTCCGGTTCATCACTTAGATTCTGGGTATGGTCAGTAAACACCATCGGAATGGCGAAACGGCTATTCCTTTGGAGCAAATTATCTCCGACTAAACCATTGAAGCTTGCTAACAGCGCATCACCCTGTGCTGGCGGTAGTCCATGCTCAAGCAACTCGACAACACGTTGTTTGGCAAACTCCGAGTTTTCTATCACTTTGCTAGAAATATCTTCCTTGAGGTTTTTGAGCTTTTCGCTCCATTCATTTTTAGAAATCATTACTACCTCAAATACATTCCTTCTATATTGTTTGATATTAAGCATATGGATTAGAATTAACAACCGATTTTGGCGGGTATAGATACTGGTATATCCAGTTATATAACAGAGGAAGGAATATAAACAAAAAAACAGATAATAATAGAATATATAATTAGAATAATCATACTAATATTTAAATTAAATAAAAAATACGCAGTGAAATACATCTCACTGCGCCAATATATTTACTGTACAAAATCATTACACAACACAATCTTTAACCATCGATGCGGTTACTTCCTGAACTGAAATATCATCTAAAATCATGTCAGCCGCTTTTTCTCCAATCATAATGGTTGGAGCATTAGTATTTCCCCCAACAAGGGTTGGCATAATAGAAGCATCTACAACCCGTAAGCCATGAACCCCATGGACACGGAGCCGCTCATCAACCACAGCCTGCGCATCATGCCCCATTTTGCAGGTGCCAACCGGGTGATAAATTGACTCAGATTTTTGCCTGATAAAATCCGCGAGTTGTTCATCCGTTTGAACTTCCTTACCTGGAAACACCTCTTTGCCACGGTAATGATCAAAGCCTTCTTGTTTTAAGATCTGTCGAGACAGCTTAATGGCTTTAAGCATCACTTCGATGTCTTCAGGGTGACTTAGGTAATTTGCCGCAATACGCGGTGGTTCCAATGGGTCGGAACTGACTAACCCCAAGCTACCACGGCTTTTGGGACGCAGATTACAAGCATGAAGCGAGTAACCATGTTTAACGGTTTGCCAAAGATTCAAGCCATGATTATCAAGGTAGCAAGGTGAGAAATGGAATTGCACATCTGGTTTATCAAGCTCGGGAGATGTCTTTGCAAACCCGCCCGCCTCAGCAATATTGGTAGTAAAATTTCCTTTTCTAAACAGTAGGTAATCAAAAACTCCTTTTATGGATCGGGCTAACGCAACAGGCGAAAAGCCAACCGAGTGGAAAGTACGTTCACGTGTGACCACCAGTACATCAAGGTGATCTTGAAGGTTCTTACCGACTCCGGGCAAGTGATGTTTTACTTCAATACCGTGTGCTTTCAACTCTTCGCGGTCGCCAACACCAGATAACATCAACAACTGTGGACTATTGATTGCCCCACCACTTAATATCACTTCGCGCGTAGCCGTGACCTGACATTGTTGACCATCTTTAAGATACTCAACACCGGCTGCTTTACCCTCTTTAATCAGTACCTTAGTAGTTACCGCATCGGTAATAATCGTTAGGTTCTGGCGCTGTTCTGCCGGTCTTAAATAGGCCACTGCCGAACTACAGCGCTGACCATTTTTTTGCGTGACCTGATAATAGCCCACACCTTCTTGTTCTTCACCGTTGAAGTCTGTTGAAATCCGATGACCGGCCTGATCGGCTGCATTGATAAAAGCATCCGACAGCGGATTATTTATCCTAAGATCAGAGACATGCAAGGGCCCATCAGCACCATGATAATGGTCTCCACCTCGTTCTTGAGTTTCGGATTTCCGAAAGTAAGGTAACACCTCTTCGAAACTCCAACCTTGGTTACCAAGCGATGCCCATTCATCATAATCACTTGCATGGCCTCGAATATAACACATGGCATTCGAGGAAGAACTTCCTCCCAACGTTTTGCCTCTCGGCCAAAACAGCTGACGGCTTTTGAGATGTGGCTCTTGAGCTGTGTAATAGCGCCAGTTCATTTTCTTTGAGTGCATCATCCCTATGATACCCAGAGGGACATGAACTACCGGGCTACTATCTTTTGGGCCGGCCTCAATGAGGCAGACTTTTATAGATGGATCGGAAGATAATCGATTTGCAAGCACGCATCCTGCCGAACCGGCCCCTACAATAATGAAGTCATACATAACATTCCCTCAATGCAATATCCTTTATCTGCCAGCCAATTATTTAATCCAGTCTTTGTCATCTAATTTTAAGTATTATTTAATCATAGTGTAGTTTAATTCTTTGATGACAAATACAGCACAGATTTACATTTGTTTTTTCAGAAAAAATAAAAAGTGATCCATATTAAACTTTTTGCATTTGGTGCAAGACAAGAACTCAGACCAGTGTGAATATGTATGGGTTAAAGGAATAAAGCTATTACTAGCGTTTTTTTAATTCATAAACCTAACGGTTTACTCTAATCCATTGACTGGATAATTAGAGTTTTCATCAATTATCTCGGCACACTATTTTGTGCTGGCTAGGAACAAGTAAAGGAACATATCATGGCAGATTTAAAAGCGAGTTTTGAACAAGCTCAAGTTGACGTAAAAGCACTGACTAAACGCCCATCTAACGACGAGCTACTCGCACTATACTCTCTGTTCAAGCAAGCAACAGACGGTGACGTTAAAGGCAAGCGTCCAGGTATGTTTGATTTTAAAGGCGGCGCAAAATACGACGCTTGGGAAAAACTAAAAGGTATGGACTCAGATACTGCAATGCAACAGTATGTCGACAAAGTTGGCGAACTGGCTGCAGCTTACGCATAAGCCGTATTAAGAAGCTCCGCACTAAAACAAAGGTCGCATTGCGGCCTTTTTTTTGTCTCTCATCCCACATCAAAAAGGCCTGCTTAAGCAGGCCTTTTTATTTGTTTTCAAATATCAGAAATGAGTAACTAACTAGCACTCTTCGCTTTTCTCACCCTGACTTTTTTTGGCGCTTGGTTAAGATCGTCTTGGTTGGTCGCCGGTGTTTCCGGATCAATCTCAACCGTTGCTGATAACATCTCGGTCAATTTTGCCAATTGCTTTTCGAGCTCTTCAACTTTACGTTGCTTTTGCTGATAGAGCTTCTCGAACTCATCATCTTCTGGAGTCAGGGATTCCTGGGCCGCTTCGACAGCAAGCTCGACCGCTAATGACTCATCATGCTGATAACCCAACTGCTCGGCTACTGCCTGCGCGGCTGTATCCAACACTTCTTGCTCGATCTCGGCAAAGGCATCACACATATAGTCTGTAATCACCTCAAAGCCCGGTAACGATTGGTTACACGCCACCAGCGAGAAGTACATCATGTCTGCGTTACTGAAGAAGGTGATATTCAGAGTTTGACCAGGCATCAACAATGATACTGGATACTGCTCACGTACCTTGGCGCCCATGAAGTAAAGCTCTTCTTTTGCTCCAGGTACATTAGAGATCAATAAGTTACTAGCAGGCGGAATGAAATTATTTAAGCCGAACTTGCCACTGAACAGAGAAACACCATTAACCAATAGTGAGTAATTGATGTACGCATCCGGTGAGATATTCAGCGCTTCATTTTTCAGATCCGTTGTCGCATGCTGAATAGACTCCAGACGCTCAAGCGCTGACAAGCCCTGTTTACCCAACTCAACATGGCCAATCGACATCTTATTACCTGATTTCCCTTCTTCCCCAGCCGAACGTAGGTTGATTGGCATCATAGCAACCAATGGCTTGCGGATAGGGATCGCACGATCATTAAGATAGCGGTTAAGCGCAATATCACTGATAGTAAACAGGATATCGTTCATTGACGCTCCGGTAATCCGGCTGATGTGCTTAAGCTGAGAAATAGAAAAATGGCCAAGACTAACAGCACGGCTACGTTTAGGACTCAAGTTAAACGGTGTTTTTGGTGCAGTAAATGGGACTTTCAAGTCACAATCTGCAAGGTTTACTGCTTTAAGAGCCAATTTACTGCCTAACCGGAACATGGATGGGATCAGCGAAATCTGCTTGGTGGCAGCCACCGCAGTTTTCATCACCATATCGGTAAGGTGAGTTTCCTCACGGCGCTGGCGTGATGATTTTCTCAAGTCACACTGCCATAGAGGCTTAGTAAATGACTCTTCAACCGATGTTGCACAGCTTTGCGTAAAGATCTTACTGGCTTTCACGCCATCAGCCATCGAGTGATGGACTTTCAGTAATAATGCGACTCGATTATTTTCAAGACCACCAATGACCCAGACTTCCCACATTGGGCGGCTACGATCCAATACCTGGCTATGTAAGCGCCCGACGACCTGTTGCAACTGCTGCTCGTTTCCAGGGGAAGGCAACATGGTGATGCGAAGGTGATCTTCCAAGTTAACGTGGTTAACCGTACTCCAACTTGGACGGCCAGTCAGAGACCAGTTAAGCTTCCAGTTAAATGGTGGCACCATTTCTGGCTGCTGCAGAAAACTGGCGTAAAGTTCTTGGGCATAGGTCCCGGCATGGTTCTCAGGCGGGTCAAGAATAACCAAGCCAGTTACATGCATCGGGGTTTTTGCCGTTTCAAAGGCAATGAAGCTGAAGTCCAGCAGAGACAAACTCGGCATAAATCTTTTCCTTTTTTGCGTTGTGGCATGGTCTGATTGGTGGAGCTAACTTCCTACTCATTACCTAGCAGGATTGCCCTCACCAATCGAGGTTTGTCCCTTTGCCATTGTCGCTTAATGTATACAGTCCGTTACTTTGCAGCCAGCTTTTCTACAATCTCTTGTAGGTGATCGACTTTCTTCTCAAAGTTGCTCATACGATCACGGTCAATACCGCAGGTCGCATTAAAACCGCGATTGAATTGCGATTCAGCTTGGCCAAACAATCCACGCTTGGTTTCTTGAATACGCTCAACCATTTCAGTTTCCACGTCGCTGCCTTTAGAGACCAAATCTTGCAACTGCTTGGCCATCATATGCTGCGCCATACCAACTTGCTCGGTGCCTTTACTGTAAGCACCAAGTCCGGCCCAAAGTACAGTGCGAACTGAAGATTCACCCATCTGGGTGGCCGATTTAACACTACCAATAAGCTTTTTAGGGTTAATCATCATTTTATCCTCAACAAATCAGAGAGATGTAGTACCCAAGTCACTTGGGAATACTCGATGCTTCAACCCTACCAAGTAGAATTAGATCAATCTTTCTAATTCAAGAGAGGAATTGGTAAGTCGCTCACACATCTTTCCGCCGTTGAAAAATACTGGCTTCAACGTATACCGATACATTAACAATGCTCATTGCGCATACGCGTGACAAAAGTCCCAAAACAGGACAACGGGATAATTTTGAGCCTTTTTTGTCCAAAAATAGAGTGAACGCTCTAAGTTCAGGGGTAACAATGGGGAGATAACAACAATAAGAACTTATATGAATAACATCGAACAAGGAATGCACTATGTCAGTTTTAGAAATCGTAGATTCATCATACCCAACCCCGCCCCTTGAAACACCTGTTCACACCACTAAAGCTCCCGCTACTGTCGTTGCCACACCTGATGAAATGGTTGATCAAATCATTGCGACTGTGGGTAAGAATATTGTTCTGGGTGCCCCGCTTGCTATCGGTAAGCCTGTTAGCTTCGTTAACGCGCTATATCAACGAGCAAAGAAAGATCCAAGTATCAACCTTCGCATCGAAACCGGGATCACCCTTGAAAAACCCGTTGGCAAAAGTAAAATCGAACGCGGCTTCCTAGAACCTTTCGTTGCCCGTGAGTTTGCCGGTGTGCCAGATATCGATTACGTAATGGATCTTCGCGCCGGTAAAGTGCCAAGCAACGTCATCATCAGCGAATTCTTCTTCAAGGCTGGCAGTTTCATGAACTCGCCACAGCAGCAGAACTACACCTCAACCAACTACACCCACGCTGTTCGTGATTTGCTTGATAAAGGCGTTAATGTTATCGGTCAATTAGTTGCTGCCCGCACTATTGATGGCGTAACGACCTACAGCCTATGTAGTAACTCAGATCTCGCACTAGATTTTATTCCTGAAATCGAAAAGCTAAATGCGCAAGGCCGTAATATCGCCATTATCGGCGAAGTAAACAGCAATATGCCATTTATGCAAAACCATGCTGAAGTGGCCAGCTCTGCGTTTGATTTCATTTTGGATGGCAACAGCCAGCCAGATCACAAAGACTACCAACTGTTTGCCGCACCTCACGCCAGCATCTCAGCTGAAGATCATATGATTGGCCTTTATTCCAGCGCTCTAATCAAAGATGGTGGTACCCTGCAGGTTGGGATTGGCTCACTCAGCAGTGCACTTAGCTACAGCGCACTAGTTCGCCACCAGAAAAACCGCATCTACAACAAGATGCTGTCTGAGCTCAATGTTTACGAGAAATTCCCTATCTGCAAAGAAGTGGGAGATACCGGTGTATTCGAGCAAGGACTTTACGGTTGTAGCGAGCTGATGGTCGATGGCTTTGTTCACCTATACCGAGCAGGGATCTTGAAGCGTGAAGTATTCGAAGATCTCACGATCCAGCGCCTACTCAATGATGGTTTGATTAAGCATGAGGTCTCTGTAATTACTTTGCTCGCACTACTAGAGCGAGAAGCCATTTCAGCCGAGTTAACAGCCGCGGATGTGACTTACCTTAAACGCTTTGGTATTTTCAACGACAAGGTCGATTACGTTGACGGTAAACTGATCACTACCGACGGAACCAGCAAAGCCAATATCCAAGACAAAGATGCTCTGGAGTGGATCACCAAATACGCACTCGGCCAACGCCTCAAAGGCGGCACGGTAATGCACGGTGCTTTCTTCATTGGCCCTAAAGACTTCTACCAAGAGCTGAATAACTTTACTCAGGAAGATCATGACAAGTTCTGTATGACCAGTGTGAATTATGTCAATGACTTGTACGATCACTTCCTTGGCAACCAACAGCTGAAACAAGCTCAGCGCCAACATGCTCGCTTCATGAACTCAGGCATGATGGTGACGCTGGATGGATCAGTGGTATCTGATGCACTTGAAAACGGTCAAGTCGTGAGTGGTGTTGGCGGACAGTACAACTTTGTCGCTCAGTCAGGGCAAATGCGAGAGTCTCGTTCTATCATCAAGATCCGCAGCTGTTCCTTCCGTAAGGGCAAATTGCGCTCGAACATTCTGTTCAACTACGGCCACAACACCATTCCACGCCAGTTGCGCGATATTGTGGTAACGGAATACGGTATTGCTAACCTCCGAAGCAAGCCTGATCACGTGGTATACACAGAGCTGATCAAGATTGCCGACTCACGCTTCCAGCAGCAGCTACTAGAAGAAGCCAAAGCTGCAGGTAAAGTAGCCAAGGATTACCAAATCCCGAAAGAGTTCGCCAACAACACCCCAGAAGCCATTCAAGCTTTCTACAAGAAGTACACCGACCAAGATATTTTCGGGCCATTCCCATTTGGCTGTAGCTTTACCGATCAAGAACTAAAACTGGGTAAAGCCCTAAAAGCGTTGAAGTCTAAGTGCGCAACGCCAACAGGCAAGCTAAAAGCCATTGCTCAGTCTTTGTCTGCACCTAAAGCAGGTCATGATGTAGACATTCTGCTTAAGCGTGTTGGCCTCGACAAGCCTGAGAACCTTCAAGAAAAAATCACTCGCAAGTTAGTGATCGCTGAACTAGTGAAGTGATCATTGCGTAAATAAAGGCTGGGTCCCTGAGGCCCAGCCTTCTTATATAGAAATAGAAAGCAACGAGGTATTCAATGTCGAAAAAAAGTAAGGAAATGGCACTGTGCCCTTATGCCGCAGTATGGGGATGTCCAAAGTGTCCGGTTAAAAAAATCTGCCCAGGGAAAACGACTATCGGTGACCAGCCGATAAAACGTAAGGAAGATTCTGACAAGTAACCCGTAATTCTATCTCCCAGATGCAGCCCTACCTGCATCTGGGATCCATACAGTTCCTGCCTCGCATCCTCTCTCACAAATACTGTCTCATCGATTATAAACTGCTAAAAATATTGTTGTTTCTTCTAGCACGTCATTTACATCAGTGACTATATTTAAAATAAAACCACCCATAACACAACCATTGAGGCGGTGGGTATCAGTGAGGGGAAGCTATGGAAATGATGAAGGCCATTCTGTTCGGTATTATCTTGTCATTAACCGTCGGGCCAATAGCCATTTTGGTACTCAATAATGGGATGCACCATGGTTACATGGCAGCAGTTCGCAGTGCAGCCGGCGCGGCTCTGGCGGACTATTGCTACGCATTGATCAGCTTCGTGTCTGGCAGCCTGCTGATCAGCCAACTCGACCAATACCATTATCAGATCATTCTGCTCTCATCTTGGGTACTTATTTTCATGGGGTTATATATGATGTTCAACGCCATGAAAAATACCAAGCTGCTCGCAAAGGTACATCGCCCAGCCCAAAAACTCGGGTTCCGTTCAGCCTTTTACCTCACCCTTGCCAATCCTATCGCCATCATCGCTTTGTCGGCATTCATTGGCCATTCTACCGAGCAAGTCGATTTGATCTTTGCCATGCAGTTAGCTGGCGCCATCTTTTTTGGCAGCTTAACCGTTCAGTGCCTGCTTGCCCTTTCCGGATTAGCCTTCAAAGATGATGACAGCATCACCTTTCCCTTCTACCTACAACTGTTAGGCGGGTTGGTCATTTGCTTGTTTGGGGTCAATAATTTTATCGAGTTGGCAGGATGAATACATACAAAAAAGGCCTAGCGTTACCGCTAGGCCTTCAATGATGGAGGCGCGTCCCGGAGTCGAACCGAGGTCCACGGATTTGCAATCCGCTGCATAGCCACTCTGCCAACGCGCCAAATTGTCCAAACTCACCCACTTGGTGGTTTGTTCGGTTGCTGCCACCTATAAGGTATCAGAACCTGAATATGGAGGCGCGTCCCGGAGTCGAACCGAGGTCCACGGATTTGCAATCCGCTGCATAGCCACTCTGCCAACGCGCCAAATTGTCCAAACTCACCCACTTGGTGGTTTGTTCGGTT
>NZ_JBNNXU010000043.1:0-13910 GCF_052873915.1 Photobacterium sp. DNB22_13_2
GGGGTGGCTAACGGGATTTGAACCCGCGACAACCGGAATCACAATCCGGGACTCTACCAACTGAGCTATAGCCACCAATGTTACTTTTGCCGATACGATCCTGTCCGGAATGGCGCGCCCGAAAGGATTCGAACCTTCGACCTTTGGCTCCGGAGGCCAACGCTCTATCCAGCTGAGCTACGGGCGCATGCCCTATCGGCGGAGGTGAATATTACGGATCGGGGCCCTCCTCGTAAAGTGTTTTTTTTAGTTTTTTTCTCGTTCGCTGCAAATATAGGCAAATAACTGTTGATTCGCATCATACAAAAGCAGCCCCCTAGTTTATCACGATGAAAATAGGCGATATACTCACGTTGTTTTTACAAATTAAACATTCTGTAAATAATCTCTGCCTTGTCTCAACAGTTTGACTAACAACAAGCACGAATAAGACTGTGGCAAAAGCACATAATGATCTGGAAGTGTAAAGGTGAGCTCAATGGAATTTTCTCTTCGACAACTTATGGTAGCGGCCGTTGCCGCCCTGACATTTGCCGGTACTGCTGTAGCAGCCGATATGTCAGATGAAGCTATCGCAGAACGTATCAAACCGGTAGGCTCCGTTTACCTTGAGGGCGATGCCCCTGCAGGCCCAGTAGTGGCCGCCGGTCCTCGTAGTGGTGATACCGTCTACGGCACCTTCTGTGCAGCATGTCATGGAACTGGAATTATGGGCGCGCCAAAGATTGGTGATTCAACGGACTGGAGCCCACGCCTAGCCAAAGGCAATGATGTGCTGGCCGACCACGCCATCAACGGCTTCAATGCTATGCCAGCCAAGGGATCATGTATGGACTGTAGCAATGACGAAATCATTGCCGCCATCGACCATATGATCGAAGGGTTGTAATTTCCCCACCCAACAACCAAAAAAGCGAGCGCCAACCGGCCCTCGCTTTTTCTTTATGTACTGTCTCGTCCTGAGTAATACGTACGCATTGATGACGGGCTATTTTTTGAACATTGCCCGGATATTGGCTATGTGGGCCTGGCCCTTCTGCATTCGCTGCTCTTGGGTCATTGGCTTTTTATCAGCCTCCCACTCCAGATCATCTTGCGGCAACTCAAACAAGAATCGGCTTGGCTCAGGTTTAATCAGCTCGCCGAACTGGCGGCGTTCCTTACACAGAGTAAAGGTAAGCTCTCGTTGGGCTCGAGTGATCCCCACGTAGGCCAAGCGGCGCTCTTCCTCGACATTGTCTTCATCAACACTGGTTTGGTGCGGTAAGATCCCCTCTTCGCTGCCAACCAGGTAAACATAAGGGAACTCCAGGCCTTTCGAGGCATGCAGGGTCATGAGCTGGACCTGATCGGCATCATCGTCATCTTCACCCCGCTCCATCATATCGCGCAGGGTCAGGCGCTGAACCACTTCCTTGAGGGTCTTTACTTCCTGATCGTAATTATCACCCTCGAGGTCGGCGGTAATCCAACGATACAGGTCAGAAACATTCTTCATCCGCATCTCGGCCGCTTTAGGGCTGGCCGATGTCTCATACAGCCAATCTTCGTAGTTGATATCCCGCACCAGTTGGCGCACAGCGGCCACCGTATCACCGCGCTCGGCGTTATCGGACAATTCGACCACCCAACGAGTGAAACGCTGCAGGGACTCCAAACCACGTCCCGATAAATGCTGCTCCAGCCCCATTTCAAAACTGGCGGCAAACAGGCTCTTGCCCCGCATATTGGCATAAGTACCGAGCTTCTCCAGTGTCACCGGACCGATTTCACGGCGTGGCGTGTTGACGATACGCAGGAAGGCATTGTCATCATCCAGGTTAGTCAGCAGGCGCAGATACGCCATGATGTCTTTGATCTCAGCCCGTGAGAAAAAGGAGGTACCTCCAGAAATTTTATAGGGGATCCGGTTTTGCATCAGGGCTTTTTCGAACAGTCGCGACTGGTGGTTACCGCGGTATAAGATGGCATAGTCCTTATACTGGGTATTGTTCAAAAAACGATGGGCGATTAATTCCCCCACCACCTTTTCCGCTTCGTGCTCTTCGTTCTTGGCCGTGATCACCTTGAGCATCTCGCCGTCAGGGATCTCTGAGAACAGTGTTTTTTCAAACACGTGCGGGTTGTTGGCAATCAGAATATTCGCGGTACGCAGAATACGACTGGTCGAGCGATAATTCTGCTCCAGCTTGATAACCTTCAGGCTAGGGAAGTCTTTGCTCAGCTGCACCAAGTTTTCTGGCTGGGCACCGCGCCAAGAATAGATTGACTGATCATCATCGCCAACCACGGTAAAGCGGGCACGCTCCCCCACCAGCAACTTGACGAAAATATACTGGCTGGTGTTGGTATCCTGATATTCATCCACCAGCAGGTAGCGGATCTTGTTCTGCCAACGCTGACGAACCTCTTGGTTATCACGAAGCAGCAACACCGGCATCAAGATCAGATCATCGAAGTCCAAGGCGTTGTAAGCTTTCATCTGCCGTTGGTACATCTCATAGCAATAGGCGAACATCTGATCGCGTTCACTTGAGGCATGAGTCTTAGCTTGCGCTGGCGACAGCATGTCATTTTTCCAGTTGGAGATTGTCGACAACAACTGCTTAAGTAAATCCTTATCGCCATCAATCTGCTGTTCAGTCAACTCCTTGAGCAAGGCCATCTGATCTTGGTCATCAAACAGGGAAAAGCTAGCTTTGAGACCGAGAGACTTGTATTCACGGCGGATAATATTGAGCCCCAGGGTATGGAAGGTCGATACCATCAAACCTTTCGCTTCCTGCTTACCAAGCGTCTGCCCGACCCGCTCCTTCATTTCTCTAGCTGCCTTATTAGTAAAGGTCAACGCCGCAATATTACGGGCTTTGTAGTCACACTGCTGAACCAGATAGGCAATTTTATTGGTGATCACTCGGGTTTTGCCCGAGCCAGCGCCGGCAAGGACCAAGCTTGGTCCAGCGACGTATTTTACCGCTTCGTTTTGCCTTGGGTTCAGTTTCATTGACTTATCCTGTGTTGATCTTCGGGTCAGCAGGCGCATTGTAGCGGGTTCACCGCCATTGTCTATTCGCCTACCTATTAAGCTGCTTATCCGGACGATATAAAAATTTGCTTGCACATAAAATCAGGCACCATAAAATGGTGAATGAACATTCATTCACCATCTTTATTTACAACTGCCTTTTATGAGTGACAAGAAAAAACGCATTCTCCAGGCAACGGAAACGTTACTGGCAGAACATGGCTTTCACGGGATTTCGATGCAAATGGTGGCCAAGGAGGCAGGAGTGGCCGCAGGGACGATTTATCGCTATTTCGAGGACAAAGATGATCTGTTGCACCAGCTTCATGATCACATTTTGGCTCATGTCGCGAACAAAATCAGCCAGAACGTGTCAGATGACATGCCGTTGCAGCATAGGTTTCGCACTATGTGGTTAAACATCTGGAACATGGCGACTCAGGAAGATGCCCCATTGATCAACCGTGGCCAATTCGAGAATCTACCCCGGCGCGAAAGCCATGAACAAAAATTATTAGAAAAGAAAATGTTCGCCAAGGTGAATACGTTATTCGAGGAAGGTAAGGCTTCCGGCCTATTCAAAAACCTCGATAACGAAATCTTGAGCGCACTAAGCCTTGAGCCAAGCGCTTGCTTGGCTCGCAAACATATAAACGGCATTTACAAGGTCAATGATGACGCGCTAGAAGCAGCCATCAAAGCCTCATGGGACGCCATAATTCAGCATTAACATTACATTAGCTAACTTCGGAGCACACCCAACAATGAAAAAATGGATAGTGATGCTACTGATCGCGATTCTGCTTTTTGGCAGCGTGATTGGTTTCAATCTCTTCAAACAACAAAAAATCGCCGAATACATGGCCAGCATGCCTGAGCCAGAGTTTCCGGTCACAGTGACCACCGCCGATCCGAGCAATTGGGTTCCAGCCATCGAAGCGATCGGCTTTATCGAACCAAACCAAGGTGTCACCATTACCACTGAAGTTGCAGGCGTGATCCAAACTCTCGACTTTGAATCCGGTGCTGCTGTCAAAGCGGAACAGCAACTACTGGCGCTGGACTCCGACGTTGAGGCCGCCAACCTGAAAAGTACCCAGGCTCGCCTTCCAGCCGCCAAGGCCAAATATGAACGCTACCGTGGCCTATTCAAGAAAGGATCGATATCCAAAGAAGCTTATGATGATGCCGAGGCGTCGTATTTCTCACTGGTTGCCGATATCGAAAGCCTGAAAGCGACAATTGAGCGCCGTACGATCAAAGCTCCGTTCGACGGTGTGGTCGGCCTGCGTAATGTATTCCTCGGTGAATATATTCAGCCGGGCACCGATGTAGTGCGCCTTGAAGATACCTCACTAATGAAGTTGCGCTTTACGGTTCCTCAAACCGATATCTCAGATATTCATTTGGGTCAGGACGTTGAGATCTTTGTTGATGCCTATCCGGAAACACCATTTAACGGCAAGATCAGCGCGATTGAGCCAGCGGTGAACTACCAGAGCGGTTTGGTACAAATCCAGGCGGATATCCCGAACAACGAAGGTCAGCTTCGTAGCGGTATGTTTGCCCGAGCCCACATTATCCTGCCGACGTTGGAAGACCAAATCATCCTGCCACAGACAGCAATTACCTATACCCTGTATGGAGATAATGTCTATCTGGCCGGTGAGGATGAAAACGGTGTCCTTCGGGTTACTCAGTCCGTCATCAAAGTCGGTGAGCGCAAAGGTAACAGTGTCCATATCCTAGAGGGTGTGAAAACTGGTGATACTGTGGTCACATCTGGGCAAGTACGCCTGAGCAACCACGCCAAAGTCCGTGTGGTAGAAAGCAACTCGCTGGAAGCCCCAGCTGAAACCCCAATGCTGTGATCCGGAGGATACATGCGCTTTACAGATGTTTTTATTAAACGTCCTGTGCTAGCGGTATCGATCAGCTTTTTGATCGCACTCCTTGGCCTGCAGGCAATCTTCAAAATGCAGGTCAGGGAATACCCTGACATGACCAATACCGTAGTCACGGTTACTACCAGCTACTACGGAGCCAGTGCCGACCTGATCCAGGGTTTTATTACCCAACCATTGGAGCAGGCCATCGCACAGGCTGACAATATCGACTTCATGACCTCATCATCGGTGCTTGGTTCATCGACTATTACGGTCACCATGAAGCTGAATACTGACCCGAATGCGGCTCTGGCAGATATTCTTGCCAAGACCAACTCGGTCCGTTCCCAGTTACCGAAAGAAGCCGAAGATCCAACCGTGACCATGTCGACAGGCTCGACAACAGCGGTAATGTATATCGGCTTTACCAGTGATGAGTTGGTTTCGAGCCAGATCACCGATTATCTAGAGCGAGTGATCAACCCGCAACTGTTCACGGTCAACGGTGTCTCCAAGGTCGACCTGTACGGCGGGATGAAATACGCCCTTCGCGTGTGGTTGGATCCGGCCAAAATGGCGGCCTACAACCTAACGGCAACAGACGTGATGAACGTTCTGAACGCCAACAACTACCAGTCCGCCACCGGACAGGCGACGGGTGAATTCGTGCTGTACAACGGTACGGCCGATACCCAGGTAAGCAATACCGACGATCTGGAAAAACTGGTCGTATCCACCAAGGAAGGTCAAGTGATCCGCCTCGGTGATATCGCCAAGGTGTCACTGGAGAAGAGCCATGATGTCTATCGTGCTTCAGCCAACGGTGAAGAGGCCGTTGTAGCGGCGATCAACGCCGCGCCAAGTGCTAACCCGATCAACATTGCCGCCGATGTCTATGAGCTGTTGCCGGAACTTAAACGCAACATGCCAAGCAACATCTCGATGAACATCATGTATGACTCGACCATTGCGATTAACGAGTCTATCAATGAGGTTATCAAGACTATTGCCGAAGCTGCATTGATCGTATTGGTAGTGATCACCTTGTTCCTCGGCTCTTTCCGTGCGGTTATTATCCCGATTGTGACCATTCCGCTCTCGTTGATCGGCGTTGCCATGGTAATGCAAGCATTTGGTTTCTCGTGGAACCTGATGACTCTGCTGGCCATGGTATTGGCTATCGGTCTTGTGGTTGATGATGCAATCGTGGTATTGGAAAACGTCGACCGCCATATCAAGGAAGGAGAATCACCGTTCCGTGCAGCGATTATCGGTACCCGTGAAATCGCCGTGCCGGTTATTGCCATGACCCTAACGCTAGGTGCGGTATATGCACCTATCGCGATGATGGGCGGGATCACCGGTTCACTGTTCAAGGAATTTGCCCTAACTCTGGCCGGTGCGGTATTCGTCTCGGGGATCATCGCCCTGACACTTTCACCTATGATGTGTTCGAAAATGCTGAAGGCCAATGAAAAGCCAAGCAAGTTCGAAACGACGGTACACCACTTCCTTGATCGCATGACCAACCGCTACGAGAAAATGCTTGGCGGAATCATGAAAATGCGCCCAGTGGTCATTGTGTTCGCACTGCTCGTATTCGGTGTTATGCCTGTGCTGTTCAAGTTCATCCCGAGTGAACTGGCACCATCGGAAGATAAAGGCGTACTGGTTATGATGGGCACCGCACCATCAAATGCCAACCTCGATTATATCGAGAACACCATGGGCGAAGTGAACCGTATGCTGGTCGAACAGCCAGAAGTAGCCTTTGCTCAGGTTTTCTCTGGGGTACCGAACTCCAACCAGGCCTTTGGTATTGCCTCGATGGTACCGTGGAGCGAACGTGAAGCGAGCCAGGCTGAAGTGGTCAAGCGAGTGACGGACTTGGTAAAGGACGTCCCGGAAATGGCCGTCACGGCATTCCAGATGCCTGAGCTACCCGGTGCGGGCTCAGGCTTGCCAATCCAGTTCGTGCTCACTACACCGAACAGCTTCGAGAGCCTATTCCAGATCAGTAGCGATATTTTGGGTAAGGTAAAAAGTAACCCAATGTTCGTCTACTCGGATCTCGATCTAAACTACGACTCGGCAACGATGAAGATCAAGATCGACAAGGACAAGGCCGGCGCCTATGGCGTGACGATGCAGGATATCGGTATCACTCTGAGTACCATGATGGCCGATGGTTATGTCAACCGTATCGACCTCAACGGTCGCTCTTACGAGGTGATCCCCCAGGTAGAGCGTAAGTACCGCCTTAACCCTGAATCACTCAAGGGTTATTATGTCCGCGCCGCTGACGGCAATGCAATCCCTCTGGGTAGCTTGGTGACTATCGATGTTGTGTCTGAACCGCGCTCGCTGCCACACTTCAACCAGCTGAACTCTGCAACTGTCGGTGCAGTTCCTGCTCCGGGTGTTGCGATGGGTGATGCGATCAATTGGTTCCAAAACGAAGCAGCCAGTACCCTGCCTTCAGGCTACCAGTATGACTTCATGGGTGAAGCCCGTCAGTTTGTGACCGAAGGTAATGCGCTTTACACCACCTTTGCCTTGGCATTGGCGATCATCTTCCTGGTTCTAGCTATCCAGTTCGAATCGCTACGCGACCCACTGGTTATCATGGTGTCGGTTCCACTGGCTATCTGTGGTGCCCTGATCGCGTTGGCATGGGGCGCAGCCTCGATGAATATCTACTCGCAGGTCGGCCTAATCACCCTGATTGGTCTTATCACCAAGCACGGTATATTGATTTGTGAAGTCGCCAAAGAAGAGCAGTTGCACCACAAGAAAGACCGGACGGCAGCAGTTATGGAGGCGGCGAAAATCCGTCTGCGTCCGATTCTGATGACCACCGCCGCGATGATTGCCGGTCTGATCCCACTGCTGTACGCCACCGGTGCCGGTGCGGCCCAGCGCTTCAGTATCGGTATCGTAATCGTTGCTGGCCTGGCTATCGGTACGGTATTCACCTTGTTTGTACTGCCGGTAATTTATTCTTACCTGGCGAGTATTCACAAACCGCTGCCGGTCTTTGTCGAGGACAAAGACCTGGAAAAGCTTAAGCGTGCGGATGAAGCACGCAATGCACTGAAAGAAGCGCACGATAGCTAATCGACAGCAAGCAAACAAAGAGGCCGTTTTAACGGCCTCTTTTATTTTGTACCAACAGCAACGACAATCCTGTTATATTTGAATAAAATAACGACAACAGATGAAATGCCGTTACGGAGTTAACTAAGCTATGTTTGATCCAAAGAAACTTGAGCAAGTGGCCAAGCAGATCCAGGATTCCATGCCTCAGCCAGTCAAAGAGTTAGGCAACGATGTAGAACAGAAAGTTCGCCAAGTGATCCAAGCACAGCTTGGTAAACTGGATGTTGTCAGCCGTGAAGAGTTTGATGTACAGACCCAGGTCCTGCTGCGTACCCGCCAGAAGCTAACTGCACTTGAGCAGAAGCTTGATGAGCTAGAAGGCCGCATGGCACCAAAGGCAGATGCCGAGCAAGAGTAATCTTGCGAAATGACTAACAAAAAGCCCGGATAATCATCCGGGCTTTTTTATGCTTAGCTTTTGGGGAAAATTAACCGCCTACAGCAATGCGCTTCATATCTGTCATGTAACCACGCAGTTCTTCACCGATGTATTCAACCGGGTGGTTGCGAATAGTGTCATTCACCGTGATTAGCGTTGCGTTATCAACCTGATTAGATGTCTCACCTAGGCCCTTACCAATCACGTCCGTGCCTACTGATGGCATGAACTTCTCACGCAGTAGCGGTGTGGCAACATTGGCAAACAGGTAATTACCGTATTCAGCCGTATCAGAAATAACCACGTTCATCTCGTATAGGCGCTTACGGGCAATGGTGTTGGCAATAAGTGGTAGCTCGTGCAGTGACTCATAGTAAGCCGACTCTTCAATAATGCCTGAAGCTGTCATTGCTTCGAACGCCAGCTCAACCCCAGCGCGCACCATCGCAACCATCAAGATGCCGTTATCGAAATACTCTTGTTCCGAGATCTCTACGTCACTATCTGGGTAGTTTTCAAACGCCGTTTCAGCCGTCTCGCCACGCCAGCCCAATAGATTAACATCATCATTAGCCCAGTCAGCCATCATAGTACTAGAGAAGTGGCCAGTAATAATGTCATCCATATGCTTGTTGTAAAGCGGACGCATTAGATCTTTCAGCTCTTCAGAAAGCTCAAAGGCTTTCACTTTTGCAGGGTTAGATAGGCGATCCATCATATGGGTGATACCACCGAACTTCAGTGCTTCGGTAACCGTTTCCCAACCGAACTGCAGCAGCTTACCGGCATAACTCGCATCGATCCCATCAGCAATCATCTTCTCGTAGCAAACAATTGAGCCTGCTTGCAGCATGCCACAAAGGATAGTCTGCTCACCCATCAGATCAGATTTTACTTCAGCAACGAAAGAGGACTCCAATACGCCAGCACGGTGACCACCGGTTGCTGCAGCCCATGCCTTGGCTATCTCAAGACCATCACCCTGAGGGTCGTTCTCTGGGTGAACCGCGATCAGTGTTGGAACACCAAAGCCACGTTTGTACTCTTCACGTACCTCGGTACCCGGACACTTAGGTGCAACCATGACAACAGTAATATCAGGGCGGATCTGCATGCCTTCTTCAACAATGTTGAAGCCATGAGAGTAACCAAGGGAGGCACCCTGCTTCATCAGTGGCATCACTGTTTCAACCACATTAGTGTGCTGCTTGTCCGGCGTTAGATTAACAACCAAATCAGCTTTCGGGATCAGTGTTTCGTAACTACCTACTTCAAAACCGTTTTCTTTCGCATTCCTGTAAGACTGGCGCTGCTCGTCGATAGCAGCCTGGCGCAGGGCATAAGCCACATCTAGACCAGAATCACGCATATTTAGACCTTGATTCAGGCCCTGAGCACCACAACCGACGATAACGACTTTCTTACCTTTAAGGTAATCAGCCTCGTTGGCAAACTCGTTGCGATCCATGAATCGGCAACGACCTAGTTGATCTAATTGCTGGCGAAGATTTAGGGTATTGAAATAATTAGCCATAACAGCAAACTCCGTGAATTCTATTCCTTGGGTCGACAGCGCCTGTCGAATAATCCGATAGTAGATCACGCAGTAAATTGCGCAAAGTGATATATTCACAATAAGTCATTGCAAAAAGTGCAACATGGAAGATGAACATAAAAACCTTGCAGTTATTCCTTCACCTTTGCGAATCAAAGAGTTTTAGCCAGACCGCCCAGGCCATGCATATCAGCCCATCCGCCCTCAGCCGGATCATTCAGCGCCTCGAAGACGATTTAGGCCAAACCCTGTTTGTTCGTGATAATCGAAGTGTCGAACTTACCTCTGCCGGCCAAACCCTCTTACCGACCGCAGCTCTCATTGTCTCAAACTGGCAGGAAGTCAAAGCCGAGCTCGCTGATCATCACCACAAGCTGCAAGGTAAGCTAAAGCTCTTTTGCTCCGTCACCGCCAGTTATAGCCATTTGCCAGATATCCTCAACCGCTTCCGTCAGCTCTACCCTCAGGTGGAGATCCAACTGCTCACCGGAGATCCCGCCCAAGCGATCGATAAAGTGCAGAAAGATGAAGCCGATATTGCCATTGCCGCCAAACCCGATATCTTGCCGGGAAAAATGACTTATATCGAACTCGACAATGTCTCTCTGTCGGTTATCGCTCCGCTTCTCCCGCCACCGAGCCTGCAAAAAGCATTGGCTGAACCACCGAGCTGGGCCAGCTTGCCATTTATCTTGCCGGAATCAGGAACCGCAAGGGATAAGGCCGATAAATGGCTTAAAATCAAAAAGATAAAGCCCAATATTTATGCTCAGGTCGGTGGTCACGAAGCCATTGTCAGTATGGTCGCCCTTGGCTGTGGGGTGGGTATAGCCCCGGATGTGGTGATTGAAAACAGCCCAGTAGGAAATAAAGTCAAACGGTTAGAAAAAGAGAAGGTGCAACCGATGCAATTAGGTCTGTGCTGTAAACAAAGCCGACAAAATGAACCGTTACTCTATGCGCTACTGAATCTTTTTGGCTGTAAATAACTAATCAACGGAATAATAATAATGTCCCAACCAATCTTAACTCATTCGTACTACTCTGACTTCTATGCAGCCAAGGGCTACGACTTCTTAAAGCAAATTGCGCAATGCTACAACACACCGCAGAAACTGATTATTTTCTCAGTCATGCATTGTTACGAAGGCTCACTGCCCTATATCAATGTCCTTGCCGAGCTTGCCCATCAACTGATATTTATTCCTAAAGGGGCGACAGCCAGTGGTAATAGCCAAATCAAAGCCACAATCGAGAAACTGCCCAGCTGCACTATTGCCAACCATGGTATAACCAAAGAACATCTAAAAGATCCCCTTGATGCAGAAGCCTTTATCCGCCAATACATCGAGGCAGATAGCAAGTTCCTACTACTCGATCACGGCGGTTACTTCTCTCATGCCATCGAGCACCTTGGCGACGTATTTCAAGAACAGCTCATCGGGATCACTGAACTCACCGCCAACGGCTTGTACAAGTATCTTAACCGCAACTTGAATCACCCTCTTGTCACCGTCTCTCACCTCAGTATCAAAGCCCCAGCTGACTACGAGGCCTCAGAATGTATTGTCCATTATTCCGATCAGATATTGCGTGAAGAGTTTGGCTTGAAACTCAATAATGATGGATTCCTCAAGGTCGGTGTTATCGGTGCCGGTAACCTCGGCTGCGGGGTGATCCAATATCTTAAAGGTAAAGCTATCGGCAATATACGGGTCGCTGATATTGACCCGAGAAGACTGACCCAGTTTCCCCGCAATGGCGTACAAGTCAGCTCAATAGAGCGCTTGATCCATGAATGTAATTTGATTTACTGCTGTACAGGCAATGGCGCTATCCCTGAGCATCTGCTTGATAACATCAATGACAACAGCTTTATTGCCACAGTGACATCAGCCGATGATGAACTCAATTTACCGAATTTGATCGCTAATGGCGCGCTAATTGAGGTTGGCGGGAATAAATTGATCCGTGAGTACCAAACCCGGCAAGGCAACCGCCTTTACCTTCTCGCCGGCGGTGAATCTGCCAATACCCCGTTCAAAACCGGAATGGGAGATCCAACCCTTTACTTATTCGAAGCCGCACATATGCTTGCCGGATTACAATTACTTTGCCAACCAGAAGACTTCAAACCGGGGATACAGCCATTAAGCGAGGCTGACGAGACAGCCATTGCCGAGCATTGGTTACGGCACTTCTATAACTACCAATAAGGCAGATATAACCTTCAGATATGCAAGCCCGAGTCTTCCGACTCGGGGTTGGTATAAGCTAAATACTCCGTATCGTTCTTAGCAGGCATACGCCATCAATATAGTTTTTATATCAAACAGTTTTGAATGCCTATTCAGCACCCATTTCCTTTAAAATATAAACCTTCTCGCATTTCTTTCTTTTCTATTCGTATGCTGGCCGCATTTCAAGTAAATGCAATATTTTCATTTCAAGACAAAAACTTATCATCATAAATTCAAATGATGGAGATCTTAAAATGAAAAGACTCAGTTATCTTCTAGTACCTTTGCTAATCGGATGTAATTCACAAGATTCAGAAGTTAGATTAAGTATTTACCCACTAACAAGCACCAATATTAATTCTGACAACACAGAATTAACTGAATTTGTCGCGGCCACCAAAGGCTATGACATAGTAGGACTAGGTGAAATGAGCCACTTCGGTTCAAAGGCATTCAGCTTACGGGCACGAATGATAAAAGCGATGCATCAGGAAAGTAATTTAGATGTCGTCGCCATTGAGGCTGGGCTTTATGATGGTTTAGTCGCTTGGCAAAATTATCTAACCCAAAAGCAAACTTTACTGGATGCGGTTACCGGGCCTGATGCAAACTATATGTTTGGACATCGACTCAGCGCAGAAATGGCAGAGCTATTTAACTATGTAAATGACATTGACCAACAGGGTAGTAATCCACTTATCCTTACAGGCTATGATGCACGAATCAACAGCGATCCAGGCTGTAGTATCATGTTTGATGAGTTGGCCTACTACCTCAACAAGAACAACCTGCATGTCAGTGATTTTGAAAGCATCAAAAACTTAGCACCGAAGGCAATGTGTTCCTGGTACTATCAACATGATCCTTACAGCAAACAAGATCACAAAAGTCTTGTCCCCAAGCTAAAAGAGTTACAAGCAGTGCTTGCCGCACAAAAAACAGTGGAAACCATTCCCCCTTATAACTCAAGCCAACCACGCTCTTTTCGCCAATACGCCTCATTCTGGCTACAAATTGCCAAGAGCATAAATGCTCATGTAACATTTATTCATCACAACTTAGCTCATAAGATTACTGATGCCCAGTCTGCTGAAAACCTCCTCTGGCTGAAAGAGGAATGGCTTCAAAACCTCGGTCAAATATCGATCTGGGCTCACAACTCCCATGCAACCCCTTACTTTGACTCATCAGTAATCGATGCAATAAACCAAAGCTATCCTGATATTTCGACCTACAGCATGTTACAGCTCACTTATGGTGGTTATATTGCAGCCCAGACTCCGGATACTTCCAAATGGGAATCAGAGAAAATCGCTATTCACTCACCAACAGGTTCATTAGAACAGAGGCTTTATAAAGCAGGGTATCCCGATAGCTTTATCGACCTTAATCCTCCCACAGGAGCAGCACTCGAAGGTATTCCTAATGGTATTGATAGTATCTTGTTTATCCCAGAGGAAAAACCGGCAACACCAAGGTGGTAATAAGTACCTATAGGAAAATAGTACTGTATAAATGATAGTAACTATTGAAGGGTTATTAAAAGCTGGACTCATTTAACCGAAGGGCAAACCACAACAAAAATATAGACGTAAAAAAGCCCGAGTCTTTCGACTCGGGCTTAGTATAAGTGGCGGAGCGGACGGGACTCGAACCCGCGACCCCC
>NZ_JBNNXU010000044.1:0-12132 GCF_052873915.1 Photobacterium sp. DNB22_13_2
ACCCGCAAGGATAAGTTCTTCAACCATGTCGCCAGTTACTACGTTACCTGCGCTGATCACTTTGTTCGGGAACTCAGTACGTACTTTTTGTACGTATTGCACAAGGTGCTCAGAGTAACCGTTGGCGATATCGATACAGATGAAGATAAGGTCGTCAGACAGCGCCATCACATCTTTGGTTTTCTGGAAGTCAGCATCAGACGTACCGGTAGAAACCATTGCGTTGTTCAGCACGCTCGCGTCGTTGCTGTTAACGAACTCAGCCCAGTCAGCGACAGTGTAGTGTTTGTGAACAGCCGTCATCACACCGTGCTTGGCAAGGGAAGCGGTCATTTCGAAGCTACCCACGGAATCCATATTAGCAGCAATAATTGGTACACCAGACCATTGACGACCGCTATGCTTGAATGTAAACTCGCGGGTTAATTCAACTTGAGAACGGCTTTTTAGGGTTGAACGTTTTGGACGAAACAGTACATCTTTAAAACCCAGTTTCAAGTCTTGTTCGATACGCATTGGTAATTCCTTAAATCTTATCGAATATTGCGACATGGTCGGTAGCTGTTGGCAGACAGCAATCCTATATACCATGTTGCAGGCACAAAAAAACCGGAGCGTTGGCAGACGCTCCGGTTTTCAGCATTATAGGCTGAGAAAGTTTTTTAACAAGTCTAATAATATGATTTTTTTTGTGTTACCTTTACGAAGATAGCACCTCAGCTGCTGCCCGTTATCTTCATAAATCCTTATTTTTATCTTCCTAACTTTCTGATTATAAATCAAAAACCTTCAAGTACGATTTTTCCAAGTGCCTTCTGTGATTCCAACAGCTCATGTGCTTTTTTCAAGTTATCTGCGCAAACAGTACCGCCCTGGTGAGCAACTGTTGATTTTATGTCCCCGTTATCGACCAATTTTGCAACATTGTTGAGCAAGTGATGCTGCTCAATCATGTCTTCAGTGCCAAATAATGAGCGTGTGTACATAAATTCCCAATGCAGCGAGATGCTTTTACGCTTGAGTTGCAGAATATCGAATGAAGCCGGATCATCGATCAGGCCGAATTTACCCTGTGGCTTGATAGACTCAACAATCTCATTTAAGTGATCATCTGAGTTGGTTAGGCCAACAACATAATCTACTTCACCAAGATCTATATCAGCGAGCTGCTTGCTGAGGGATTCACGATGGTTGATAACATGATCGGCTCCCAACTCTTCAAGCCATGACTGTGTTTCAGGGCGAGAAGCTGTACCTATAACGGTTAAATTAGTTAGCTTTTTGGCAAGCTGAACCATAATTGAGCCAACACCACCGGCAGCCCCGATAATCAGTATCTTTTTATTACTGTCTTTTTCTACTTCCAAACGGTCAAACAGCATTTCCCACGCAGTAATCGTTGTCAGTGGCAAGGCCGCCGCTTGTGCGAAGCTTAAGCTTTTAGGCTTGTGGCCAACAATTCTTTCATCAACTAGCTGGAACTCTGCATTAGTGCCTGATCGAGTAAGATCACCGGCATACCAGACTTTGTCTCCGGGCTTGAACCGCGTTACATCCGGACCGACCGATTTGACGATACCCGCAGCATCCCAACCAAGGACTTTGTATTGACCTTGTTCTGGTGCCACACGCATTCGAACTTTGGTATCAACCGGGTTAACTGAGATTGCTTTTACTTCAACCAGAATGTCAGAGCCTGAGGCAACAGGCACTGGCAGGGTGATATCAATCAGAGATTGAGGTTCAGTAATAGGTAGTGATTGTTGATAGCCGACCGCTTTCATGGTGTTCTCCTTTAGCCCCCCTTTCAAAAGGGTAGGTTCTTTATCAAATCTATGCTTGAAGTTTATTTGACAACTAAAATTTGAAAAACCATCATCGGTTTGATTTACTTTCAAATACTTTTTGAAGATAGGGCATGCGATGAAGGCTCTCAACGATCTTAAGATTTTTATTGAGACTGCAAGGCTACATAGTCTATCGGCTGCAGCAAGGAACATGGATATTACGCCTGCAGCAGCAAGTGCGGCTTTAAAGCGGTTAGAAACTGAAGTTGGTGCATTACTGTTTATTCGCTCGACTCGGAATCTACGTCTTACCCAGCAAGGCGAGCAGTTCCTCAACTATAGCGAACAAGCTGTCGGGCTTATGACTGAGGCATGCAGCGTTGTAAATGAGGGGCTGGCAGAGTTTCAGGGTGTAATTAAGCTGTCTATGCCGTCAGACTGCGGCCGTAATCTATTGCTGGGTTGGATTGACGAATTTATGGACTTGCACCCCAAACTGGAAGTCAGGGTGCAGCTAACGGATGGTTTGGCAGATATGTATACCCAACCTGTCGATGTTGCCTTGCGCTATGGTGAACCCAGTGACTCTTCACTAGTTGCCTTGCCTATTGCGGGGAGGAATAAACGAGTATTGTGCGCTTCGCCTGATTATCTTTCTAAGTATGGCTATCCTGATTCTCCTGATGAGTTAGCAGCGCATAACTGTCTCTGTTTTGCCTTGGGTGAGAGCTTGTATAACCGTTGGCGGTTCTTTAACCACGGGCAAGAACAGGTCTTAGTGGTAAAAGGAAATCGCTATGCCAATGATGGGGAGGCAGTTAGGCGGTGGGCTCTTGCTGGCAAAGGGGTCGCTTATAAATCGTTACTCGATGCTAAAGACGATCTACTCGCTGGTCGTTTGATCGAGATTGATATAGGCAGAGAAACAGAACCTGCACCTTTATATTTGGTTTGTGCAAGCCGTAGGGTCATTAACCCACAGATTCAGGCACTGAAAGAGTTCCTCACCGATAAAGCAGAGCGGCACCTATTGCTTTGTTAGTCTCTAATATTGAAAAGACCGCATATGAAAATGATGCCTTTAATCTTCCAAATGTGAAAGCCTAAAGACATCATGAAAAACGTCTAAGGAGGATCCTAGCGGACCCATTCCTGATAATACCTTATACATCTGATTTGCGATGCTTTTTGGGAGAATTTGATATCTAGCCCGGTTATTTTTATGTTTCTTTCATCCTCTGTATAGTCAATCGAATAAAAGCGGTAGTTTTCAGCGTACAATATAGGTCCGGTGCAATCGCGTTCACCGTAGTAAGAAGCTCTTAACCATAAGACCCATGTAACACCTTCATTTATGCTTGTATTGCGATAATTTGCGATTCGGTTAGCGTAAAACTCCCAGCTCCCGTCATAATGCATCGTAAACTGAGCAGGACTTTCGTAATCAAGGCCTTCCCTGTAGAAGGCTAAATTTTCCAATAAAAACATAGGGTGTGAAAGTGGTTCTGCTTTGCCTTTTGGTAGAGGAATACTCTGTGTTATAGCTACTTCTGTTGTTACCGGGTCTTCTTCATTAATAGGTTCATTGGCAAAAACGTCAACATTTTCATCATCTTCGTTAGACGTACTGCATCCGAAAATCAACAAAGCCAGAACACAACTCACTAAGAGTGATTGAACACGACAAGTTCTAAACAACATAACAACCCCAAACTATTGATAGTTTGATATGTAGTAAAAATTATAGTTTGAAACATAGAATGTTCGACATAATTTCCAACCAAACCATAAAGCTCGGGTGCCACATTAATATTTACTATATTTTAACTAATTAATGCTTTACTAATTTAGCAACGTCACTGACAAAGTTTTATCTCAAAATGAGTTACTTGACCTTCTTTCCTTAAATACCCATTTGATGGGATGTAAATTTCCCCTAATTAGTTTCACGCAGTGAGGCTATCGCTTTGCGAAGCCTTTTTGGGAAAAACGTACACACTATTATGATTAATGCGTACGATATTTTTCGGTACACTAGCTTTCAGATGTAAGAAGTGTGTTCTTTGTTGGCGATGTTTCTCTATTCAGTTTCACTAAGAAGAAGACGCTGATACTTGCGGCAAGTGTTTCAGCAAACAATGGACTTAGCCATACCCCGTTTTCTGGTATCGCCTTCGGTAATAAGAATAAACCGATAACGACAAAGACAAACCCACGGCATACAGAGATAACATTGGCTTGAGCAGGACTACCGATGGATTGGAACATGGTTGCGCTAACCAAGTTAATTGCCATGAAAGGGAAGGCCAAAAAGTATAATCCAAGTGCGCTGGCAGCTAACTGGACTAACTCAGGATTGTTAACCGTAAACAAACCCGCAATGTTGGTCGCGAAGAGTTGTGATACACCGATGGCTGAAATACCAACGATAACCGCATAACGTAGGCCGATGAACAGTGTTTTCTCTACCCGTTCTGGTGCCTTTGCCCCATGGTTGAAGCTAATGATTGGTTGGCAGGCTTGGCCAATTCCGACAAGGGTGAACATAACAAAGACGCCCACATTCATTACAATACTGAAGGCATTCAAATAATGAACGCCACCCAATTCCAATAAGATCGCGTTATAAATGAAAGTGGTCGCAGCCATTGATGATTCGATAAAGAAAATAGGTAGTCCGATTGCCAATACTTTTGGCGCTTTGCCTAACCCGATACCTTGAAGTGACAGTCTCAGTTTACCTTGTCCGCAAATAAAGTGCGTAAGCAAAAACAACAACATTAATACTTGGGCAATTCCGGTTGCATAAGCGGCACCTTTCAGACCCCAGCCAAAGTGGAATATGAAGATGTAATCTAATACCAAGTTAAGGATAGCGCCGCCTGCCATGGCATACATCGCCAACTTGGGGTTGCCATCATTGCGAACAAAGCAGGAGGTAACCCAGGTAATGGCATAGATGACAAAGAACTGAAGCATAACACCCAGGAAATCGCCGGCCAGAGCTGCAGTTTCACCCTGTGCGCCTATCAATAAAAGGATGTCTTCAAGCCAATAAAGAGCGGTGGTAGACAAAGCGCCAGCGAGCAAAAGAACAAGTAACAAAGATTGGGCGAATAGCGTCTGGCCTTCTTGGTACTGGCCTTTCCCGTATTGTATCGACATCATGGCAGAGCCACCGATGCCAACCATCATGGCAACAGCCGTAAAGAATGAGAAAAATGGGATGGTCAATGCGATAGCGCCAAGACCAACGGGCCCCACACCGCGGCCAATCATAATACTGTCGCCCATTATGAAGAGTGATTTGATGACCAAGCCTGTAATTGCAGGTAGAAGGTAATGCTTAAAGCACTGTTCAATGGGAGTGGTTCGAAGGTCGATGCGTTTATTTACCATGTTCTGCTCCGCCAGGATAGAAGCACTTTCCTAGCATAATAACTTATTGTGTATTGTGGGTATTATGTGGCAGAGGTTATGGGGTAAAAAGGGATTATTTGGCCTAATAATGGGACTATTTGAACACTCTAGTACGAAAATCTAGAGGCGACTCATGGGCTGCTTTACGAAAGAAACGGCAGAAATAAGCAACATCATCATAACCTAACTCATGAGCGATTTGTTTGACTGTTTTAGTGGTAAAAGCAAGTTCACGTCTGGCGTCGAGAATGGTACGTTCTTGGATTAATTTAGAAATGGTTTTGCCGCTGTGCTGGCGAGC
Organism: Photobacterium sp. DNB22_13_2; assembly: GCF_052873915.1. NCBI lineage: Bacteria > Pseudomonadati > Pseudomonadota > Gammaproteobacteria > Vibrionales > Vibrionaceae > Photobacterium > Photobacterium sp. DNB22_13_2. The sequence continues at coordinate 5,509 of NZ_JBNNXU010000044.1, forward strand.
AATTTCGTTTGCCCGTTTATTAGATACGGCAAGGTGATTAGCATAGAAGTCGGTCTTTTTCTCGGTCCGGAAATATTCATCAACTAATACATATAACTTGTACATTCGTCGTTCGAGCAAGGTGTCAGATTTTATTTCTTTCTCGTGAAATCGTTGTATATAGGATAAGAAACTGTGTAGCAAAGAGTTAACCAGTCGCCAGTTGGTTTCTTCCCGAGATACCTCTTGTGACAGAATACGGATAAGATCAGCAAGATCACGCGCACCCTGAGTATCAATCGAAATCGCTGAAGCTGAGGTTTTTTCGTGATAGAAGGTTTGATCGATGATCAACTGCCCACGGTAATTGTTTTCGACAAAATCAGGCTGAAATGTGATGAGGCAAATTTTCCCACTTGTTTTGGTATCACTGTGTACCTGACCCGGTGAGATGAAGTAAATATCACCTTCGTTAAGAGGATATTCAATGAAATCAATACAGTGCGACCCCGTGCCTTTCTGAGCCCAAGCTATCTCATAGTATTCATGGCGATGGGGCTGTGAAAAGAGTCCTCTACTGTTTCCCTCAACAAATTCGACGCCCAAAGGCTTACCTTTAGGTAAAAGTACTGAAGAGATGAGTTCCGACACGCAATAACCTTTGGTATATAAGCACTTGCCTCATTATATAGCCAAGTGAATTAATAATGCATTGTTGTTATTAAGTGTGTAATTGGCTTTGTTTTTAAGGTATTGAAAGTTAATGCTTTAACGAGTCTTTTTTTATAGTGATCAATTAATTATTCGAAAGGCAATGAGTGATTAAATTACTATTTATCCTACTTCATAAAAGTAATATTTTACCTAGTATCTTGTGCTCGAAATGTTGAAGTATGAAGCGGAGCTAAGTTTTAAGCTTTGCCCAAGTGCTACTGTAGTAGTAGGCATCGCAATGTTACTGGCCCAATAATTAAGCCGTAAGAGATAAATCAATGAATGGAATCTGTAGGAACCGTTTTTCCCTTTTTGTTTTTGTGCCATTGGTATTAGCTGGCTGTATGAAAGACTTCACGAATCAAGCGCTGGGTACCCTTGAGCGTGATCGGGTGACATTTACCGCGACAGCCAATGAAATTATCCGCGAGCTTCCTGTGAAAGAAGGCAGCACGGTCAAACAGGGGGATACGCTGGTTATCCTTGACAGTAAAAACCAGCAAGCGGTATTAGCCCATGCTGTGGCTGAACAATCAAAAGCTGAAGCCTCCCTGCTGAGACTGACAAATGGCGAACGACCTGAAGATATAGCGGCAGCACAAGCCAAAGTAGCGAGGGCTCAGGCCCAATTAACAGATGCTGACAAAAATTATCGCCGCAAAGCTGAGTTAGTCGAAAGGAGGTTGATCAGCCAATCTGAAAAAGACAGTGCGTTGGCCGCTAGAGATTCAGCCAAAGCTGAGTTGGATTCTGCCACAGAGGAATTCAGCAAGCTTACCGCAGGGGCGCGACCGGAAGATATTGACCAAGCTAAAGCCCAATTGGCTGCAGCCAAAGCCGATGTTGCCTTAGAGCAACAGAAGCTCGATGAGCTAACTATTGTGGCAACACGTGAAGGTATTTTAGATAACCTGCCTTATAACCTTGGTGAGCGTGTGCCTGTCAATGGGGTCGTCGCTGTGATCCAGGCCGATCGTGTTCCCTATGCCAGAGTGTATGTTCCTGCCAAGTACCGGGTCAATTTTGTCCCTGGGCTGAAAGTATCAGTACATGTTGATGGGGTTGAGCAACCCTTCGAAGGCACAGTGCGCTGGGTGTCAACAGAGTCAGCTTTCACTCCCTATTATGCGTTGACCGAAGATGAACGCTCCCGCTTGATGTATTTGGCTGAAGTCGATTTAACGAGCAGTGCCGAACGCCTTCCTTCTGGTGTACCCGCTCAAGTTGATCTCAACAGGGAATAATCATGATGGAGTACGCGATTGAGGCGCATAACGTAACTAGAAAGTTTGGTGAGTTTACTGCCATCGACAATATTACCCTGAAGGTAGCTAAAGGCAGTATTTACGGTTTCCTCGGCCCGAACGGGTGCGGTAAATCAACAACTATTCGAGTATTGACTGGTTTATTGAGCCCAACCGAAGGTGATGTTTCTGTATTAGGATTGGATATTCCAAAGGAGTCAGAAAAGCTAAGGCTGAAAATTGGCTATATGACCCAGAAGTTTTCCCTGTACGATGATTTAACCGTTGAAGAAAACCTGGAGTTCATTGGCCAAATCTTTGGAATGGGTAAGGTTGATTTAGCTCAAAGAGTCAGTGAGCAGTTGGTGACTTATGGGCTTGATCAGCGACGAAAACAGCGGGTATCGGGTATGAGTGGTGGACAAAAGCAGCGTCTTTCTCTGGCTGCTGCCACTATGCACAAACCTGAATTGCTGTTTTTGGATGAACCGACATCGGCGGTTGACCCTGAAAATCGCCGTGAGTTTTGGGAGCAGCTATTCGACCTCTCGGATCAAGGCACCACGATTTTGGTGACGACCCACTATATGGATGAAGCAGAGCGCTGTCACCGGTTAGCAATCATGGAAGCTGGTGTGATTCGGGCGGATGGTGAACCAGAGACTTTGATGACAGAGATGGGAGTTGAGATTGTTGAAATCAAAGCGGAGCGTCTGCGAGAGCTGAAAGAGCAGCTATTGCAAAACCACGAAGTTCGTTCGGCTGCGCAGCTGGGTATTCGCTTACGGGTATTGATCCGCCATCATATTACCGATCCTATCGGTTGGTTACGGAAAACCTTTCCTCGGCTGGCCAATAGCGAGATGAATATTGCACGCCCTAGTTTGGAAGATGTCTTTGTGACGGTGACTGGGGAGGGGAGGCAATGAATTCACTTAATCGTATGAAAGCGATCATGATCAAAGAGATCCGCCAGTTATCCCGAGATCGAATTACTTTTGGCATGGTGGTTATGATCCCGCTGATTCAATTGCTGTTATTTGGCTTTGCAATTAACACGGATGTGCGAAATATCTCAGTTGGCGTGGTTGATCAAAGTGCGAGTGTCGCTGGGAGGACGATCACTGAATCAGTGAAAGTGACGCAGGTCGTGAATATTAAGCGACATTACTCAACCCCAGAGCAAGCAGAGATAGCAATACAACAAGGAGAGATTAGGGCTGCATTGATCTTGCCTAGTGACTTGACTCAGCGAGCAATGCAGGGCCGCGTACTCGGGCAGTGGATCGTTGATGGTTCTGATACCATGATCAGTGCAGCAATCCTTGGGCTACAAACTATGCCTCTGACAGATTTGGATATAGAGATCCGTCCTCCGATAAAGAAAACGTTTGAAGTCGCCTTGTATTACAACCCAACACAACGTTCTGCTGTGAATATCATTCCTGGCTTATTGGGTGTTATCTTGACCATGACGATGATCCTGTTCACTAGTGCTGCGATAGTGAGAGAAAGAGAGAGAGGTAATTTGGAGTTACTCATTACCACACCGATTCACTCATTTGAATTGATGGTCGCCAAGATAGTGCCTTATATATTCGTCGGCCTTATTCAAGTCTTTATCATTCTGGGACTAGGTCACTTTATTTTTGATGTACCCATTAATGGTGCGATCAGCCAGATATTACTGGGAACCTTGCTGTTCATTTCGGCCAGTTTGACACTGGGGCTTGTTATCTCGACGATTGCTTCTACTCAGCTTCAGGCTATGCAGATGACGGTCTTTATCCTTCTCCCTTCCATTTTACTCTCTGGGTTTATGTTCCCCTACGAGGCAATGCCAGTGGCTGCTCAATGGATCTCTGAAGTCTTACCGGCAACGCATTTTATGCGATTGATAAGGGGTATAGTGCTACGCGGGGCAGATCTGATGGGCTTATGGAGAGATACATTATGGTTAGCCGGTTTTACAGTTTTTGGCTTGCTGGTGGCATCGAAGCGGTTTAAGAAATCGTTGGATTGATGAGATAGCTTGTTGTGTATGCCTACGGATATGAAAAAGGCCACTTCTGAAAAGTGGCCTTTTTAACCAGTAAGACTGATCAAGTATTTATGTAGTTGCTATTACTTAGCAAATTGCATCAATGTTTGTTTAACCTCATCTGACGCGAAGGAATGCTGAACACTCATTTTGTAGATTTGATAGTAATCTTCTTCGCCTAGCTCGAATTGTTCCATCACCTTGCGAACTTCATCGGTCATTGTGGTGTTGGATACTGTGCGGTTATCAGTGTTGATAGTCACAGGCACACCATCTTGGTAAAACGCTTTGATTGGGTGAAGTGCTAGCTCGCTGATAGCTTTAGTTTGAACATTGCTGCTTGGGCAAGTTTCAAGAGCAACATCTTCTTGCTTCACGAGGGTGTACGCCTCTTTATGATCTTTAATCGCAACGCCATGACCAATGCGTTCTGCACCTAGGATAGAAATTGCTTCATAGACATTTTGTCCGCTGCCTTGCTCACCGGCGTGAATGGTTACTCGGAATCCTTTGTCTTTTGCATACTGTGCATAGGTCGCATAGTCGTGGGAGAACCCATCCAGTTCGCTACCAGCAAGGTCAAATGCAACGACGCCTTGATTGAGTAAGCTAATACCTGCATCAATCACTTGGGGGATGGTGTCCGAAGGCAAGAACTTCACCATCGAAAGGATATAGTTACCCTTGATATCATATTGAGCTTCAGCCTTTTTCATCCCTTTTACAGCGCTGGCAATGATTTGCTCATAGGTCAGCCCTTTTTGAATATGAAGCTGAGGGGCAAAGCGAACTTCCAAGTACTTTACATTTTCCTTGGCTGCATCTTCAAACAACTCAAAGGAAATACGCTCTAAGCTCTCTGCTGTTTGCATTACTGAAACAGGTAGGTCAAAGCGACTGAGGTATTCAGGCAGGTCAGAGCAAGTTTCGGGAGCAACCATCAATGCATTGACTTCATCAACATCATAACTAGGTAACGTGATGTGTTGTTGTTTGGCCAAGTCGATAACAGTCTGCGGTCTAACGCTACCATCTAGGTGGCAATGAAGATCAATTTTCGGCAGGTCGAAGTAATTCATTAGTGTTGTCCTAACAATGTATAATCTGGGAAACACAGAGCAATCCCCAGATTGCAGTTAATCATTATGAGTATACGCAATAATGCAGGAAGCTATTTGCTCCCTGAGCTTATGAACAATAGCTTAAAGAATAGCTTGGGGTTGATAGCAGGACAATTGTCCGGGTGTGACAAGTTTTATTTTATAATTTGATAGGTTGGATACAGTTTACGCAAAATGGGTATGTCTGAAATTTTGAGCAAAGGGCCAGAACGGTTTCGTCAGTTAGTTAAGAATGAGAACTTCCGGCGTATAACACGATATAAGGGCGATTATATCGTTAGGCAGGAACATGAAGTCACAGAGGTGTATTGGTCTGCGGCTGCTCAATTTATGCTTTTACACACAGCGCTAAATGGCAAAACGCTCAGTTTGGGTGATTACTATATAGAAGATAACTTTTTCGGAGAGATTGAGTTTTTCTCGGGTAACCTATGTTCATTTGATGTAGTGGCAACGGCGACTACCGAATTAGTGATTATACCCAAAGAGCGGTTCTCGGAGATCTTGCTACAAGATGCGACGATAGCATTTTGGATGAACCACCGAATGGCAAACATGTATCAATCGTCAATGAACATTGCCATCGAGCGATCGTTATACCCGCTAAAGTTCAACATCGTCAAAGATATTGTCAATCGCTGCACAACTGACAGCAGATCGTTGAGCCATGGCTATATGTATCAGGAGGCACAAAGATTTGGTTGTACCGATAGAGCCTATACCCGAATTATTCATGAGCTCATTAAGGAAGGCTTAGTGAAGAAAGGGGAGGATAACTCAACAATCATTCCGGTTAACCTAGAGCAATTGGTAGACTACTTGAATCAATGCCAACAATAACAAAACAAAAAGGCCACATCAGTGGCCTTTGCAAAATCAAATTTTAGCTAAAGAGTGGCTATTACTCTTTATCGAAAACCTTATTCTTTACCGAATACGTTATTTTCTTGCTCTTGCACGCGGATAAACGTTGTACGCTTGGTCAACTCTTTAAGCTGCGCTGCACCCACGTAGGTACAAGTCGAACGTACGCCACCCATGATGTCCTGGATAGTGTTCTCAACAGGGCCACGGTATGGTAGTAGAACGGTTTTACCTTCAGCCGCACGGTACTTAGCGACACCACCAGAGTGCTTGTCCATCGCGCTTTGAGAAGACATGCCGTAGAACTTCATGAACATTTTACCGTCTTGCTCGACAACTTCGCCGTTGCTCTCTTCGTGACCGGCTAGCATACCGCCAAGCATTACGAAGTCAGCACCGCCACCGAAGGCTTTGGCAACATCACCGGCACAGGCACAACCACCGTCACCGATGATACGACCGCCTAGGCCGTGTGCAGCGTCAGCACATTCGATGATAGCGGAAAGCTGAGGGTAACCAACGCCTGTCTTAACGCGGGTAGTACATACCGAGCCTGGGCCGATACCAACTTTAACGATGTCCGCACCCGCAAGGATAAGTTCTTCAACCATGTCGCCAGTTACTACGTTACCTGCGCTGATCACTTTGTTCGGGAACTCAG
>NZ_JBNNXU010000045.1:0-2541 GCF_052873915.1 Photobacterium sp. DNB22_13_2
TGTTCGCTTTGCATGCGTAGCGCGTCGTCGAATACGTTATCGTGCTGGATACCGATAACACCCAAACGCCAGCCTGTTGCTCCAAAGTATTTTGAGAACGAGTACACGCAAAGTGTATTGTACGGGCATTTGGCAAATAGCGAGACGAAGTCATCCGCAAATGTGCCGTAAACATCATCAGTGATGATGAATAGATCTTTACGCTTGGTTTCAACCAACTCAGCGATGTTATCCAGCGTCTCGTCAGACATTTTCACTGATGCTGGGTTAGCCGGGTTAACCACACACAACAGCTTGATATCTGTATCTTCGAGCTTAGCGATTTCCGATTTAGGTAGCTGCCAGCTTACTTCGTCCAGGCGTAGCTCAACAATTTCCAGCTCGTATTCCGCCAACTCTGGGATTTCCAGGTACGGTGTGAAGATTGGGGTGATAAGGGCAATCTTGTCACCTTTCTTCAGCAGACCATTGTTGAACATTGACTGGAAGCTGTAGGTCATGGAGGCTGTTCCGCCTTCAGTGGCAAACAGGTCGAAGTCATTGGTCATTGGCAGCTTGCCATACATTTCTTGACCGATGTACTGCTTCACTACCTGCTCGATGTTTGTCAGCATGCGGTCTGGCACTGGGTAGTTACAGCCCAGGAAGGCATTCACTAGCTCGTTCAAGAAGACATTCTTATCAATGCCTAGACGGTCTTTGGTGTAGCTCAGTGCTTTTTGTAGGAACTGAACACCTTCGGCATTAGCGTGCTGTTTGGCAAAGGTATCGAAACGCTCAACAATGCCGAAACCATCAGGGATACCACCAAAACCACCGTTTAGGTAAGAGTAGGTGCGCTCCGACTCTTCAAGCGCAAAGTCACCTAAACGAAGGAAAGCACGGCGTGGCAGAGTTGCTAGGAAGTTAGGGTTGCCACGACCAGCATCAAGCAGGGTGCGATCAGGAACCGTTTGTGCCACTTCAATCAATTTGTCTTTCAGTTCAAATGGGCTTAGGTCTGCAAATTTTGAAAAGTCGATTGTGTTTGTTTTAGTCGTCATAATAAAGTCTCTAAGAAGGTGTCAATGAGTTATCTTGTCTAATTAAGTACAATTAAACGCACTTAATATTCAGTTGTTGAGTTAATGGATAATCTTTTAAAGATGATTAAATGTATTAATTTCTCATCTCTCTTGCTGTGGGAATATATTATCGCGAGTTAATCAGTATCCAAACTCGCAAATGAATGATTGAATCCTTCCATTTTTTTGTGTTGATATTATTTGTCACTAAGTATTTGTTAATTAGATTTTGGTTTGTATTTTGGGTTGGGGTATTACATTACTTGATGGCTGTGGTTATGTGAAAAATTAGCTTGTTTTTTACTTGATCTCAAAGTTCATTATTATGGTTGTTTTCGTGAAGTGAGTTTTTTTATTGAATGAGTGATAACGATTGAAATAATGGAGGTATTCAAAATGGATGTAAAAATAAAAAGCTGCCGATTAACGGCAGCTTTTTTAACTATTACGCTTGAGTCGCAGTCACGAAGCTGTTGTAGTACTCGTCAAGCACTTTGCGGGTTTCGCGGCCAATCAACTCGTACTCGTGGTGAGTCAGGTTCGCCAGTGAAACACGTACTGAACCGTGTACAACGTCAAAGCCTTTACCCGGTAGTAAGATCACGCCCGTTTTGTAAGCCAGACGGAACAGGAAGTCTTTGCCCATGTTGTTGGCTTTGAACCAGTCAACGAACTCCTGACCGTACATTTTTGCGCCCAGTACATCCAGATCTAGCAGGGTGTAGTAATCAACGCGGTTAACGTCTTTCTCAACTTCAACGCCCATGTTTTTGTAAAGGGTGTTGTAGCGTTGGCGGATGATGTTCTTACAGGCATCTTTGTAAGATTCTTCTGCATCCATCAAACAAGCCAGTGAGAATAGCGCCATTTGAACTTGCTGTGGTAGAGATAAACCAGCAGTGTGGTTCAGTGCAACGCCACGGCTCTCTGCCACCATACGGTCAATAAACGTGATAGTACGAGGTTCAGGGGTCAGTGTTTTGTATCTCTCGTCCAGTAGCTGTTTCTGCTGTTCGCTTTGCATGCGTAGCGCGTCGTCGAATACGTTATCGTGCTGGATACCGATAACACCCAAACGCCAGCCTGTCGCTCCAAAGTATTTTGAGAACGAGTACACGCAAAGTGTATTGTACGGGCATTTGGCAAATAGCGAGACGAAGTCATCCGCAAATGTGCCGTAAACATCATCAGTGATGATGAATAGATCTTTACGCTTGGTTTCAACCAACTCAGCGATGTTATCCAGCGTCTCGTCAGACATTTTCATTGATGCTGGGTTAGCCGGGTTAACCACACACAACAGCTTGATATCTGTGTCTTCGAGCTTGGCGATTTCTGACTTTGGTAGCTGCCAGGTTACTTCGTCCAGACGAAGCTCGACAATTTCCAGCTCGTATTCTGCCAACTCTGGGATTTCCAGGTACGGTGTGAAGATTGGGGTGATAAGGGCAATCTTGTCACCTTTCTTCAGCAGACC
>NZ_JBNNXU010000046.1:0-2402 GCF_052873915.1 Photobacterium sp. DNB22_13_2
GGGTTGGAGCGGGTCGGCATCGAAGATAATTTCTTTTCCATCGGCGGTAACTCGATCAATGCCGTACAGTTGATCGGAGAAATGCAGCGTACGCTCAATCTGAATGTGACCCTGCCCCAGCTGTTCAGCGCAAAAAACATTGCCGCGCTGATTGCCGAGGAGCTGGCCGAGGTGCAATGGATCCCGGCCACCGGCGCTCAGTCCGGACCGTTGTCATTTGCCCAAGAGCGGGTGCTGTTTCTTGAGCGCTTTGCACCGGGCGGCCACACTTACCATATACCGATGCTCGTGGCACTGCGGCCAGACACTTGCCTGCAGCGGCTTGAGCACGTGCTGAATCTGTTGCAGCAGCGCCATGCCGTGTTGCGTACTGTCTATCGCCAGGATGAGACCGGGGCCGATCGGCAGCAGGTGTTGCCATTGACCCCGTTTAGCGTGCCGCTGCAGTATCGCCCGTCACTAGACAGTGTAATGGACGAGGTGAAAACCGTTGTCACCACCCCCTTCGATTTGGCGAATGAGGCCACGATGCGCTGCCGTGCTTACGAGGCGGGCGGGCAGCGTTATCTGCTGTTACTGTGGCACCATATCGCCTTCGATGGCTGGTCGATGGCGTTGTTTTTACGTGAGCTCAGCGAGCTCTATGCGGCATCAGCCAGTCATCGGGCGGAGGGCACCCTGTCTACACCGTCGATAAGCTACCTGGATTATACCCTGTGGCAACGTGATCAGCTGGCGCATGCTGACGACACCGGATTGGATGCTTATTGGCAGGCACAGCTGGCCGGAATAGAGGCGTTGGCACTCACGGAAGACTACCCGCGTCCGGCCTCCTTCGATTACCACGGTGCCAATTTCGACTTCGTGTTGCCCGAAGCGCTGTCAGCGGCGCTCAACGAATGCGCCCGGAGCCACCAAACCACCCTATATACGGTGCTGCTGGCTGGATTCTACCTGATGCTGTCCCGCCTTTCCGGTCAGCAAGATATTGTCATTGGAGCCCCGTCGGATAACCGGGAGCAGAACCAGACACAGGGGTTGGTCGGCTTCTTTGCCAATACCCTGCCGCTGCGTATTGAGGCGGAGGACGGTGAGAGTGTGGTGGAGTTGCTCGCCCGGATCCACCAGACCGTCATCGACGCCAAGGCGCACCAGTCACTGCCGTTCGAGAAAATCGTCAACTTACTCGGGGGGACGCGAGACCCTGCCCGTCACCCGGTGTTCCAGGTGATGTTCAGCCTGCAGCACTTCGGCCAGGATCCTGCTGCCTTCAACCACTCACCGTTCGAGTTGCTGGATTCGGACCCCGCGGTAAGCTGGCAGGCGGTACCGGCCAAGTTTGATCTCAGCCTGGTACTGGATGATAGCCGACCAGCACTGCGCGGCCAGTTTAATTATGCAACCAGTCTTTTCTCACCGGACACGATTGCCCGAATGGCAAAGATGTACCCGCAAATCCTCGCCCAGTTGACTGAGGGGGCGGTCATGAAGTTGGCCGATGTGGAGCTGCTCAATGATGAAGAGGCCCGGATGATGCTGCACCGCTGGCATTCGCCCTGGGACGGAGGCCAGTACCGGAGTTTTCTGGATGCCTTTGAAGCACGGGCCGCCGCTGAACCGCAGGCCATAGCGCTGCGGGTAGATGGGCAGGCTTGGGACTACCGCACGCTGGATCGCTGGGCAAACCGGCTGGCGCATACCTTGCTGGCCGACTACCAACAGCACTACGGGCAGCCGATGCCGGCCGAAACGCCAGTAGCCATGTATCTGGATCGCCATGCCGAGATGGTGGTGGTGATTTTGGCGGTTATGAAAGCCGGTGGGGCCTATGTGCCGATTTCCACCGATTATCCGGCGGAGCGGACGGCATATATCCTCAGCGATACCAAGGCACCGCTGGTTGTCACCCAGAGCGGTTACCGCTCCCGGCTGGCTGGCATGACTCGGGTCGTGACACTGGATGAGCAGGAGCTGTCATCTTTCCCGGAGAACGCTCCGGAGAGGGCGCCAGAGCCAGGTCAGTTGGCCTACATCCTTTATACCTCCGGGACAACCGGGCAGCCGAAAGGGGTGATGATCGAGCACGGGGTCTTCGTCCGCTTCTTGGAGGGGATGGCCAGCAGGCTGTCGCCCGCCGACAAGCCCCGTACGGTACTCAGCCTGACCCAGTATACGTTTGATATTTTTGGTCTGGAATACGGACTCGCCTTGATGAGCGGTGGTTGCCTGATCTTGTCGGATGCCGAACGGGCCCATCGGGATTTACAGCGTGAGCACCGGGAAATTGACCTGATCCAGCAGACCCCGTCATTGTGGCAACGCTTTTTGAATGAGCAGGCGGTGACGGTCGATACCCGCCATATCCAAGTGCTTGCCGGAGGAGAGAGTGGGCCGCAGGCGCT
>NZ_JBNNXU010000047.1:0-2174 GCF_052873915.1 Photobacterium sp. DNB22_13_2
TGTCGGATAGGCGACACCTGTTACCAAGTGCCGCCCTCCTAAGAACCGTACGTGCAACTTTCACTGCATACGGCTCAAGCCTCCGCTAAGGCGTATTACGTTACCCAGCAACCTAGATAGCAGTTAAAGCAGGGTCAAACCAAGAGTGGCGGCTTTCCTTTTTCGGCTTCCTCTTTGCCAAGTAATCTTGGTAAAGAGGATCGAACGGGGTTGCTGCACTTCTAATTTTCACATGCCTTTTAATCGGCGTTTTCGCTATTTGAATTAGGTTGTAGCGACAGTCCATATTGGCGATTTTCTGCCAACCGTGAAATTGCCACCCACCACTTCTATTCATGTAGTATTTTCGCCTTACCCAGTCTTTTGGTTTGGTGGGATGACGTCTTACCGCCCATCGCCACAGTAACCAGAAGATTTGATGACCGAGATAACCGAAAGTACGCTTTGCAACGCAGTGGCGATAATAATTCGCCCAGCCTTTTAGTTTAGGATTCAATAATCTAATGAGATCATTGACTGGCATTGTTGCGTGCTTCTTGATGAGTTCACGCAAGTTACCCAAGAAAGAGAGAACGTTACTCTTGTTCGGTTTGATGAGCAGTTTGCCTTTGTACTTCCTGAGGTTAAAACCCAGAAAATCAAAGCCATCATCTATATGAGTAAGGTGCGTTTTCTCTTCGGAGAGTGCCAACCCTCTTTCTTTTAGAAAATCAATCAGTCGTGGTTTGACTTCGTTAACAAGAACACCTTTTGATGAACCTGTTATCACAAAATCATCCGCATAACCTATAAAGTTGACTCGTTCTCCCGATTTCTTAGCTACTTCTTTTACGAGTTTTTCTAAACCCGCGAGTGTCAGTAACATAAGCGTTGGGGAGATAATTCCGCCTTGCGGAGTTCCTTCCGAAGTTCGGTAGAACAAGCCCTTATCGATGTAGCCTGAGCCTAACCACTGCTTCAGCATCCTTTTGTCTGTTTGAACATGTTCAAGTAGCCATTCATGCCCGATCTTGTCAAAGCAAGCTTTAATATCCCCCTCTAAAACCCAACGACCTGAACGCTTTAGACACAAGCATTTGAAGCATTGTTGAATCGCATCTGCCGTACTGCGATTAGGACGAAAGCCATAGCTATTTGGGTCTGCTATCGTTTCCGATATCGGCTCCAAAGCAAGCAGATAAAGCGCTTGTTGCGCTCGGTCTATCATGCATGGAATGCCTAGGGGTCTAAGTTTGCCATTCTTTTTAGGGATGTAGATACGTCTGAGGGGTTTGGCTCGATAGCCTTTACGGTTCAATTGATTAACTGCGGTCATTCGACGTGCATCCGTATTCCAGATGACACCATCGACTCCAGGAGTGTTACTGCCTTTGTTTTGGGACACTCGCTTCACAGCCAGTAATTTAGCTGATCTCGAGTGCGTTAAAACCCACTGCAAAGCTTTCGCTTTACTGTGTTTTCCCTCTCGGGTTGCTTTTGCAATGCGCATTTGAAGCTTTAACACGTTCGACTCTACGGCTTTCCAATCGATGGATTGCCATTGAGCGCCGTTAGAAGAGGCACTAGCTTCTGATGAAGCCATCATTTGCGTTTCCCCTTGAATAAAGTTCTTCAAATCATCTTGCAACGGGAGACCAGTTAGAAGTCAGCTCGCTTTCGCGCCAGGTATAAACCTGTATCCACTTCATTACAAAGCGACCTTTGCTTTTTCTAACCTCCTTTACCTGCACACCTATCGGCAATCTTCGCAGACTGCTTTCCCAATGGGAGATATACAGGCTTACCCTGTTCCGTATGTCGCGCAAAATATCAGCTTAGATGCCCACTATAGTGCGGAGAGTACATCGATCACGAAAGAGTACTGTCCAACTTCTTTCCGACTCTCATTGCCGTTTTGGCCACAGCGTATTAACCACTTCCGCTGCTTCATCATATAACGCGCCTTACGTGGATTCACTTACGTTCATCATACTGACACCCTAGCACTTACCCAATTTGTGGTTATCAGGAGGAACGTCCTCTCACGATTCCATTCCCACTCGGTCTAACGACCGAGTTTCGTTACATTGTCGGATCCGCTGCTTTATTCAGGATCCTAGGGTCATCTGGTGATACAGATGGTTCACTCTTGTCGTGGTGAACAACGCTTCATACGACTTCAGGTCGCACGGACA
>NZ_JBNNXU010000048.1:0-1876 GCF_052873915.1 Photobacterium sp. DNB22_13_2
CCCAGGACCCGCTCTTACCCTATGCCCCACAAAAACACTGACATTATCAACATCTTCAACCAAACCTTCATCGATTCATTCAACACCGAGTTGATCCTTGGTGGTGATGAGCCAATTTATCTTCCTGCGGATGAACAGCACCCACATCACCGGATTATTTTCGCCCGTGGCTACTTTGCCTCGGCACTACATGAGATAGCCCACTGGTGTATCGCTGGTCCGCAGCGCAGACTACTGGAAGATTACGGTTACTGGTACGAGCCTGATGGCCGAACCGCTGAAGTACAAGCCGAATTTGAAAAGGTAGAAGTAAAACCCCAAGCTGTTGAGTGGATCCTTGCTGCAAGTTGCGGTTTTCGCTTCCAAGTGAGCTGTGATAACCTAAGCGGCAGTTGTGAGCCAGACCGAGCAGGGTTTACAAACAAAGTACGCGAGCAGGTGTTGGTTTACCTCCAAGAAGGCATGCCAGCACGAGCCAAAACCTTATCAGAAGCATTGAGACGCCACTATGGGGTAGAGCCGTTAGCGGCGGGGATGTTTGAATAGAAAGAGCGGGAACGGGGAAGAGCTGGTCCTAGGTTCTAGGAAAAGCAGAAAAGCTTGACTTGAGTACTTGATAAAGGAAACTATTTACCCAGTACCCAGTACCCAGTACCCAGTACCCAGTACCCAGTACCCAGTACCCAGTACCCAGTACCCAGTACCCAGTACTAATACTAACTTGATTCTGTTATACATGGCGTAGTAATTGGGGCTTTGCTCTTCCTAGGCCCTAGGACCCAGAATCCCGAACCCCAAAAGATATTATGATCCATCAATACGAAGAAACACTACTAACCCTAATCGACCAAATGGTTGAAACCGCATCAGACGATGAACTTTTTGCGGGCGGTTACCTGCGTGGCCACATTTCACTGTCTGCTGCGAACTGCGAGCTGGAAGGGGAGTTAACCATCGAGGCGATGAATGCCAAGGTTGTATCGAGCATGGCTGAAGCGCAGTCAGAGCTAAACCCAGCCGATCAATTAATTGTCAAAGAAATGTGGCACCAGCTTCAACAGCAAGCTATCTAATTGATATTTAAATTTATACAAAAAATCGGCATCAGAGTATGCCGATTTTTTGGTAGCAATAATATGCCTTGTGGCTACGGTTAATTATTTGCGCTTAGATATTTGCGTTTGTAATCAGAGGATTTTGCAAAAACAATAATTGGTATTGTTACAAACAAAAAGCCAGCTGCAAAAATTAAATTTTCATTTGCTAATAGCTGATAACAGCTTACTGCAAATATTATCATAACAATCATAAGATTAGTTATATGTATGATCGGATGGTTCACTGAAAAGTGAGCATATGCCCTAAACATGCACTCTCCCTCTTAATTAGTCTTCTGTCGTCAAAAAAATGTATTTTAAAATGTTTGCTGTCAATATATTGACAATGTTATTATTAATATATGATAGCTCAAATCCTGATTTGATTTCGTAAACCTAAAATAATTTACGTACAGTGTCACACTTTTGAGACGAATTAATTGGCTTTTAACAAATCAATAAGAACACAATTGAATACAGAGTTAATATCTTAAATATATTTTTATTTATTTTATGTTTTCAATTGTGTGACTGTTTTATTTTACATGGCGTCTGATTATCTAGATTCTAAGAAATTAAAACACTGTCTTAAACGTGATTTGTAAAAGTGGCCCTAGGAAGAGCAGGCCCTAGGAAAAGCGGGAAGAGCGAAAGGATAAGAGTGAAGAGCTTGACATGGATTAGGTAGTAGAAACGCTTTTGCAGGACCCAGGACCCAGGACCCAGGACCCAGGACCCAGGACCCAGGACCCAGGACCCAGGACCCAGGACCCAGGACC
>NZ_JBNNXU010000049.1:0-1358 GCF_052873915.1 Photobacterium sp. DNB22_13_2
ATGCTCTTTAACAATCTGGAAAGCTGACTAGTAAATTGAATTTTCGAATTCAATACTAAATAGTTTTATCGAAAGATAAAACGAGTTCTCAAGCAACACACATTCAAGTGTCTTGTGTAAGAGTCCGGCGAAAACAAAAAATTCTCTCTAACGAGAGAGTGAACCTTGGTTGTTGCCATACGAAACCTCTTGGGGTTGTATGGTTAAGTGACTAAGCGTACACGGTGGATGCCTAGGCAGTCAGAGGCGATGAAGGACGTACTAACCTGCGATAAGCCAAGAGAAGATGGTAAGAATCACTATACTCTTGGATTTCCGAATGGGGAAACCCAGCTGCATAAGCAGTTATCGTTACGTGAATACATAGCGTAACGAGGCGAACCGGGGGAACTGAAACATCTAAGTACCCCGAGGAAGAGAAATCAACCGAGATTCCGGCAGTAGCGGCGAGCGAACCCGGATTAGCCCTTAAGCTAGTTTGATGACAGGTGAATGTGCTGGAAAGCACAGCGATACAGGGTGATAGCCCCGTAACCGGTAGCATCTTATCAGTGAAAACGAGTAGGACGGGACACGTGATATCCTGTTTGAAGATGGGGGGACCATCCTCCAAGGCTAAATACTCCTGACTGACCGATAGTGAACCAGTACCGTGAGGGAAAGGCGAAAAGAACCCCTGTGAGGGGAGTGAAATAGAACCTGAAACCGTGTACGTACAAGCAGTAGGAGCCCACTTGTTGGGTGACTGCGTACCTTTTGTATAATGGGTCAGCGACTTAATTTTAGTAGCAAGGTTAACCGATTAGGGGAGCCGTAGGGAAACCGAGTCTTAACTGGGCGTACAGTTGCTAGGATTAGACCCGAAACCAGGTGATCTAGCCATGGGCAGGTTGAAGGTGAGGTAACACTTACTGGAGGACCGAACCGACTAATGTTGAAAAATTAGCGGATGACTTGTGGCTAGGGGTGAAAGGCCAATCAAACCTGGAGATAGCTGGTTCTCCCCGAAAGCTATTTAGGTAGCGCCTCGGACGAATACTACTGGGGGTAGAGCACTGTTAAGGCTAGGGGGTCATCCCGACTTACCAACCCTTTGCAAACTCCGAATACCAGTAAGTACTATCCGGGAGACACACGGCGGGTGCTAACGTCCGTCGTGGAGAGGGAAACAACCCAGACCGCCAGCTAAGGTCCCAAAGTTATAGCTAAGTGGGAAACGATGTGGGAAGGCTCAGACAGCCAGGATGTTGGCTTAGAAGCAGCCATCATTTAAAGAAAGCGTAATAGCTCACTGGTCGAGTCGGCCTGCGCGGAAGATTTAACGGGGCTAAGCTATACACCGAAGCTGCGGCAATGCA
>NZ_JBNNXU010000050.1:0-1325 GCF_052873915.1 Photobacterium sp. DNB22_13_2
TATAAAAATGTATGGTCCGCCTCGTTATTGCAAGGGTAAAAATTGCGATAACGGGGTTGGTTTGCGCTAATGTATTCGGAGTCTTCTTTGGGAAGCTCTCGCAACCCGCTCCACGATGAGATCTGCGCCAGATTGTCCTCAAAAAGCCGAAAGCATTTTCTGCTGTTTTTTATATCAGGTCTTCAGTCTGGTGGTCTAACCGTTTTCGTCATCTTACCTACCATTGCAAATTTGAATCACGCTGTTGTCGCCTCGAATGGAGTACCTCTTAGCATCACAGCCCAAGCAATACGCACCATCTTATTGGCTAATGCCACTACCGCTACATTGAACGGCTTTTCAGCCTTCAACTTAACCAGCCAGTTACCAAATGCTGCTCCTGTCTTATCAACCCGCGATAACACTGCTCTAGCTCCGTGAATAAACAACGTTCTTAGGTGCGTGTTACCCCGCTTGCTTATCCCTAACAACTTGGGGTTACCACCCGTTGAATATTGTTTTGGTACCAGCCCTAGCCAAGCTGCCATATGGCGACCGTTTTTAAACTCTGAAGGCGAACTCACCGCAGCTAAACATGCACTTGCAGTCATGTCACCCACGCCAGGAATTGTCCTCAATAGTTGGCCGAGTTCACTCTCATCAAGCAGCTGCTTTAACTTTCTATCTTGCTCAGCTATTCGTTCATTCAAACTTTGGTAATGTTCATGAAGATGTTGTAGTTCTTGTATCAACATGGGATGAAGCGGTTCTGATTGTTTGGCCAGCCACTGAAACAAGCGTTTCATGGTTGCGTGTCCTTGAGGCAGGCTCATTCCGAACTCCAACAATACGGCTCCGATACGCGACATGCAGGCTGTTCGCTCCTTAATGTAACCACTTCTAAATCGATGAATTGCGGCTATCACCTGAGCATTTTCAGATTTAATAGGGACAAAGTGCATGTTTGGTCGAGTAGCAGCTTCAGCAATGGCTTCTGCATCATTAAAGTCGTTTTTATTGCCTTTGAGGTAGGCTTTAACAAATTGAGGGGGAATAACTTTTGGCTTATGGTCAAACTTCCTGCACTTACGTGCCAACCAATGAGCGCCTCCACAAGCTTCAAAAGCCACGATGCACTTAGGATGATTAGCGAGAAATTCACATAGTTTAGAGCGAGAGAGTTTCTTTTTGAATTGAGTATTACCAGCCGCATCGTGACCGACAATATGAAAACAGGACTTGCCTAAATCAATACCAAGAACTTGAATTAACATGATGGTTCGCCTCCGTATTATCTCAAACCAAAGCCTAGCGGCTTTGGAGTGAGGCGGACCATCTAATTAAGC
>NZ_JBNNXU010000051.1:0-1258 GCF_052873915.1 Photobacterium sp. DNB22_13_2
TGTAGTGGTCAAGAATAATTGGCCACCTCTTTAGAGCTTTCCCAATATAATCGTTCTGACTCATTAGGAGTCAGGCTAGCGTTGTAATGATGTGGCCTAAGTTGACTATAATAGCCAATAATATATTTAGTGATTTCTTGGCGGGCTTCTGCGAAGCTTCGATAGCCAGCGGCTGGAACCCATTCTGTTTTCAAGCTTCTGAAGAACCGCTCCATTGGTGCGTTATCCCAGCAATTTCCTCGTCGTGATAAGCTTTGCTTGATCTTGCAACGCCATAATAATTGACGATACTTACGACTTGTATAATGGCTTCCTTGGTCACTGTGGAACATCACACCTTTAGGTCTGCCCCGAGATTCAAAAGCCATCGATAATGCTTTCCCAGTTAATTTGCTATCTGGGGAAAAAGACATTGCCCAGCCAATCGGTTTACGAGCGAATAAATCAATAACTACAGCTAAATAGGCCCAGCGATTCCCCGTCCATACGTAAGTCACATCACCCACCCATACCTGATTGGGTTCACAGACCGCAAATTGACGACTCAAATAGTTAGGGATTTCTACATGTTCTTTTGATGCTTTACGATAACGATGTTTCGGTATCTGGCAACTAACTAGGCCAAGTGATTTCATCAGCTTAGACGCACGGTAACGGGATAATGGCGTCCCCTTTGCTGTTACCATATCAGCAATACTTCTTGCGCCAGCAGAGCCATTACTCGCCACATGAAGCTCTTTTACTAAACAGCGAAGCTTTACCAAGCTAGGCTTGAGCTTAGCAGGTCGTTGTCGCCAGTATTTATAACTACTGCGGTGAACACTAAACACTTCACACAACAGTTTTACGCTATAGCTCTTCCTGAGTTTCTCGATTAACGAGAATTGTTCAGTGAGTCCGACATCAAGAGAGCTGTGGCCTTTTTTAATATTTCATTATGCTCTTCTAGCCGTGCTAATTGCTTTTTTAGCTCGCGGATTTCAATTTGTTCTGGCGTTAAAGGAGATGCTTTAGGTGACTTACCATCACGTTCTTCTTTTAACTGACGAACCCATTTACCAAGGGCTGATGTGCTTACACCCATCACCTCAGCGGCCTCATTGACCGTGTAGCCTTGATCAACAACAAGCTGAGCAGCTTCGAGTTTAAACTCAGCACTTAGGGTTCTTCTTGTACGTTTAGTCATAATGTCACCTGGTTACTTCAAAGGTAATGATATCACCTCTAATCAGGTGGCCAAACCTAGTGTGCCACTACA
>NZ_JBNNXU010000052.1:0-1242 GCF_052873915.1 Photobacterium sp. DNB22_13_2
TTCCCCCTTAGTTCAGTTGGTAGAACGGCGGACTGTTAATCCGTATGTCGCAAGTTCAAGTCTTGCAGGGGGAGCCACTTTGAAAAAGCCGTGTCATTTGACGCGGCTTTTTCATATCTGAGACTTTTCCCAAACACTTTCACAAAAGCAGCCAAGACAAGGCGTCCCCCGACGAACGACTTGGCTTTTTCGTTTCTACCCCCCACTTTATCTCTAAGCCGTTACCTCGGTCTGCATTTCGAGCGACACTCACCTTAGCTGCTATTTCGCCAGCAGGAGTCCTTACTAGTGTCTCTCAAGCCGAGTATGCAGCAAGACTCCTTCATCACTTTGACGCCAGCACCTACAGATCGCCTTTTCTTTGCTAACTTTAATGACAACAAAATAAAAAAACCAAGGAAGAAATGATGATCACCCTTTACGGCTATCCGCGTACCCGCTCACTTCGTGTCTCTTGGTTACTTGAGGAACTCAGCCTTGACTGGCAGTATCGCTTGGTTAACTTTGCCAAGAATGATCATCGCTCCCCCCAGTTCCTCGCTCTTAACCCCCAGGGAAAGGTCCCCTGCTTATCTGATGACGGGCTCATCATCTGTGAATCTTCGGCCATTTGCCTATACCTAGCAGAAAGATATGGTCACCACTGGCTGCCAGAGCCCGGTACTGCCGAATCTGCAATCCATCACGAGTGGATCAGCTATACCATTACCGAACTGGAACAGCCGCTCTGGAACATGGGCAAACACCGTTTCGCTCTCCCTGAATCCATCCGCCTGCCGGAAATGCTTGCTGTCGCGGCGTGGGAATTTAAAAAAGCCCTGAAAGTGGCAGAAAGCCGTATGCAAGGTGATGAGTATTTGCTGGGGCATTTTCCAACCGTTGCAGATATTTTATTGGCCCATACCCTCAACTGGGCAATCAAGTTTGATCAGAAACTGCCGCTGAAACTTGAGAAATATAGACAATTTGTGAGTCGCCGACCGGCACTTTCTCGTGCCCTTGACCGTGAAAACCGTACTCTTCTAGATAGCGATTAACAGCGTCATAAGCCGTTTTACAGCAACAAAAAGTTTAAAAACCGAGCAATCAGTGCAAAAAAGGCAAAGTCGGCATATTTTTATCAAAAAACCATTGACGAAAAGGCCGAAAACCTTTTTAATGCGCCCCGTTGCCTCGATAGCTCAGTCGGTAGAGCAGAGGATTGAAAATCCTCGTGTCGGTGGTTCGATTCCGCCTCGAGGC
>NZ_JBNNXU010000054.1:0-828 GCF_052873915.1 Photobacterium sp. DNB22_13_2
TTGAATGAGCAGGCGGTGACGGTCGATACCCGCCATATCCAAGTGCTTGCCGGAGGAGAGAGTGGGCCGCAGGCGCTATATCGCGAATTGCAGGTGTTGTTTGGTGATGTGTGGCAGGTTTATGGCCCGACCGAAACCTGTATCTGGAGTACGGCTGCACAGATGACGGGTCAGCCGTCGACGGATATTGGCTATCCGTTGGCGGACGAGCAATGCTATGTGCTGGATGGTCAAGGACGGGCAGTGCCTTTCGGGGCTCCGGGGGAGCTGTATATCAGCGGGGCCGGGCTGGCCCGGGGGTATTTCAACCAACCAGAGCTGACGGCTGAGCGCTTTGTTGAGCAGCGCCTTCCGCTTCCCGACAAAGGGAGTTCGGTAGTGCGGCTGTATCGAACCGGTGATAGGGTCAGGCGCAGGGCAGACGGCAGCCTGACTTACCTCGGGCGTCGTGATGGGCAGGTTAAGATCCGCGGCTACCGGATCGAGCTGGGCGAGGTCGAGCATGCGCTGCTGGGCTTGCCCCAGATCAAGCTGGCCGCGGTTATCGACCGGCAGCGCAATGGTCAGTCTTACCTGGCCGCCTACGTGACCTTGCCGGAAGGGGAGGAGAGTGCGGATTGGGCTACCGCGGGAGCGTGGCGTACCGAGCTGGCGGCACGGTTGCCCGAGTACATGGTACCGGCCACCCTGACCGTGCTGCCGTCCCTACCGGTCAACAGCAGCGGTAAGCTGGACCGCCGTGCCCTGCCCGAGCCGGAATGGGTCAATGCGGCGCAGTATGTCGCCCCGCGCAATGCGCAGGAGCAGCAGCTGTGTACCCTGTGGCAA
>NZ_JBNNXU010000055.1:0-667 GCF_052873915.1 Photobacterium sp. DNB22_13_2
GTACCCAGTACCCAGTACCCAGTACCCAGTACCCAGTACCCAGTACCCAGTACCCAGTACCCAGTACCCAGTACCCATGGAGGGGAAATGGAATACCAAAAGCTTCAAATTTGGCAAGAAAGCTTTCAGATAGCGGTGACGGTTCATCGATTATTTGTTTCATGTAAGGATTTTGGTTTCAAAGATCAAATCAGTCGATCTTCTGTATCTGTTCCTTCGAATATCGCAGAAGGCGAAGAACGAGAAACACGTAAGGAATCTGTCCGTTTCTTATATTACGCTAAAGGCTCATGTGGTGAGTTAGTTACACAGTTACTGTTGGCTAAGGAGTTTGGTTATATCGGTAAAAGTGAAGCCGATGAATTGGTAGTAAGAGCTAACCTTGTTAGCCGCAAAATAGCTAGTTTAATCAAATTTCGAAGTGGACAGGTAAAAGAATCTCACGGAATTTATGATGTCTCTGAGTTTGCTATCGCCGGGAAATATCAAGATTAGAAAAAACAGATTGTTCTTGATAATATCGCTGTATTCGTAATTATACTTCAGGACCCAGGACCCAGGACCCAGGACCCAGGACCCAGGACCCAGGACCCAGGACCCGCTCTTACCCTATGCCCCACAAAAACACTGACATTATCAACATCTTCAACCAAACCTTCATCGATTC
>NZ_JBNNXU010000056.1:0-544 GCF_052873915.1 Photobacterium sp. DNB22_13_2
TGTATTGGGTAGGGGAGCGTTCTGTAAGCGGTTGAAGGTGCATCGTAAGGTGTGCTGGACGTATCAGAAGTGCGAATGCTGACATGAGTAACGATAAAGGGAGTGAAAAACTCCCTCGCCGGAAGACCAAGGGTTCCTGTCCAACGTTAATCGGGGCAGGGTAAGTCGACCCCTAAGGCGAGGCCGAAAGGCGTAGTCGATGGGAAACGGGTTAATATTCCCGTACTTCTTATAATTGCGATGGGGGGACGGAGAAGGCTAGGTGGGCCTGGCGACGGTTGTCCAGGTTCAAGGGTGTAGGCTGTAATCTTAGGCAAATCCGGGATTACACTAGGCTGAGACCCGATGTCGAGTCACTACGGTGGTGAAGTCATTGATGCCATGCTTCCGGGAAAAGCCTCTAAGCTTCAGATTATAAGAAATCGTACCCCAAACCGACACAGGTGGTCGGGTAGAGAATACCAAGGCGCTTGAGAGAACTCGGGTGAAGGAACTAGGCAAAATGGTACCGTAACTTCGGGAGAAGGTACGCTGCCGGCGGTGA
>NZ_JBNNXU010000057.1:0-517 GCF_052873915.1 Photobacterium sp. DNB22_13_2
GCGCTGATACGCCTCGTAGAGGATGTACAGCGCTACCCCAAACAGCAATAGCGCATTGAAAGCCGCCGCCAGAATTTCAAAACGGTAGTACCCGAACGTCCGCTGCTTGTCCGCCGGCCGCTTGCCGATCTGAATCGCTGCGAGCGCGATGGCCAGTGCTGCGGCATCCGTGAACATATGCGCGGCATCGGAGATCAGCGCCAAGCTCTTGGTCAAGATGCCGCCGACCAACTCGGCGACCAGAAAAGTGCTGGTCAGCGCGAGCGCGATCTTCAATGCACGCTCGTTCCCGGTTGCATGGCTGTGGTCATGTCCTGCGCCCATGGCGAAAGCTCCTTATGTAAGAGGCGCGGACCATCGAGGTCCGCGCCGGCGACTCCATCTCCGTTAGGCAGTCCGCGGTGCCATCTCGCCCGCACGCTCCGTCTCCTCGGCTTCGTCTTTGCGGTGTGCCAGGCGATAGAGGACCGGCAATACCAGCAGAGTCAGTGCCGTCGATGACAGAATCCCCCCAATG
>NZ_JBNNXU010000058.1:0-460 GCF_052873915.1 Photobacterium sp. DNB22_13_2
ATCTAGGGCAGGAACGTCAACGGCCAAACCGTTGGTGTGCGTGCTCCGTCAGGCTCTTGTTTGTTGCTGTGTTGCTGCTTGCTTCGCTCTGCGTCTTGCCGCGTACCCACTACAGCGTTCGTATCCAGATGGTGTGGCCGTTGATGCCCTAGATGGCGCCTTGAATTTCTGTTGCAAGGAGGAAAAAGGAAGGGAAACTGTTTGAGCGAAGCGAGTTTTTCCCTTCCCCTCCCTGCGACAGAAATTCAAGGAATGTTTCGCTATCTCGGGCGCGCCTTTCTTTGCTTACTTTCTTTGGCAAGACAAAGAAAGTGAGTCAGCCCCGGCAGGGGATGAAACAAGGGATGAACCAACAACACAGAAACCAAAGTCCATCCCCGCAACCAAGCAATATCAGGCGATGTCGTGGTTCGACATGATCTCAATCGCCCGGCACAGCGCCGAGTGATCCTGCTTACCC
>NZ_JBNNXU010000059.1:0-429 GCF_052873915.1 Photobacterium sp. DNB22_13_2
TCAAGGTATTCGCGGGTAGCCACCATATAATCGAAGGCTGACTCGGTTTCACTGAAGCGCAGGTTCATCAAGCGGCCAGTGTGGCATCATCGATGTAAACCAGCAGACAACACTTGGGACTGCGGCCTTCAAACCAGTCATGATGGGAGCCGTCAATTTGAATCAGTCACCCAGGCGATGACGAGGCTGATAAACGCGAGGCTTGCGCTTGGCATGGGGAACCCAGAGACCATCAGCAATCATCCATTGACGCAGAGTCTCCAATGAGACAGAAAGACCATGGCGCTCGGTGAGTTTTTCGTGCGCTAGCGTTGGCCCAAAGTCAGAGTAATTTTGATTGAGCAAAGTTAAGCAACGATAGCGAATGCTGTCGTTGATTTTATTCGAAGAAGGTTTGCCTCGGCGTTGATGGACAAGGCCTGCGGCACC
>NZ_JBNNXU010000060.1:0-429 GCF_052873915.1 Photobacterium sp. DNB22_13_2
GGCTTTGGCTTCGCCGGCCTGGTCGGTCAGCTTGCCAATGGCGTCTGCACACTCGCCGGCGGCTTCCAGGCTGACCCATTTGGATCCGGCCAGCCCCTCGATCACGCGCTTGGCGTCACGTAGAGCTTGCTGGCGGATGCTCTCTGCAGAAGGCGTGCGCGACAGGGCCGTCCTGGCAATGGCCCGAAACGCCGCTTCAACATGCACGGACGCAGCTCTGCCCGACTCGCGCACCAACCGTTCTGCAGCAGCCACCTCGGAGACCGACGCCAGCAGGCAATCCACGGCGATCTCGTCCACCTCCCCCGCATCCACTTCAGGCTGGGTGTACAGACAGGTGCCCACCGGGACCTTGGCGGCCTCGAAGCACGCCATGGTGAACCCGTTGGTGCCAGGCATGCTGCTGGCCACGCCGACCAAGCTTGATGC
>NZ_JBNNXU010000061.1:0-418 GCF_052873915.1 Photobacterium sp. DNB22_13_2
TGGTTGAGCAGCCGGCACACATACTGCGCGATCAGTTCGGCCTTGAGCGTCCACGAGGCATTCGTATAGCCGAACGACGATGCGAGGTTCGGAATGCCGCTGTACATCATGCCTTTATACGACACCGTCTGCGACAGGTCGACAGGGCGCCCGTCGACAGCCACGGCCGCACCGCCCAGCACCTTGAGCTTGAGCCCGGTGGCGGTGACAACCACGTCGGCGTCAAGATGCTCACCACCCTTGAGCTGCAGGCCGGTCGGCGTGAAATGTTCGATCTCGTCGGTGGCGATGGAGGCGCGGCCCGAGCGGATCGTCTTGAACAGATCGCCATCGGGCACCAGGCACAGGCGCTGGTCCCACGGGTTGTAGCGCGGCGTGAGGTGCTGGCGCACATCGAAATCGGGCCCGATCTGCTTAC
>NZ_JBNNXU010000062.1:0-417 GCF_052873915.1 Photobacterium sp. DNB22_13_2
AGAATGTCTTGCCCTCGAACTCGATGAAGACTTCGGCAGTGGCCTGGGGCTTGCCCCAGTAGCCCAGGAACACCTGCGGGCCGCTGACGATGATCTCGCCCACCTCGCCAATCGGCAGCTCCTGCAGCGTCTGCGGATCGACGATGCGTGCGTCGGTGTTGAACACAGGAATGCCCAGGCACTGCTGCTTGGCCCGGTCGGCCGGGTTGCTGTGCGTCGGCGCGATGGTTTCCGACAGGCCGTAGCCTTCCTGATACGCCAGGTTGAAATCCTTCAGCAGGCGCTCGGCCACGGCCTGGGGCATCGCCGCACCGCCGCCGCCGATGTAGGCGAGGCTCGACAGATCGAACTCCGCCAGTTGGGGGCTCGCCAGGAAGTCGATCACCATGGTCGGGATGTTCGTCCAGTGCGTGATCT
>NZ_JBNNXU010000063.1:0-412 GCF_052873915.1 Photobacterium sp. DNB22_13_2
TTCCTAGGCTGTCACCTCCTTCTTTAAACATAGGATGTTAGTATGTTTAAATAACAATAGTAGCAATCATTCTTATTGCTCAACAACTCCTAACGATTGGCTTGCCTGAGTCTCGAGCCAATTACCAACACGGGGATACACCATCTCAGCAACGCTATTAACCGATATTCCTCACCGAAGTACATATAGAAATCCGCTGTCCCGTTACAGCAACTCGGAGTCAATCACAACATAACCTTATTAGCTTAATGGCAGAGAAATTACCTACCGATTTTTTTGAATCAGGCTTCATTTCAACAGACTTTAGAAAATCTCGACTATGAAACACATGCAGCACACTTGGGCATCCCATTCATTTCAATCTTCAAAGGGCCTGCGCCATCGCTCAGTGCAGGCGTTGGGAGCCATGTTT
>NZ_JBNNXU010000064.1:0-401 GCF_052873915.1 Photobacterium sp. DNB22_13_2
GTCTGCACCAGGCTCAATGCGCCGATCACCGTATCGGAGTGCGACGTCAGGTAGGTTGACCCCGGCAACTGATAGCGCGCCGCGTTCCCCACGTTGACCGCGCTGATCTTGCCCTGCGCCTGGTCCGGCCCGGTCACCAGCAAGTTGATCTCGAAGTTGGTATACAGCGTGCCTTGCGAGTGACCGACCAGCACGACCTTGCGCTGCGCCTTCAGATAGTTGCGGTACTGGTTCAGGTGGTCCGGCAGTTCCGGAATGTCGTTCTTCGTGAGGATGTCGATGTACTTCTGCTCAAGCGCTGCGTTCATGCCGCTGGCCGGCAGGCTGTTGCCGTCGATGGCGCGCCAGAAATCAGCCGGGCTCGAACCCTCCACGGCCTTCTGCTTGAACACCTGATAGAC
>NZ_JBNNXU010000065.1:0-388 GCF_052873915.1 Photobacterium sp. DNB22_13_2
GTATGCACGCACGTTCCAGGTATCCGCAGCCAGCGTTGACGCGTCGCCGGAAAAGAACGGATCGCGTGGCACCCTGCGCAGGAACATCAGCAACCCGCCCTTGGGGTCCTTCGCATCCTTGACGCCGTCCGCCAGCACCGCGAGCGATGGCGGATAGCCGGACGCGCCCGCCTCGTGCTCCACCGACCCCGAGTCGCTCGCGTCCTTGTAGGCGTCGATCGCGGTGCGGATCTCGCGCAGCGCCACCCGCAGTTCCTGCTCCTTCTCGCGCTGCACGGCCAGCTCGGAAAGCGGCACGATGGCCGAGGCGATGGGCGTGAACACGGCGTGGATGAAGGTGGTGATCTTCGTGTTTGCGGCCGTGCTGGCGTGCATCTCGGGCTTTCTC
>NZ_JBNNXU010000066.1:0-375 GCF_052873915.1 Photobacterium sp. DNB22_13_2
GTTTTCTTCTGTGGGGTCAATGAGATAGAGAACCTTATCATATTGAAACGTCAGCGATTTAGTGAGCTTACGCAGTTTTTGCCAGGCAAAGATATCATCGAGCTCTTCGATAGACTCCCGTACTGGCCGGTGCATGTCCTTGGGAAACCTTGACGGTTTGGCAAAGCGGCGGTTGAAATCTGCGATGAAGTCGGGGAGCCATGCGTTAGCTTGTTCAATCGTATCAATACCTTGCAGTCGCATTTCCTTGACTAAGCGATCCTGTAACGTTTTATTCGCGCGTTCAACACGGTCCTTTGCTTGTGAGCTGTTGGCACAGATCAGTTCGATGTTGAGATCACTCAGTACACGACCAAACTGGGTCAAGCGCTCGGT
>NZ_JBNNXU010000067.1:0-366 GCF_052873915.1 Photobacterium sp. DNB22_13_2
GCTGTCACCGGCGACGATGTGTACGACTTGTTGCAAACGCGCGGCCAGGACTTCACGTTGATGGATGGCGGTGAACCCGTTGCGTCGCTCGGTGCACGCATGGTGTCGGCCAATGCGTACCTCGGTGCGCAGGGCATCGTGGATGCTCTGGCGCTAGGCGCAGACGTCGTCATCACCGGGCGCGTGGCTGATCCCGCATTGGCGCTTGGGCCACTCATCCACGCCTTCGGCTGGCGCATGGACGACTGGCATCGCCTGGGCTGCGGCACGCTGGCCGGGCACCTGCTCGAATGCGCGGGGCAGATCACGGGTGGCTACTTTGCCGACCCCGGCATTAAGGACGTGCCCAATCTCGCGCGCCTAGGC
>NZ_JBNNXU010000068.1:0-364 GCF_052873915.1 Photobacterium sp. DNB22_13_2
GATGTATTGCATGGCAGCAATTGTAGCGACAGTGTCAGCGGTGTGCTGTCGTTTCAGGTGCGATTTTAGGCAGCACTGCCGATATTCCATTGCGTTGGGTCAGAAGCCCTATTCAGCGAGGGGGAGGGCTCCAGGCAACCATCAGGCGGGCGTGCGAAAATCGCAGTCTGATTTTGTTGCAGACCATAACTACATAGGTGAGGAACGTCCATGAGAGCCAAGTCGATGGTGAGGGGAATGCGGCCAGTCATATTGGCAACGCTGGCGATGGCCGGTGCATTGGCTGCGGGTCAGGCCGCCGCCGTGCCGCCTGCCGAGATCTACAAGCGCGCCCAGCAGGAAAAGCCTGCGCTGATCGACACCA
>NZ_JBNNXU010000069.1:0-359 GCF_052873915.1 Photobacterium sp. DNB22_13_2
TGCTATCCAACCGCTATCGGCACTGGCCGTGCTGTCCGTTTTGGTTTGATCAGGAAGCTGCTGTTGCGGTGGCGTGGACGAACCACATGCGCCAAGCAGCGCCAGCAGGACAAGGGACGGGGCGTAGAGGGCTTTTTTCATGGCATGAACTGTATGCCGCGAGCGATTCTCGCACCACCCGTGGTCTTCCCGGCAAGTCGACCATCGCTCACGCCATTAACATTTGGAAACGACTTCGTTGTGAGGCGCGCGTCGCAACGTTTCTCTGCGGCATCTCAAGGTGGCAACAGGGCGGCGTGAGCCGCCGTCAAAACTTCGCGGCTCAATCCGTCTAGCAATGCGGATGCCGCCCGCGCGTA
>NZ_JBNNXU010000070.1:0-359 GCF_052873915.1 Photobacterium sp. DNB22_13_2
ATGGTGGTCTGGGGCCGCCGCTCGGATCGCCTGAAGGAGCGCCGCTGGCACACCGCCATCCCCATGCTGCTGATCGGGCTGGGCCTGTTCGGCACATCGCTCAGTGGGTCGTTGATGCCCACCATGGTGATGCTGTGCGCGGTGCTGGTCGGGGCCTATTCGTTCAAGGGGCCGTTCTGGGCGCTGGCGTCGGGCATGCTCTCCAACAGCGCGGCGGCGGCGGGGCTGGCGACCATCAACGCGATCGCCAACCTCATCGGCGGCGGCCTGATGGTGAACGTGTACGGGTGGGTCAAGCAGGCGACGGGCAGCTATGCGCTCGCATTGATGCCGCTGGCCGTGCTGACGCTGGTAAGCGT
>NZ_JBNNXU010000071.1:0-350 GCF_052873915.1 Photobacterium sp. DNB22_13_2
GGTGTCGCTGCTGGGCATGTTTTTCGTGGGTGGCGTGACGGGGGCGCTGGGGTTCAAGCACCTCGGCTATGCAACGACGATTCCGCTGGCTTCGATCCTGATGCTGCTGGCTGTGGTGCCGATCGTGGACGATCTGCTGTTGCGTCGGCGGTAGGCCGCATTGAGGGCAGCGCGCACTTGATTCGCCCATTTGATTCGCCCCATTTGGGCGCCGAGCCCGGGCGGATCAAGCGGCTTCCATGCGTGTAGTGAGGCGTCGCGCTCGGCTTCGAGCACGTCCAGGCGAGGTCAGCGGCCTAGATGTCGGCCTGCCTGTTGCGGATACATTGAAACCATCAACGGTTTTACTC
>NZ_JBNNXU010000072.1:0-349 GCF_052873915.1 Photobacterium sp. DNB22_13_2
GCCCCGGACTGATCGATGCGCAAGGGCGTGTGCGCGACCTAAGCAGTGTGCTGAGTGACGTGGGGCCGCAGCAATTGTCCGATGCAGCCTTGGCGCAACTGGCGCAAGTCGATATGGCGGCGCTGCCCGTGGTACAGGACGCGCGCTTTGGCGTGCCATGGCGCGGCATCGGCAAGATCATCGCCATCGGCCTGAACTATGCCGACCATGCCGCTGAAGCCGGCATGCCGCCGCCTGCGGAACCGATTGTCTTTCTTAAGGCCAACAGCGCGTTGAACGGCCCAAACGATGCCGTCATGCTGCCGCGCGGTTCGGAGAAGACGGACTGGGAAGTCGAGTTGGGTGTGGT
>NZ_JBNNXU010000073.1:0-347 GCF_052873915.1 Photobacterium sp. DNB22_13_2
TCATTGATAATTCTTTTGTTGACTATCATTTCACGAGTGCCCACACAGATTGCATGGTCAAATTGTTAAAGAACGTTGACTTTCAATGCTTTGGCGCGTTGCGCTTCAGCAAGTCAGGAGGCGTATAATACGCGTTTCTGATATTCAGTCAAGACAAAATTTTCATCTTTTTTCGCGTCGGGCGAAAAAGCAAAAACCTTCTGTTGACGTCGCTCACATTGCAATCAGTCGGAGCGAAAGAAAAGCCCGCTGAACCCAGCGGGCTATCTCAATTGGGAGCCTGGCGATGTCCTACTCTCACATGGGGAGACCCCACACTACCATCGGCGCTATTACGTTTCACTACT
>NZ_JBNNXU010000074.1:0-338 GCF_052873915.1 Photobacterium sp. DNB22_13_2
GCTGTCTGTCGCGCAAACCGCGGGGAGCGCGCTGCAAGTCAAACGCACGTTGGGCACGCAAGCGCAGCTCATGCATACCAGCTTGACTGACGCCGCTAGTATTGAAGCTACCGCCGCCAAGATCGCGCAGGACGCGCGCGTGGCCTACGTGGTGCCGGATCGCATCCTGCGGCCCAATACCATCCCCAACGATCCGCTGTTTGCCACGCAGAACAACCTTGCCGCGCCGACGCTCGTGCCAGGCGGCATCAACGCGGCGGCGGCATGGAGCATCACGCAGGGCTCGAGCAGCATCGTGGTGGCGGTGGTCGACACCGGTTATACGGACCACCCCGATC
>NZ_JBNNXU010000075.1:0-338 GCF_052873915.1 Photobacterium sp. DNB22_13_2
AGGTACAACAGCGATTCCACCTGGCTGCGGGCGCTGTAGAGCCGGGCCGTTTCGTCGCGATACGCGTTTTCGTAGAAGGTGGCCACCTTATCGAAATCGTCGATGGCCTCGGCTTGCCGGCTCGCTTTGGCAAGCTGTGCGCCTTCCTGCAACAGCTGAGCGTTGCGGGTGTCGTCTGCGTTGGCGGCGGGCGCGCTCTGCGCCCAGACGGACACGCTTGCAAGCAGTGCGGCAACGGCAACCAGAACACGCGGATACGGCATGGCCCCTCCCATTGAAATGTCGAGCGACGTTAGCAGAACGTGCCGGCCGCTGGTGGGCCTGGAAGTGGGGTATGT
>NZ_JBNNXU010000076.1:0-334 GCF_052873915.1 Photobacterium sp. DNB22_13_2
GGTTGATCGCGCGGATGGCCAGTGCGTCGACAAACTCCACGCGCGCAATCGGCACGCCCATCTGGATGGTGTCGATCACGGCGGACACCGCATCGCCCATGCTCGGGAACGCGCATACGGCGGCGGACACGGCCTCCGGCTGCGGATACAGCTTCAGCGTGATCTCGGTGATGATGCCCAGCGTCCCCTCGCTGCCGATGAACAGGCGCGTCAGGTCGTAGCCCGCCGACGATTTGCGTGCGCGGTTGGCCGTCTTGATGATGCGGCCGTCGGCGGTGACCACCGTCAGGTTCAGCACGTTCTCGCGCATCGTGCCGTAGCGCACGGCGTTGGT
>NZ_JBNNXU010000077.1:0-333 GCF_052873915.1 Photobacterium sp. DNB22_13_2
GCTCATGGGCAACACGCAGGACCCCCCCTCGGACAGGGGCCGAGACGGGCTTTTGGCGCGATGGCGCGGGGGTTGGCGGGCTATTGTCGGGGGCTGGCGACGTGCCATTTTTGTCACCCGGGTGCCGACAGAAATTGTCGCCTTCTCGCCACGCCCACTCAAAAAGAGACCCTTAAATCCCTTTTCCCTAGCGACCGAGTGCGGCGCGCCATCTTTTCAGGAAATCGGCACGACGCAGCTGATCTTGATGGGCGAGTAAACCCGGGCCAACCGGAATGGGCCGATGCGTATTGCCGAGTTCGGCGAGCAGGCGCTTGGCGGTCAGCCCGGTCT
>NZ_JBNNXU010000078.1:0-329 GCF_052873915.1 Photobacterium sp. DNB22_13_2
AAAGATGGTGCGGAAGGAGAGACTTGAACTCTCACACCTTGCGGCGCCAGAACCTAAATCTGGTGCGTCTACCAATTTCGCCACTTCCGCATACTTACCGAATGATCCGAAGAACGTCGTTAAGTTTAATATGGCAGGTCTACCTGGATTCGAACCAGGGAATGGCGGCATCAAAAGCCGCTGCCTTACCGCTTGGCGATAGACCTGCAGATGCTCTTTACAGAGACTTGATACCAGAGAGAATGGTGCGGAAGGAGAGACTTGAACTCTCACACCTTGCGGCGCCAGAACCTAAATCTGGTGCGTCTACCAATTTCGCCACTTCCGCA
>NZ_JBNNXU010000079.1:0-327 GCF_052873915.1 Photobacterium sp. DNB22_13_2
CTTGCAGACCGTGCCGGTGGATCTGCCCCGCTATATGGGGCGCTGGTACGTGATCGCAAACATCCCGTATGTTGGCGAGCGCGACAACGTCGGCAGCTACGCCGAATGGGCGCTGCGCCCCGACGGCCGCATCGACGATGCCTACGTCTATCGGCCCGGCGGCTTTGCCGCACCATTCAAGCGCATGCAGTTTGTCGATTCGGTGGTGGCAGGCAGCGGCGGAGGCGCGTGGCGTGTGCGGTTGTTCTGGCCGATCTACGTGTCGCAGCTCACGCTGTATGTGGATGCCGACTACCGCGTCACGCTGCTTGGCTACCCGGACAAGAG
>NZ_JBNNXU010000080.1:0-325 GCF_052873915.1 Photobacterium sp. DNB22_13_2
CTACGAACGACACCACGGTGGTGAGCGTGCCCAGCGCGTAGATGGCCGGCGTGGTGACGGTGGTGGTCAGCCCCTGCAGTTCGAGCGGCAGCGTGTTGACATCGCCAATGGCCTGCGAGGTGCGTGCGATTTCATCCCAGCTGAGCGTGAAGCCGAACGTGCCCACGCCGATGAGCGATGGCGCGATCAACGGCAACACCACGTGGCGGAAGGTCTGCCACGGCGTGGCCCCCAGGTCGCGCGCGGCTTCCTCGTAGGCGGGGTTGAAGCGGTTGAAGACGGCGAACATGATGAGCAGGCCGAAGGGCAGCGTCCATGTCAGATG
>NZ_JBNNXU010000081.1:0-323 GCF_052873915.1 Photobacterium sp. DNB22_13_2
GCTTTACGTACCGCTCGGCCGCCCAGAGAAATGCGATGTCAGCATCCAACAGATGGGCGTGCTCATCGTTATGGAGCGGCCCTTCCTCGATGATCTGCGACCTCACCCAGTCGGCCATGTCCTTGGCCGGCTCGTAGTGGTGGGTCCAGTTCTCGGGATCAAGCAGGAACTCAGGCGGCCGCGGGCGAGCTAGCACGTCAACTGCGCTGGTCAGGCGTTTGGCCACCGCTCCGCCTTGGGGTGCCGTTCGGACTGGTGTGTGTGCATGTTGGTCTCGACAAAAACAACGCGCCCGCCGGCCGAAGCCAAGCGGGCGCTAAGGT
>NZ_JBNNXU010000082.1:0-320 GCF_052873915.1 Photobacterium sp. DNB22_13_2
GCCAAGTTCTTCGGCTACCCGGGCGCCTCGCGCGGCCAAAGCGCCTTCCCGCAGGCGCGCGTTCTGGGCCTGGTGGAATGCGGCACGCACGCGGTGGTGGCAGCCGGCATCGCACCCTACGGCCACAGCGAGCAGGTCATGGCCGCCCAGTTGCTGCCCGCCAAGCTCACGCCCGAGATGCTGGTGCTGGCCGACCGCAACTTCTACGGCTTCAAGCTCTGGCAGACCGCCTGCGCTACGGGCGCCAAGCTGGCCTGGCGGGTCAAATCCAACCTCAAGCTGCCGGTAGAGCAGATGTTGCCCGATGGCTCGTACCTGAG
>NZ_JBNNXU010000083.1:0-320 GCF_052873915.1 Photobacterium sp. DNB22_13_2
CTTTGACGCCGCCAACCAACCGGTGAACCACCAGCGCCTGCTCGCCACCGAAGGGCGTTGACTCAGGGATTTCCTGCCGGTCAAAGACGAAGTCGCCAAGTTGAAGTGTCAAGTCCGCCATCAGGCCGCCAATGAAAAAGGGCCCACCGTAGTGAGCCCTGTACTACCCATGCCGAACCAAGCCTAGCCTTGCCGCACCGCAGCCTGCCGAACCGCAGCAAAGCTAACCTAAGCGCAGCGGGCCATGCCCAATGATGTGCAAGCACACCGGGAAAGCGACTCATCGAATCGCCAACCCGCTACATTCGCAGCCCATACCG
>NZ_JBNNXU010000084.1:0-316 GCF_052873915.1 Photobacterium sp. DNB22_13_2
GTACGCTGCGCGTCGACTTGGCGCCGGCAGCGGCCGTGCAGTAACGCAGCGCGCCCTACTTCAGCAGGCAGACCGCGCGCAGCACGGCTTCGCCTTCGGTGCTCGGTGCAACGGACTCCCAGCGGGGGTTGTCGATGTTCTTGGAGAGGATGGTGCCGTGTTGGCTGTCCTGGATCAGCGCGCTGACCGGCAGGATGCGCTCGTTCTTGCAGTCGTACACCGACGTGCGTGAATCGTATTGGTACGCCTCGCCATCGGCGAGTTTGCGCGGCGTGTCATAGGCATCGCGCGAGGTGGCACGCACGGTGCCGTCGCT
>NZ_JBNNXU010000085.1:0-316 GCF_052873915.1 Photobacterium sp. DNB22_13_2
GACGCGTGGCATCCGCAAGGTGTTGCTGGAAGGCGCCGAGTTGTATCGCGCCGAGGCCAAGAACCAGGAAACCATCCAGAAGTTCAGCCACGGCACGCCGGACGACTGGATCGAGCACAACCTGTACTCCAAGTTCACGTGGCAAGGCGTTGGCCTGATGCTGATCCTAGACGTGCTGATGTTTGGCGCGATCGGCCTGACGGTGTGGGCGGTCCAGATGCTGTGGATTCCGATCAATGCTGCCGGCATCATCAACGGTCTGGGCCACTACTGGGGCTATCGCAATTTCGACTGCGAAGACGCCTCGACCAACGTG
>NZ_JBNNXU010000086.1:0-315 GCF_052873915.1 Photobacterium sp. DNB22_13_2
CGCTTCGTTCGAGGCGCGGATATGCGCCTTGCGCCGCCGCATTGGCGCTGCGGTTTCGGTGTTCTCTGGGGGTGCGGCTGCGGCTGGGTCGTCTCGCATGGTGGTCTCGAGCGGCGTGTGTGCGCAGGGGATGCCGCGCTGCGCCTCATTCTAGTCGTTGCGATGGCAGCACGACATCTCTCGACAACGAGGTCGCGCGTCTCATGCTGCGCCGCAATGGCACGCTTCTCGCTTTAAAAGCCTGTCTGCGAAAGACATTGATTTGGCGGGATTCCTCGTCTACAACCTGTCCATTCGGACAGGATTGCGCTGGCG
>NZ_JBNNXU010000087.1:0-310 GCF_052873915.1 Photobacterium sp. DNB22_13_2
GGCCATAGAACTCCGGCCCGTACATGACGCCGCCGACCACCGCTGCGGCCAACAGCAGCGCGCCCCCCAGTACCAGAATCCGCTTGCCGCGACCGCGTGATTTCGTTGTCGTATTCGTGTTCATCATGCTTTCCCCCCAGCCGCGGCCTGAAGCGCTTGCAATGCCGCCTTGTGGCCCGACCGTATTGCGCCGTCCATGGTGGTAATCCAGATTTCTGCGGTTTCCGTACCCGCCCAGATCAACCGGCCGATTGGCGGATGCAGCACATCGCCGTACTTGGTGAGAAAGCCCGGGGGTATGGGGGATGTG
>NZ_JBNNXU010000088.1:0-308 GCF_052873915.1 Photobacterium sp. DNB22_13_2
GTCGGTGAAGAGGGATTCGAACCCCCGACCCTCTGGTCCCAAACCAGATGCGCTACCAAGCTGCGCTATTCACCGACTTAATTCTTTTCCCTGGTTTCACTCCAAGAGGGTTACCCTCTGGTCCGCTACTTCCAAGAGCCATGATGCACTACTAAAGTAGACAATTCACTGACTTAATTCTGCTGAGGTTTTCACCCCTAGATACTGATATTATAATCAATACCTTTAAATATGGGGTGGCTAACGGGATTTGAACCCGCGACAACCGGAATCACAATCCGGGACTCTACCAACTGAGCTATAGCCAC
>NZ_JBNNXU010000089.1:0-308 GCF_052873915.1 Photobacterium sp. DNB22_13_2
GTCTACATGGGCTCGGTGGACATGGAGCGCCAGGCGCTGAATGTTTTCCGCATGCGCCTCATGGGCGCCAAGGTCGTCGGCGTCGAGGCCGGCCAGAAGACGCTCAAGGACGCGGTCAACGAGGCCATGCGCGACTGGGTGACCAACGTCCGCGGGACCCACTACATCCTCGGCTCCGCGCTCGGCGCGCATCCGTATCCGATGATGGTGCGCGACTTCCAAGCCGTGATCGGCGAGGAGTGCAAGGTGCAGATGCCCGAGATGATCGGCCGTCAGCCGGACGCCGTGATCGCCTGCGTGGGCGGCGG
>NZ_JBNNXU010000090.1:0-303 GCF_052873915.1 Photobacterium sp. DNB22_13_2
GTCTGTGCGTCGGCACAAACGAAGCGCGCGGGTGGGGCTTCGCGTTCGGCACGCTCGCGGGCGGTCTGCAGCATGGGCGCCGAGATGTCGATACCGAGGCAGCTGCCGTTGGCACCAAGCTGGCGCGTAATGGCGAGCGTCGTGCTGCCGGTGCCGCAGCCGACATCGAGCACGTGCTGCGCCCACTGGGCGCTCACCGCTTCAACAAGCCGGTCTTCAAGCGGCGGGAACATCTGGTCGAGCGCCGTCTGGCTGGCAACCCAAGCGTGTCCGGCGTGGCCGTTCCAGAGGGCGGCTTGGTTG
>NZ_JBNNXU010000091.1:0-300 GCF_052873915.1 Photobacterium sp. DNB22_13_2
GTGTCGCACTCTGGGTGCTCTATGCGCGTCTGCCTCTGCATCAGCCGCAATCAGGCGGGGCTGCAACTCCACTGGGGCCTTCGCGCGGCATCGTGATCCGGCTGGCGCTGCTTTTCAGCGTGGATGCGTTTGCGGGCGGCCTGGTGGTCAACGCACTGCTATCGCTGTGGCTGATGCAGCGTTTTGGCCTTTCGCCCGGGGCCGCAGGCCAGTTCTTCTTCTTTGCGGGGCTGCTGACGACGGCGTCCCAGCTCGTCGCCGTGCCCCTCGCGCGCAAGATCGGCTTGCTCAACACGATGG
>NZ_JBNNXU010000092.1:0-298 GCF_052873915.1 Photobacterium sp. DNB22_13_2
TATTGGCGCGCTCTCTTCGATATTGTCCACGTGTCCACCTAGAACTAGATGGACACGATACTCCTTGCTACGCGGGTCCCCTTCAAGACGGGTTCACCGGGTGCTTACGTTTATGCGTTTCGGAGCGGGGGTGACGGCGTGGGGCACGGAGGGTCGAATGGTGGCAAGGCAACGCTAGAAGTCACCGAATATCTGTTGGCTGCGAGCGCTTCTCAGATCATTTACCTGGTTGATTTAGCGAACTCTATGGAAGTTGACGTCCCATTCTAAATGGGGCAGCTCCTATTCGCATTTTCTC
>NZ_JBNNXU010000093.1:0-297 GCF_052873915.1 Photobacterium sp. DNB22_13_2
CGCTCGTAGCTCAGCTGGATAGAGTACCTGGCTACGAACCAGGCGGTCGGAGGTTCGAATCCTCCCGAGCGCGCCATAATTTGTGTGGTGAGGTGGCCGAGAGGCTGAAGGCGCTCCCCTGCTAAGGGAGTATACGGCTTATACCCGTATCGAGGGTTCGAATCCCTCCTTCACCGCCATTCTTTTCTTGTTCAAGTACTACTTGATAAAGAATGCCTGCGCGTCCGTAGCTCAGCTGGATAGAGTACCTGGCTACGAACCAGGCGGTCGGAGGTTCGAATCCTCCCGGACGCGCCA
>NZ_JBNNXU010000094.1:0-296 GCF_052873915.1 Photobacterium sp. DNB22_13_2
GTTCACGACCGTCGACGAGACGCGTACCGCGATTGCTGACTCGCGCTCGATTCGCCAGGCAGCGCTGGCACAGCGCGTGACGTACTACACCACCATCGCCGGTGCCCGCGCCGCGGTGGAGGGCCTGAAGCACATGCAGCATCTGGATGTGTACGACCTCCAAGGTCTGCACGCCACCCTGTAAGCCCAGAGCCCGACAAAAGGCCACGAGCAGGCACCGCGACGCGGCATAGCGTCGCGGTAAACCCCCTAAGCTGGGGCAGTTGCCGCCTCTAGGCGGTTCGCCTACACTACAG
>NZ_JBNNXU010000095.1:0-295 GCF_052873915.1 Photobacterium sp. DNB22_13_2
GTGATGTTGGTGGTGCCCTTGGTCGAGACCACTGTCTTGCCGCGCAGATCGTCCCACTTGCGAATGCCCGATGATGTTTTGACGATCATCCGGCTGCCGGCAATGTAGTGCGGGATGGTGAAGGCGACTTTCTCGCGGCGCTCACGCGTGTTGGTGGTCGAACCGCATTCGACATCAGCCTTGCCTTCGGCGATGGTCGGGATGCGCGAAGACGAGGTCACCATCACGTACTGGACCTTCAGGTCCGGGCGCTTGAGTTCGGTGCGCAGCTTGTCGACCACACGCAGGCAGAGAT
>NZ_JBNNXU010000096.1:0-292 GCF_052873915.1 Photobacterium sp. DNB22_13_2
GGATGTTGGTCTGGAAGGCGATGCCCTCGATGATGCCGGTGATGTCGGCAATCTTGCTGGAGCGGTCGCTGATGTCCTGCATGGTCGACACCACTTGGCTCACCACCGTGCTGCCTTTCTGCGCCACTTCCGATGCGTTGGCTGCCAGCGCCGTGGCTTGCTGTGCGTTGTCGGCGTTCTGCTTCACGGTGGAGGTCAGCTCCTCCATGCTGGCCGCTGTTTCCTGCAGTGACGACGCCTGTGCTTCCGTGCGTTGGCTCAGGTCGGCGTTGCCGGCGGCGATCTGCTTGGC
>NZ_JBNNXU010000097.1:0-291 GCF_052873915.1 Photobacterium sp. DNB22_13_2
GGACACGCACGGCGGCACGCGCAAGGCTGACGATGCGAAGAAGTCCGACACCGCCAGCGATGACGACGCCTCGGCGTTCTTCTCGTCACACCCGCTTACGCGCGAGCGTATCGATACGCTGCGCCGTTTCGATCGCACCCACGGCGGCAGCGACGCTGACTGACTCCCCTTGCCTGCCGGGGGGGCCGTTCCTGGACGCAGCCCCGCTTACCGGTACGCCGACTCGGCGATAGATGGGACGGTCCGTCATCCATTTGACGGATTTCTCTCTCCCTTCGGGGCGACAAGAAT
>NZ_JBNNXU010000098.1:0-289 GCF_052873915.1 Photobacterium sp. DNB22_13_2
TTTCATTGATAATTCTTTTGTTGACTATCATTTCACGAGTGCCCACACAGATTGCATGGTCAAATTGTTAAAGAACATATTGCCTTTCAGTGCCTTAGCACCTAAGCAGGACGCGTATAATACGTCACTGACTTTGAAAGTCAACATAAAACTCTACGAAAACGTAAAGCCTTATGGTGACTTGCTTATTAAATAAGCAAAGTCGAAATTAAAGCCTGGCGATGTCCTACTCTCACATGGGGAGACCCCACACTACCATCGGCGCTATTACGTTTCACTACTGAGTTCG
>NZ_JBNNXU010000099.1:0-289 GCF_052873915.1 Photobacterium sp. DNB22_13_2
AGCTGCGCCTTGGCCGTATGCGCAGCCCGCGTGGGTGTTCACTTCGCGCAAGCTGCCGGTGGTGGAGGGTGCCGATGTCCGCTTCGTGCAAGGTGACGTGGCGCTGGTGCATCAACAGATGCGCGCAGCGGCCAACGGCAAGAACGTGTGGATTGTTGGTGGCGGAGAGCTGGCCGGGCAGTTTCTCGATCGCGGTCTGCTCGACGAGTTGATCGTGCAGATCGTGCCGGTGGTGCTGGGCAGCGGGTTGCCGCTCCTGCCACGTGCGGTGGTGACACCGGCATTGAAG
>NZ_JBNNXU010000100.1:0-289 GCF_052873915.1 Photobacterium sp. DNB22_13_2
TCCCCTTCCTGCGCGACCAGATCAAGCAGCGCGGCTACAAGCTGGCGACGGTGGGCAATACGCTCATCTCGCCCATCGCCTTCTATTCGCGCAAATACAAGTCGCTCGAGGCGTTGCCGGTCGGCGCCCGTATCGGCCTGCCGAATGACCCGAGCAACCAGACCCGCGCGCTCGTCATCCTGCGTGACCACGGCCTGATTAAGCTGCGCGACGGCTTCGACCCGTATACCGGCACGGCAACGCTGGCTGACGTGACCGCCAATCCGAAGAAGCTCGAATGGGTGGAGAG
>NZ_JBNNXU010000101.1:0-288 GCF_052873915.1 Photobacterium sp. DNB22_13_2
CTGGAGGCCTTCCTTGGCGTTGCGCTGATTGAGCGCACGACACGCCGGACGGAACTCACGGAAATCGGCCAGCGCTTTCTGCCGCAGGCGCGCCGGTTGTTGAACGAGCTGTCTGACGCGCTGACGGAAATTCGCGAGACCGGCCTGAGCCAGCGTGGAGACATCACGATTGCCTGCGTGCCGACGGTGGGCGTGCAGTATCTGCCGCGCATCCTGCGGGCGTTCTCTGCGCACCGGCCGCACGATCGCGTGAAGATTCTCGATCATGCCTCTGCATCGGTGTTGCAG
>NZ_JBNNXU010000102.1:0-287 GCF_052873915.1 Photobacterium sp. DNB22_13_2
GGGCTGGATCACCTCCTTAACGATATGACTGCGTTTTATGCAGTGTCCACACAGATTGCTTGGTTAATAGTAAAAGAACGTGAAAGACTTGGGTCTGTAGCTCAGGTGGTTAGAGCGCACCCCTGATAAGGGTGAGGTCGGTGGTTCAAGTCCACTCAGACCCACCACTTTCTCTCCCAGAGGAAGTGAGTGTGAAGTCTTTCGATACGTTGGGGCTATAGCTCAGCTGGGAGAGCGCCTGCCTTGCACGCAGGAGGTCTGCGGTTCGATCCCGCATAGCTCCACCA
>NZ_JBNNXU010000103.1:0-286 GCF_052873915.1 Photobacterium sp. DNB22_13_2
GGGTCGTTAGCTCAGTTGGTAGAGCAGTTGACTTTTAATCAATTGGTCGCAGGTTCGAATCCTGCACGACCCACCATCTTCTCCTTTGAAGATGTAAAACATCGGAGGGCGATTAGCTCAGTTGGGAGAGCACCTCCCTTACAAGGAGGGGGTCACTGGTTCGAGCCCGGTATCGCCCACCATTCTTTCTTTTGGAAAGAAGCAATCGATGGGGCTATAGCTCAGCTGGGAGAGCGCTTCGCTGGCAGCGAAGAGGTCTGCGGTTCGATCCCGCATAGCTCCACCA
>NZ_JBNNXU010000104.1:0-286 GCF_052873915.1 Photobacterium sp. DNB22_13_2
TGCTTGAGCAGGTCGGGCACATCGCTGGCGATGAGGTCGATCACGCGCTGGCTGGCCGCTTCCGATGCGTCCAGGCTCACGGCTTCGCGGACAGCGCGTTCGCCCCATTCGGCGTTGCGGCCGCGCAGTTGCGCCAGGCCCCGGATGTATGCCGCAGCATCGTGCATCTGCTTGCGGGCGAGGGTGTCTTCGTTGCTCGAAGAGGTGGGGGCAGCAGGGGCGCTGGCCGGTTTGGCGGCATCGCCTGGATTGGTTGGGTTGGGTGCCGGGCCAGCCGGCGCATGCC
>NZ_JBNNXU010000105.1:0-286 GCF_052873915.1 Photobacterium sp. DNB22_13_2
GCCATGGCGCGCTCGGGCTTCTGGCAGCGCGTGGCGCCCACCAGCAGCATCGATTTCGCCACTGAAATGCGCGACGCACTTGCGTCACTGGCAGACCTGCGCGATGCCACCACCGAGGTGGCGATCTGGCACGGCCAGAGTGCGTCGGATCAGCTCATGCTGCGCCGGGTGGCGTTCCATCTGCATCAATCGCCGCAGCGGATCAACGAAGTCGGCATGGATGCCCGCGAACTGGAAACGCCCAATGGCCAGGGGCCGCTCACGGCCATCGGCATGTATTCGGGAG
>NZ_JBNNXU010000106.1:0-285 GCF_052873915.1 Photobacterium sp. DNB22_13_2
GGGCCGAGCCCTGCACGTCCGTCACGGTGACCAGCACGCACGGCTGCCCGGCCTGCACGGTAGCAAGCACGTCGGCGAAGCGGAACGGGCGCAGTTGCGTGTGGTCCATGACGGTCTCCGTACTCCAGGTCAGGCAGACAGCGGGGCGCT
Organism: Photobacterium sp. DNB22_13_2; assembly: GCF_052873915.1. NCBI lineage: Bacteria > Pseudomonadati > Pseudomonadota > Gammaproteobacteria > Vibrionales > Vibrionaceae > Photobacterium > Photobacterium sp. DNB22_13_2. Next base: position 151 of record NZ_JBNNXU010000106.1, read on the forward strand.
GCGGATGGCGTCCACCGCCTTGAGGATTTCCTCGCTGGTGGCGGGTGCATTCAGCGGCGGGTTGGTGCGGCCATCGCCCACCGCGGCCACCGCATCGCGGATGGCGAAGAACACCGAGAACGGCAGCAGCAGCGG
>NZ_JBNNXU010000107.1:0-284 GCF_052873915.1 Photobacterium sp. DNB22_13_2
GCCACGTTGCCCGCTTTCACGTACGGCAGAGCACCTTCAGGTGCGCGACCAGCGCATCGAACACCACCCGCACGCGCGTTGGTACTGGCCCCCGCTGCGGGCGATAGACGTGAAGCGTCCATGAAGGAGGCTCGAACCGCCGCAGCACGCGCACCAGTTCGCCGCGCTCGACGTGCGGGCGCAGCAGGTACTCGGAGGTTTGCGTGAAGCCCAGGCCCGCGCAGGCGGCTTGCACCTCGGTCTCCGGGTCATCGGTCACGAAGGCCGTGCGGCGGGGCTGGATC
>NZ_JBNNXU010000108.1:0-282 GCF_052873915.1 Photobacterium sp. DNB22_13_2
GGGCAAGACCCATCTCGGCACCGCCATCGGCGTGCAGGCCGTGGAGCACCATCACCGTCGAGTGCGCTTCTTCTCGACCGTGGAGCTCGTCAACGCGTTGGAACTGGAGAAGGTCTCAGGCAAGCCGGGACACCTGGCCACGCGACTCATGTATGCCGACCTGGTGATCCTCGATGAGCTGGGCTATCTGCCGTTCAGCCAGACCGGCGGCGCATTGCTGTTCCACCTGATCAGCAAGCTCTACGAGCGCACCAGCCTCGTCATCACCACCAACCTGAGCTT
>NZ_JBNNXU010000109.1:0-280 GCF_052873915.1 Photobacterium sp. DNB22_13_2
GACCCGCATCGACAGCAGTTCGATCGATCGCTCAAGAAGCAAAGCGTGGAGCCATTTGACGGCATCCGCACTCCATTCCTCACTCGATTCGATCGCCCCAGCGACGTTGACTGCTTCATCTACCGTGGCACCGTCTGCCGCCTCAAAGATCTCGGCGAACATCTGGCGCAGCAGGGGCATGTCCAGGTCGTCGAATCCCTCCGGGACCGGCCGCACTTTCTTGGACTTGCTCTTGACGTAGGCGACTTGCCTCGCTTCTCTCTCTCGCGCTTCCTGGGCG
>NZ_JBNNXU010000110.1:0-280 GCF_052873915.1 Photobacterium sp. DNB22_13_2
GTGATAGCCAATGCCATTGGCTAAGTTGCGGTCTCCGTCCCCTTAGTGGGTCAACTCAACCTATACCACCAAGTGGTATAGTTAATGAGCCGCACCATGACGCCATCCGTACAGCGTGTATTCAAAACGAAGTGGTTTAGCAAAGCAGCGAAAACCGCTGGTATCCATGACATCGACCTGTGTCGCGCGGCAAAGCAGTTGATGCAAGGCATGGGGGACGACCTGGGCGGCAACGTCTGGAAGAAGCGCCTGGACCAAAACCGCAGACGCGGCATCGTCG
>NZ_JBNNXU010000111.1:0-280 GCF_052873915.1 Photobacterium sp. DNB22_13_2
ATCACGTTCTTGGCTTCACCAGCGGCGTGCGCTTGGGCACAGGCACCGGCGGCCAGCGCCAACAGGCTCGCGCGAATGATGCGGTTCGATTGCTTGTTCATGATTTGCCCGCTCCCTCTTACAGACCCACGGCCTGCTTGATGAGGCCGAAGACCTCGGTGTTGTCCATCGTGCCGGTAAAGCGCTCGGCGCCCAGGCCGCGTGCGCCGATGAAGACATCGGTGCCGCCGTGCGTCTCGCCGCCTGGTGCGACCGGGATGACAGCTTCCTGGTGGTACGT
>NZ_JBNNXU010000112.1:0-280 GCF_052873915.1 Photobacterium sp. DNB22_13_2
CCCCGTACGTTGGAGAACATGGTTAACGCCGGTACTTTTCCGCCATCCGTACGGGTGGGCAAGTACGTCTACTGGAGTGAAATCGCCGTCAATACTTGGCAGCGCCGGATGTTTTCGGCTCAAGAGGCTTGGACGCTGCAATAGTGAATCGCTGGTCAACGCCCCCACCTGCGAGCCCCATGTACCGCTTCAACAAAGAGGTTCAGGGGGTCAGCAGGCCATCGGGTTGCTGGCGCTACAGTATCGACCTGTGGCTCGCAGCCTGCAGGCTGTACAGCGT
>NZ_JBNNXU010000113.1:0-279 GCF_052873915.1 Photobacterium sp. DNB22_13_2
GTGCTGGGCTGCGCGGTGATCCTGCTCGGCACGTCGCTGTCGACCGGCGTACTGGCGCTGGGCAAAAGGGCGAGTACCGCCAACGAGAAGGATTCGCTTTCGCGTTCCGGCCGCTGATGTTGTTCTTTTTGTGAAATCTCGCCCGTCCAGCCGGGCCAGATCAATCTGTTTGACCGGCGGGTGCGTTAGGGTGACGTTTCCTCACTAGAGAAGACGTCACCATGTCCCCTTCCCCGGAGCGCTACGCCCGCCCCTCTGTCGTCCTGCATTGGCTGATGT
>NZ_JBNNXU010000114.1:0-279 GCF_052873915.1 Photobacterium sp. DNB22_13_2
TTTTCCATTCAGGAGTAGGCAAATGCAAGTTTTCGAATTGACCCTCGCCGGTTTCGACGGTTCGTCGAGCAAAACGGACCATCTGATCGTTTGGGTGTCGGCTCAAGCCAGCCAAGCGGAACTCGTTCAGCAGCTGTCCTCGGCTGGGCTCTATCCGACGAAGATCACGGACGTCGCACTGCTTCCCGCCGATTTCGAGGCGGAATTGCAGATCTCGGGCAACCTTGGTGAACTGACACGGTACGTTGACGCTCGGCTGGGTATCGTCCAGCTCGACTC
>NZ_JBNNXU010000115.1:0-278 GCF_052873915.1 Photobacterium sp. DNB22_13_2
TGTAGAAGGCTGGGGCTGACAGAAACGTGACCCTCGTATTACAAGTGCGACAGATCAGCGAGATTGATCCGGTATGCCACCTTCAATGCACGGCACGACAGGCGTCGGCGCATGTCTCGCAGGCACGCGCGCACTGCTGACAGTGCTCGTGGGAGTGCTTGGCACACTCGGCGGCGCAGGCTTGACAGATTTTCGCGCACAGCTCGCATATTGCAGTGGCTTGGGCGCTGCCTCGCGCCATCACGCCCACGGCGGCTTCGCAGATCTCAGCGCAATCG
>NZ_JBNNXU010000116.1:0-278 GCF_052873915.1 Photobacterium sp. DNB22_13_2
GTCTACAACCAGCCGGCCAGCGCGTTTGTCGCCACCTTCATCGGCGGACACAACCTGCTGGAAGACGCGGATGGGCCAGTGGCCGTACGCATCGACCGCATGGCATTGCATGCCGATGAATCCACAGCCGGAGATCGGCCACGCGTGCGGGGCCGCATCTGCGACATCGAATACCAGGGCACGCACGTTCTGGTGGGGATGGAGGGCGTCACGCTGGCGCCCTCGCAACGCCTGACCGTGAGCCTGCCCGAAAGCGACAGCGCCATCCCCCACCTGAC
>NZ_JBNNXU010000117.1:0-278 GCF_052873915.1 Photobacterium sp. DNB22_13_2
GATGAGCGCCGCGTGGCCAAACGCAAAGCCGACTCGCATGCCGGCGAGCGAGCGGGACTTGGACGTCGTATGCACGACCAGCAGATTCGGATAGCGGTCGACGAGCGAGATTGCCGACTGAGCGCCGAAATCCACATACGCCTCGTCGATCACCACCACAGACGACGGGTTGGCCGCGACGATCCGCTCGATCTCTGCCAGCGGCAACGCGTGGCCGGTCGGCGCGTTCGGGTTCGGGAACAGCACGCCGCCCGTGTCGCCCAGATAGTCGTCCGCGT
>NZ_JBNNXU010000118.1:0-277 GCF_052873915.1 Photobacterium sp. DNB22_13_2
CTCACCACCCGTGCGCGCCATCAGCGTGAAGGCACCAGCACGCGGTGCGTTGGTGATGAAGCGCTTGGTGCCGTTGATAACGTAGTGGTCGCCATCCAGCGTGGCACGGGTCTGCAGTGATGCGGCATCCGATCCGGCGCCCGGTTCCGTCAGCGCGAACGAGATGATCAGCTCGCCGCTGGCAATGCGCGGCAGGTAGTCGGCCTTCTGCGCATCGGTGCCGTCCATCAGGATGCCCTGCGAACCGATGCCGACGTTGGTGCCAAACACCGAGCGG
>NZ_JBNNXU010000119.1:0-277 GCF_052873915.1 Photobacterium sp. DNB22_13_2
GCAGCGGACCAACGGCCGCTTCGCCGAAAAGGTGCTCGGGCCGGATGAGCTGCGGGTCTACCACGCACGCAAGGCACGCTCCGAGCGCCGCGGGTTGGCTTTTCTGGCGACGCGCTTTGCCGCCAAGGAAGCCGTGTCCAAGGCCATCGGCCTGGGCATGCGTTGGCCGATGACGTGGCGCGCCGTGCAGACGCTCAACCTGCCCTCCGGGCAACCCTTGGTGCGCTACAGCGGCGAACTGGCCGACTGGATTGCGCAGCATGGCCTCCACATCCAG
>NZ_JBNNXU010000120.1:0-277 GCF_052873915.1 Photobacterium sp. DNB22_13_2
GGGCACAACCGCGGCCTCGGCGATGGCGGGGTGCTCGATCAGCACGCTTTCCAGCTCGAACGGGCTCACGCGGTAGTCCGATGCCTTAAATACGTCGTCGGCGCGGCCAACGTAGGTGAGGTAGCCGCTTGCGTCGCGCGCGGCAATGTCTGAGGTGTGATACACGCCGCCGCGCATGGCTTCGGCCGTTTTTTCGGCGTTGCCGGCGTAGCCTTCCATCAATGCCAGCGGGCGTGATTTCCATTCGATGCAGATCTCTCCTTCGCTGGCTTCGTGG
>NZ_JBNNXU010000121.1:0-276 GCF_052873915.1 Photobacterium sp. DNB22_13_2
GTCACGTAGTAGCGCGCCGGACGCAGACCGTTACGGTCGAGCGTTGCGCCGATCTGGCGGCCGTCGGTGAAGCAGATGGCGGCGGGGCCGTCCCACGGCTCCATCATCGCAGCGTGGTATTCGTAGAAGGCGCGACGGTTGTCGTCCATCAGCGTGTGCTGTTCCCACGCTTCCGGAATCATCATCATCATCGCCTGGGCCAGCGGGTAGCCGGCCATCGTCAGCAGTTCGAGGCAGTTATCGAACGATGCCGTATCTGATTGGCCCGGATAGATC
>NZ_JBNNXU010000122.1:0-275 GCF_052873915.1 Photobacterium sp. DNB22_13_2
GGATGAAACAGGGGATGCACCCGCAACGCAAACTCAGCGCAAATGCCGCTGCAACCAAATCGCCCCAGCACACACCAGTGCAACCACCGCCCCCCAGGCAAATAGGTCCCCCACAGCCAGCAACGTCGCCTGCCGATCAATCTCAGCAGAAATCCGCACCAACTCAACCCCCTGCAACGGATGCGGCCACTGCCAGGCCGGCGTGAGCGCACTCACATGCCCCACCAGATCCGTCCGATGCTGCGCCTGCCCCCGCTGCAGCAGCAGCGTGGCGC
>NZ_JBNNXU010000123.1:0-275 GCF_052873915.1 Photobacterium sp. DNB22_13_2
GTGTGTGCCTTTAGCTCGATAGGCGCCAGACACGTCCCTCGGCAGTGACATATAGCGTTTCATCCGGTGTGGGAGGCGCTGTCCACAAGCCCGTGAATTCACCGAACGCTGGCAGTAGTGCGCAGCCCAACCCAAAGCGAAAGCACGGCAGTCGCAGCCGATCCCGCCCGCGGCCACTGATGACAACGCCCGGATGCACGTGTCCGGCGATCACGTAGTGGCCAGGCACCGCTTGCGGTTCGTGGCACAGCGCGAACGGCCCGACTATCCAGGGT
>NZ_JBNNXU010000124.1:0-275 GCF_052873915.1 Photobacterium sp. DNB22_13_2
GGTTTCTCCGTGCCCGGGCGTGGAAATTCGTATTCGATGAAGCCCGTGCCGACCCCAATGATGCGCTTGACCGCCTGCACGCCGGCTGGGTCGTTCAAGGTGTCGACGTGCTGGTTCTCAGAAGTGGGTTTGACCGGCAGCAGGCGGATCACCTGCCCGGAAGCCATCACGCCGATGTAGCCGGTCTTGCCAAAGCGGATGGGGCTTAGCGCTTCCAGCGCGGCGCGTTTGGCGTCGTCCACCGGCATGGTCTGCTTGGCGGCGCGATCCTGGTA
>NZ_JBNNXU010000125.1:0-274 GCF_052873915.1 Photobacterium sp. DNB22_13_2
CCTTAGTGGCTTACCACAGACGTGGCATTGGGGGCCATACAAACTGATTCGATGGTGAGGCAGTGCATGCGGGTTGCTCTCCTTGAACCCGGTAATGCGCTCATAGGCGGCCAGCGATCTTTGCCCCCATCCCTTCCGGTTCGCCTCGGCAAGCGAGCATCCCGTCGCCTCTCGGTAGCGCTTGATCTCCGCAATGACGTCGCCCGGCCTGACAAGGCTCCACTCCTCCTCTGTCAGCATCGGTACGTCAATCTTGCAGCGCCAACAATAGAGT
>NZ_JBNNXU010000126.1:0-274 GCF_052873915.1 Photobacterium sp. DNB22_13_2
GTCCGAGGTGGCCAGCGCCTACCTCACGCTGCGCGCCGACCAGGAACTGCTGCGCCTGACGAGCGACACCCTCGCCACACAGAAGCGCTCCTATGACCTGACCACCCAACTGGTGGAAGCGGGAAATTCCACGCAGCTCGACCTGCGCCGCGCGGAGATCGCGCTGCGCACCGCCGAGGCCAACCGCGCCGCCTACACGCGGCAGGCGGCCAAGGACCGCAACGCGCTGGTGCTGCTGCTGGGCCAGCCGCTGACGCCGGAGCTGTCCCGGCAG
>NZ_JBNNXU010000127.1:0-273 GCF_052873915.1 Photobacterium sp. DNB22_13_2
GGGATGTATCCGTCGTACCCGCATTCCGACTCCACCGGTTCCTCCGACACGCTTGCGCAGTCGCGAGGGCGCTCTTGGTCTCTGGCTGTATCAACGGTCTTGTTGACCGGCGCAGCGCTGTTCGCTGGCTGCAGCAAAGAACAGCCCAAGGCGCCAGAAGTCCGCCCCGTACGCACCCTGACGGTCACCAGCGAGCAGGGCGCCGGCACAGCAGAATTCTCCGGCGGTGTGCGCCCGCGCATTGAATCGCGCCTGGGCTTCCGCGTGCCGGGC
>NZ_JBNNXU010000128.1:0-273 GCF_052873915.1 Photobacterium sp. DNB22_13_2
GCCTACACCGTAGAAGCGGCCCAGGCCCTCGCGCATGGCCTCGGCAAAGTACGGGCGAAACGCGTAGTTCTGGCCGACGAAGGACGTCGGCAGATCCCAATTGCTGGCCGCAATCGTGAGGCCCGTCGTATTGATCAGGTGAGCGGCGGCCATATCGGTGGCCGCCTGGACTTCTTTCAGATAGGCATTGGCGGCACGACGCATGGTGGCGTCTCCCGCCTGCGCGCCTTGCAGCAGCGCAACGTGCAGCACATGTTCCAGCGCAGCCAGGCG
>NZ_JBNNXU010000129.1:0-273 GCF_052873915.1 Photobacterium sp. DNB22_13_2
CGCGAACGCTCACCGCGCGCCAGCGTAATGTGACCGCTGTGGCTCCAGCCCTTGAAGCGATCCACCACGTAGGTCAGACCGGACGAACCTTCCGTCAGATACGGCGTGTCGATCTGCGCGATGTTCCCCAGGCAGATGATCTTCGTGCCCGGGCCCGCGCGCGTAACCAACGTCTTCATCTGCTTGGGCGTCAGGTTCTGTGCCTCGTCGATGATGAGGAACTTGTTGACGAAGGTGCGGCCACGCATGAAGTTCATGCTCTTGACCTTGATG
>NZ_JBNNXU010000130.1:0-273 GCF_052873915.1 Photobacterium sp. DNB22_13_2
CGGTAAGCCCATGCGCGGCGCACTTCCTGAAGCAACGCATCGGGCACGAAGCCGCCGCCCAGCGCCACTGTCACCAGGTGCTGGACGAGCACGTCCAGTGGCTTGTGAGGCGACGTGCGGGCTTCGACATGGCCGGACATGGCCGCCGCGCGCGCGGCAGCTCCCTCCACGAGTTCCAGGCTATGCGTGGGTACCACGGTCACGCGCGAATGCCTGCCCGGCGCATGGCCCGATCGTCCTGCCCGCTGCAGCAGCCGCGCTACGCCCTTGGGG
>NZ_JBNNXU010000131.1:0-273 GCF_052873915.1 Photobacterium sp. DNB22_13_2
GTGCGAGGACGGCGGCCCTTAGGCTGCCAGTGCGTAACGTTCGTTAGTTCCTCCCCCCTAAATTACATCCACACTTTGTTGAATTCAGGTGGGTGGTGTGGCATTTCAACATCACGGCGCCGAGATTTCTCGGTGTTCGGTGTCCGTGACATTGTTATTTACCCCCTAATAATCCACATTCCATAGGGTATGCAGACCGGCTCGATGTGCGGACGGGTGCGTTGAGTAAGGTCCGGGGCTACCAATTTCAAGCTGGGGTGAAGGGCAATGTTT
>NZ_JBNNXU010000132.1:0-272 GCF_052873915.1 Photobacterium sp. DNB22_13_2
GGCCATCGCACGGCTCGATGCACGCCGTGTGGAAGCCCAGCTGGCGCAAGGTGCGCTGTCTGATCTGGCTGGTTGTGCGCGCAGCGGCGTGATTCAGCAAGCCTCACGTGCTGAGCGTCGCAACGTTACGCTGTCGTATGAGGGCGCCAATCAGGCGTGGGTGTCGGTGTCGCATGAAGATGCCGCCACGCTGGTTGAAAACGTGCTCGACAACGCCGTGCGCGAAACGCCCAAGGACGGCGAGGTGCGCGTGGTGGTCAAGCGTGTTGAGC
>NZ_JBNNXU010000133.1:0-272 GCF_052873915.1 Photobacterium sp. DNB22_13_2
CTGTTGCAGTGCGCACTGTCAGGGCGGCGCGGACTTTAGATTCGTCCTATGGACCCGCAGTGCGTCAACACGCCATGATGACATTCTCGAATGCGGAGCGAGGGCGTTGTGTCCTAGCAAAGCCGCTGTTCAATGCTTATCTGGGAGTGAGCGCGTCATGCAGCGTCAGCGTTTGGAGATTGAGCTAACGACGGAACAGAGCAATGCGATCCGAAAAGCGGTCGCGCAAATCCCCTATTGTCCTGGCGGAAGCGAGCCATACATTCGTGACG
>NZ_JBNNXU010000134.1:0-272 GCF_052873915.1 Photobacterium sp. DNB22_13_2
GTTAAATGGTTTAATGCAGAAAAAGGTTTTGGTTTCATCGAAAGAGAAGATGGTAGCGACGTATTCGTACACTTCTCAGCAATCGCTGAAGATGGATACAAATCATTAGAAGAAGGCCAAAAAGTTGAATTCGACATCGTTGAAGGCGACCGTGGCGAGCAAGCTGCAAACGTAGTTAAAATGTAATTTTAACTTATTCAAACAGTCCTTACTATAGGGCTGTTTTTTTATGCTTTAAATCGATAACAGTTGGTGTGGTAAAAGCACTAGCC
>NZ_JBNNXU010000135.1:0-272 GCF_052873915.1 Photobacterium sp. DNB22_13_2
GTGGCAGGCACGCCGTTTCTACATGGTCATGTCGTTTTTATATGCGCATTGTTGCCGGCACATGACAGCGTTGTGCGCACACGCGGGCCACATCGTGCAATGGCAACGGGTGGCATGGCGGGTACATGCGTTGCTGTGGTGACCGGGGACCGGCTGCACGCCGGCTTCGCGTTCCATCACCGTCACACGTAAGGAGAAACCGATGCAATCACGCACGCTGACTGCCGCCCTCGCGGGCACCGTCCTGGCCCTTGGCATGACAACGGCCTTGG
>NZ_JBNNXU010000136.1:0-272 GCF_052873915.1 Photobacterium sp. DNB22_13_2
CGTCCAAGTGGTGTCCGCGCCGGCATCGCCTTCGGTGTAGTTGGCAAAGCGGCCGGGCGCGCAGGCCGCCAGCCCCAACGCGGCGCCGGCGGCCAGAAACACGCGGCGACTCACGCGTGCTGGATGGGCCGACGGTTGAACCGCAGTCAGTGCGGCTTCCACCAGTTGATAGCGCCAACCCGCCGGATCGTCCTGCAAGCGCAGCAGACGGCCGCGCAGGCGAACGGCGTCATCATCCATGCGCACCGGCTGCGCGGCAAACACCTCGATGC
>NZ_JBNNXU010000137.1:0-272 GCF_052873915.1 Photobacterium sp. DNB22_13_2
GGCCTGCAGCTTGTCGTAGTAGGCGTTGTCGATGAAGGCATCGTTTTTGCCGCCGATGTACAGGAAGGGCACCTTGCTGCCCGACAGGATGGCCAGTTCGTCCAGCCAGCCCTGCGTCTTCAGGTGAATGGCGAATTGCTCGCGGAAGTTGCCGTCGGATTCCTTGATGTCCGTGAGCATGCGCTTGTACACGTCGGTGCCGGCTTGCGAGACATCCAGGTAAGCGCGTGTGAGCGCATCGGCCTCGTCGCCTACCAAGTGGTTCTTGAAGG
>NZ_JBNNXU010000138.1:0-271 GCF_052873915.1 Photobacterium sp. DNB22_13_2
GGGCGGCATTGTCCACCGCGGCCAAGCATCGCGCAGTTGCCGCATGTGCGCCAACTCTCGCGAGCGTGACATGCGGGTGAAATGCTCGCGTTTCCGCGCGATAGCCGGCTTCGCGCGCGAGGGCCTCCAAGCGCGTCGCCATATCCTGCGCCCATATGGCGAACTTCGCGGTGACCACGATCACACGGGGGTGCGCTGGCGCTGGCCAGATTGCAACGCCGTCGATCGGCAGTGGCGCTGCATCCCGGGCGAGCATGTCGAACTGCTGCAG
>NZ_JBNNXU010000139.1:0-271 GCF_052873915.1 Photobacterium sp. DNB22_13_2
GTCCAGCACGTCGTGATAACCGTGCAGCGGCGCAGTGACGAGGTTGTCGAATTCGCTCAGGTTGCGCGAGGCCAGCATGGCGGCCCGGTCGTACAGACCGGGGTGCTGGTCGAGCTTCGCGCTGGCTTTTTCCTTGAGCGTGCGCAGGAACATGCGCGTGTACACCATGTTGAAGCCACGCGACAGCGCAGCGCCGCCAGCACGCATGTCGAGTGGCGCAGAGACCGTTGCCGCAGCGCTCAGGTGGCGTGCGTCGGTACCGTGCTCACCC
>NZ_JBNNXU010000140.1:0-271 GCF_052873915.1 Photobacterium sp. DNB22_13_2
GCATTGCAGGGGCCGATGGTCTGGATGAGTCCGACCGACCCCGAAGCCGTTGATCTCGATTTCCTTCAGCGCGCAGCTGAACACGTGCCCGTGCTGGCGATCGGTTACGACTGGAACGCGCCCGAGGTGGTGTCTTCCAGCTGTCCGGTCATGCATGCCGATTTTCGCGATCTGCTGTTGAATGCCTGGCCCGAGTGCGCCACACCGGCACAGGCTGCGCACGAGGATTCCGACGCCGGGCTTCCCTCGCCAGTCCTGCACATCGCTGGTG
>NZ_JBNNXU010000141.1:0-271 GCF_052873915.1 Photobacterium sp. DNB22_13_2
TTCCAAGCGCGCGTACAGGTCGACCCAGTCACCAAAGATGCTGCCGGTGCTGTAGTACTTGCGGCCGTTGACTACCCAGCTGCTGTCCCGTTTCGAGACGCGCGTGATGACATCGCCAATGGCCACGTCGCCCACTTCCGTCCAGGCGTTGCCGACCAGATCACCTGCCGCGAAGCGCCGCAGCCAGACTTCGGTGCGGGCATCGCGCGGCGCGTTCAGGCGGTCTTCCACAAAGGCGAAGTGCCCGCGCAGCGCCTGCACGATGTTGGAG
>NZ_JBNNXU010000142.1:0-271 GCF_052873915.1 Photobacterium sp. DNB22_13_2
GCCTACCTGCATGAGCGACAGCGCAGACAACGGCTGGCGCCATTGGCCCGCGCGTAGCACATCGTCGCGAAGCGGCTGCCAGGCATCGTGCTCACGGATGAGGAAGCGGTAGCCCTCGGGCGTGGCCTCCCACACGATGGGTTGCGAGCGCAGGCGCGCTTCGTCATGCGCCGCCTGCAGCAGAAAGATCAGGCGCTGCGCCTGGTGTTCCAGCACCGTGCGTTGGCTCGGTTGCGCATTGACAACCACCGCCCCCATCACGATGCCGATG
>NZ_JBNNXU010000143.1:0-271 GCF_052873915.1 Photobacterium sp. DNB22_13_2
GCGCGAAGTTGATGCAACGGATCTGCCATTCGAGTTCATGCTCAACGCGCTGCGCCTGACGGACGGCTTCCCCGTCACGCTGTTCCAGGAGCGCACGGGCCTGCCGCTTCGCACGATCGAGCGCGAACTCGATGCCGCCGAACAACGCGGCCTGCTCTCGCGCGACCATGTAGCGATCCGCCCGACCGAGCTGGGACAACGATTCCTGAACGATCTGCAGGAATTGTTCTTGGCCGACGACGAAAACTGACGGTTGCCGGCTGTCGCATTG
>NZ_JBNNXU010000144.1:0-270 GCF_052873915.1 Photobacterium sp. DNB22_13_2
GTAGAAACTATTTAGTATTGAATTCGAAAATTCAATTTACTAGTCAGCTTTCCAGATTGTTAAAGAGCATGTGTTTCTATCTAAAGAACCACTTTCTAATGATTTTCAGCCGGGCCGCGTAGGCGGCAAAAAAGCGGACTCAACAAAGCTAATCTTTATTGAATCTGCGTATCCGTGCAGAAAACACTTAGAGAGTGGTGGGCGATACCGGGCTCGAACCAGTGACCCCCTCCTTGTAAGGGAGGTGCTCTCCCAACTGAGCTAATCGCC
>NZ_JBNNXU010000145.1:0-270 GCF_052873915.1 Photobacterium sp. DNB22_13_2
GTGCATGCGGCGCGTCAGATCAATTTGGCGCACTGGGAACAGATCGCCTAACCGCCGCCACTGAACAACCAGCAGGGGATGAGACATGAAAACGATTGAGATCAAGGGCTGGATCTTCGCTGAGCCCAAAGAGCCTTGGGAAGGTGATGGTCTGAAGTATCACTTCAGTTCCATCGACTACGAGCGATGGGCGAAAGAAGGGATGCGCGGCTATGGCAAGTACACCAAGGTCGCGGAGCACACCATCGTTGCTGAGGTACGCGATGACGT
>NZ_JBNNXU010000146.1:0-270 GCF_052873915.1 Photobacterium sp. DNB22_13_2
GTTCGGTCATGGTGGTGATGAGAGGAGAGTCTTGTCAGGCGCGGATTAGGCGTAATTGCGCAGGTCGTCCAGCTCGGTCGCGCCAAAGTCGGGGCGGACGAGGTAGGCGGCGATGCGCGTGGCGGCGTCTTGCGGTGAGACCAGCTCGCCATGTGCATGCAGATCGCGGAAGCGCTGCACGCCGGCAAAGTCGGCGCCACGGATGGTGCGTTGCATGTCGGTGTCGATCACGCCCGGGGCCAGCGCCACGGCGCGCACGCTGGCATCGCC
>NZ_JBNNXU010000147.1:0-270 GCF_052873915.1 Photobacterium sp. DNB22_13_2
GCGCAGCAGCGCGCCACGCACGAAGTGATAGAACGTCACCATCACCGCCACCGGGTTGCCCGGCAGGCCAAACAGGAAGGCGCTGCGGCCGTTGGAGTGGATGCGTCCGAAGGCCATTGGGCGGCCTGGGCGCATGGCGATCTTCCAGAAGGTCACGTCGCCGAGCTTGGCCATCATCTGTTTGGTGAAATCGGCCTCGCCGACGGACACGCCGCCTGAGGTGATGATTGCATCGGCGTTCTCGGCGGCGGTGCGAAAGGCGGTTTCGAG
>NZ_JBNNXU010000148.1:0-269 GCF_052873915.1 Photobacterium sp. DNB22_13_2
CGCTGCGTACGATCGCGCAGTCGGCCTATGGCGACAGCGAGCTGTGGTACCAGATCGCGGATGCTAACGACATCCGCAGCGACAGCGATCTGCGCGTGGGCCAGACGCTGATGATTCCGAACCGGGTGGCGTCGGCACATAACACTAGCAGCAGCTTCAAGCCGTACGACCCGAGCAAGGTAGTGGGGGATACCACACCGAACTTGCCGGTGCCGCAGCAGGATGATGGCGGTGGGTGCGGACCGATCGGGCAGATCGTGATGATTGTG
>NZ_JBNNXU010000149.1:0-269 GCF_052873915.1 Photobacterium sp. DNB22_13_2
GCGCAGATCGACACCAGCCCGCGCCCGCTGCCGCGCTGCGCCAGCATCTTGGCGAGCGTGGCGACAATGCGCCCGCCGGTGGCGGCAAACGGGTGGCCCGTGCCCAGCGAGCTGCCGTTCACGTTGAGCTTGCTGCGGTCGATGCTGCCGAGTGGCGCGCTGCGGCCGAGCTTTTCGCGGCAGTACTCGGGCGACTCCCATGCGGCCAGCGTGCAGAGCACCTGGGCGGCAAAAGCTTCGTGGATCTCGTAGTAGTCAAAGTCCTGCAG
>NZ_JBNNXU010000150.1:0-269 GCF_052873915.1 Photobacterium sp. DNB22_13_2
TCAGTGAACTGGACGTGGGTCTGCTGCCTGCCTCAGAGCTAAAGCGCTCCATGGAGGAGATCACCGCCGACATCCGTTCGCGTCTGGCTCACTTGCCCGGCTCCATCGGCATTGGCCAGCCGATCTCGCACCGCATCGACCACATGTTGTCGGGGGTGCGCTCGCAGATCGCCATCAAGGTGTTCGGCGAGGACCTGGACGTCCTGCGCGGGCAGGCGGATCTGCTGCGCGCCAAGCTGGCCGGAATTCCGGGGCTTGCTGACCTGGAG
>NZ_JBNNXU010000151.1:0-269 GCF_052873915.1 Photobacterium sp. DNB22_13_2
CTCGGGTGCCGTGCACAATGACCTCGGCTTGTGCAGCCACGCTCGCAAACAAGGCAAGCGGCGCCAGTACGCAAGCACCAACTAGATGGCTTTTGATCTTCATTGTGCATTCCTCCCTTGAGTTTGCCCTGGGAGCACCCAGGAAATGGCTGGGGCCAGAAGCGCCCCAGCCGCTGCAATCAACCGTTCAGGTCGATTACGGGTAGATCACCGAGTATTCAACGCTGGTGTCCACCAGGCCTGCAGTCGCGGCACCCGTGGCGTAGTAC
>NZ_JBNNXU010000152.1:0-268 GCF_052873915.1 Photobacterium sp. DNB22_13_2
GCCCCGGATCGGGTCAACCCGGAGGGCAAGGGGACTTTGGGATGACAGGCCCTAGGTTGAGGGACTCCCCCCACTAAAAATTCGCGCACGGCGACACGTACCGCCATTAGAATGCGCGCTTTGTTGCGCAATCCGGCCACGCCCGCGCTCGCACCATCCAGCCGCGCCAGTAGGCCACACTCGCCTAGCCTTGAGCGCGAACCCGCCTACCGCCTCCGCCCTGCCTGACGCACGCACGCCCTCTCGCGACTATCAAGCGCGCCATTTC
>NZ_JBNNXU010000153.1:0-268 GCF_052873915.1 Photobacterium sp. DNB22_13_2
TGGTCAGGCATCACGTCCCTGTGGAAGGAAACTGTGCGGATTCCCTTCTCGTCCACGTAGCCGAACACAAACCCGGCTAGCGCACTGATCTCGGCAAGCACATCCTGCGCAGCCTCGGCACTGTCGCACTTACCGCTGTGCATACGGACCAGCGTATGTGCCCCGGGATGACGCGGCTCGCGTTGATCCGAAGCAACCTCGCCTGGCGCGTTCTCTTGCTGCCCGACAAGCACTGCGCTCCCGTTCGATTTCTCGACGATGGCTGCAG
>NZ_JBNNXU010000154.1:0-268 GCF_052873915.1 Photobacterium sp. DNB22_13_2
CGTCCTACTCGACCTCGCCTGTCGATCCGCATTGATGCGAGTGCTTAGGGCCCCGCGCGGCCAAGAGCATGCGCCGCAGTATTGGGCGTTGAATGACAGCGTTCTGACCGACATGCGCAGACTCGGGCGTGAGCATCAGAAAGCCGGCCTGGACGCTAGAACTAGTTCGTTCTGGATTCTGCTGGAGCATCGGTTTAGCTATGAGGAAGCGTTCGAACGCCGGCGGCGGGTTACTCCCGCGGAGCTGACCCCTCAGTCGATCTACGAT
>NZ_JBNNXU010000155.1:0-267 GCF_052873915.1 Photobacterium sp. DNB22_13_2
TCCATGGCCTGCAGGAAGAAATGCTGGAAATCCAGCCGTTCATATGCGTCCAGGTCCTGCCCGTCTTGCGGGATCACGACCTTCAGCTCATCCCCACGCGTGACGACCAGCTCGGAGCCCATCTTCGGGCTCACGCACACCCAGTCGATGCCCTCGGGCACGGCGATGGTGCCGTTGGTCTCGATGGCGATCTCGAAGCCGCGTGCGTGCAGCGCGTCGATCAGGGGCTTATCGAGTTGCAGCAGCGGCTCACCACCGGTGCCGATG
>NZ_JBNNXU010000156.1:0-267 GCF_052873915.1 Photobacterium sp. DNB22_13_2
GACTTCAAAGCGCCATGCGGATTCCGCTCGTCCGACACGAACGACAAAGCCGTCGGCAGATAAGTACGAAAACCCATCACCCCGCTTCAACCAAGCTCGCGCCAGCCATCCACCGCGCTTTGTGGCACGGTTGCGCAACGCTGCAGGTTCTCCGGTCGGCAAGCCAAGTCGGACCCTTGATTCCATTCCTCCGTTCGGGTCGATTCGCAATAGCCATTGCCGCCACGTCCTTATCCACCCTTGCAGACTATCCGCAGAAACGCCCAG
>NZ_JBNNXU010000157.1:0-267 GCF_052873915.1 Photobacterium sp. DNB22_13_2
GCTCTTGCGCGGCCTTGAGCTTGGCATTGTGCTCCGCCTGCTTCTGAGCGTTCGCCTGTGCGTTGGCTGCACGTTGTGGCGCCTCAGCCTGGCGCTGCACTTCGTTCAGGCGCTGCTGTTCCTGCTTGTTCTGGAAGTCGGTGCGGTTCTTCTGCTCAGCAGCTTCGCGTTGCGGACGCTCAGCGTTGTACTGAGCCTCGCGGATGGCACGATCCTGATCGCGGCGAGCAGCGCGGTCGGCGCGCTCGGCTTCATCCAGTGCCAACT
>NZ_JBNNXU010000158.1:0-267 GCF_052873915.1 Photobacterium sp. DNB22_13_2
GTCTCGCACCATCCGGCCAAGCTTGGCGGAGGTCAGTTCAAGGTTCTTCCCGATCGTTGTCGGGACCTTGATAGGCTGTAGGCCGAATCGCTCTGCGAGGAGGTAGTTGGGCTCCAACGGATTACGGAGCTTCCGGGTGATGTCGGCCGATACGGATCTGTATGCCTGGGAGTTGACCGTTCCGCACCGCACGGACAAAGGGAACTTGCGCTTGGCCTCCTCCGCAATGAGGCGATTGAAGGCCAAATAGACACCACGAGCCCGCCC
>NZ_JBNNXU010000159.1:0-266 GCF_052873915.1 Photobacterium sp. DNB22_13_2
GTGGTGGGCGAGGCGTTCTACACCTTCCCGTATGCGCTGATGCTGTTACTGGCTACGCTCACGCTGGCGGATGGCCGCCTGTATGACGCCGCCCGGGCAATGGGCGCGGGCCCGTGGCGTACGTTCTGCACCGTCACGCTGCCGGGTGCGCGGTATGGCCTGTTTGGTGCCTTTGCGCTGGTGTTTACGCTGGTTGCCACGGACTTTGGCGTGCCGACCGTGGTAGGCGGCAGCTACCAGGTGCTGGCGGTGGAAGCCTACAAGGC
>NZ_JBNNXU010000160.1:0-265 GCF_052873915.1 Photobacterium sp. DNB22_13_2
GTGTGCTCCACCGCTTCGCGAAAGGCGAACTCCTCGGTAAAGGTGAGCGTCATGACGAACAGCGCCGCAAACTGCAGCGGCATCGTCTTGTTGCCGTACGCCACCATCATGCCGGCCAGGAAGGTGACCAGCACGATCACCACCGGCAAGATCGAATACGGCGTGGCCACCGCCACGATGAAGGTGATGGCCGTGGTGAGCAGCACGCACGCCATCATCTCGTTGAACTTGTGCCGCAGCGGGCTGGGCAAGTCCATCAGGCTGG
>NZ_JBNNXU010000161.1:0-265 GCF_052873915.1 Photobacterium sp. DNB22_13_2
GGGCGACGTTGCCGACCTCATCGTCCAGGCCGCCGACGAGGTCATCGCCGGAAAACTCGATGACGAGTTCCCGCTGGTGGTCTTCCAGACCGGTTCGGGCACCCAGTCCAACATGAACACCAACGAGGTCATCAGCAACCGTGCGATTGAGTTGGCCGGTGGCGAACGCGGGTCGAAGAAGCCCGTCCACCCCAACGACCACGTCAATCGTGGCCAATCCTCCAACGACACCTTCCCGACGGCCATGCATATCGCCGTCGTGTGT
>NZ_JBNNXU010000162.1:0-265 GCF_052873915.1 Photobacterium sp. DNB22_13_2
GCCACGGAATACACGTCGAACAACGTGCCATAGGCGTCGAAGACCACCGCGCGAATCGAACTCATGCCAAAGCTCCACGGACCCGAAGGCGGCGCGCCCCGTTTGTTCTACTGCACAGAACGCCTATCCGACCTTCGCAACGAGGGCCATTGTAGAAAAGGTGACGCACCGCACAAAGACGGCAATGGTCACTTGATCTTTAACTTTTACCATCGGAATGACGAGTGATAACCTTTATATTCGTCACAATCCCACGCTTTCCGAT
>NZ_JBNNXU010000163.1:0-264 GCF_052873915.1 Photobacterium sp. DNB22_13_2
GTGTGACAATGGGCGCGACCGTCGATCGGGCGCCAGGCTGCGCGCTGTGCGAGACCGACGGCGGCGAGCCTGTCTGGCGCAATGCCCGGGCGCGTGTCGTGCTGGTTGAGCACGCGCGCTTCCCGGGATTCTGCCGCGTGATCTGGAACGACCACGTGGTCGAGCAGACTGATCTGTCGGACGCTGATCGCCACTGGCTGATGGAAGTCGTCACGCGCGTGGAGCGCGTGCTGCGCGCTGAGCTGGCGCCGGACAAGATCAACC
>NZ_JBNNXU010000164.1:0-264 GCF_052873915.1 Photobacterium sp. DNB22_13_2
GTTCATCCCGCTCTCAAGACGCCCGTGGCAAAACCGGTCCAGGACTGGCTCTCGGGTGCCGGCTCGGTCGGCCCGCTGATGCAGGCGGCCAAGCAATTGGCGTCGTTGGAAGCGGAGGTGTTGTCGCTCTTGCCGCCCGGCTTAGGCGGCGGCGTGGCGATCGGCGGCATCAAGAACGATGCGCGCGATAGCCGGGAAGCGACCTTGGTGTTGCTCGCCGCACATAGCGCGGCTGCGGCGCGCTTACGGCAGGTGGTACCCACC
>NZ_JBNNXU010000165.1:0-264 GCF_052873915.1 Photobacterium sp. DNB22_13_2
GTGGTAGGCCGCCTGCGGGGTACGCTCCGGACCGCGATACTGGCCTGCCAGGCCGTGACCGCCCGTCGAGCCGCCCATTGAACCGGACTGGCTGGCCTCGGTGCTCGACACGCCGCCTTGCAGCGGCTGGGTCGGATGGCTGGCAATCACGCGCTCGATCTCGGCAACCGCCTCGCGCGGGGCCAGCACGACTTCCAGCCCCAGCGCGCCGGCCACGGCCATCAGCGTCGACAGGCGCGGGTCAGCGCGACCGGATTCCGCGCG
>NZ_JBNNXU010000166.1:0-264 GCF_052873915.1 Photobacterium sp. DNB22_13_2
GGGCGAAAGGGCGGCAAGCCACCAACATCAAAACCGAAAACCAAACACAAAAAACTCAAGCCGCTTCCGCCACCGGATGCCGCTGCTTCCGATACAAGAAATCCAAAACAGCCGTCCGACAGGCGTGATAAGTCGGATCCTCCGCCAACGCCATCCGATCCCGCGGTCGTGGCAAATCCACCGTCAACACTTCGCCAATCGTCGCCGCCGGCCCATTCGTCATCATGACGATGCGATCCGCCAGCAGCACCGCCTCATCCACAT
>NZ_JBNNXU010000167.1:0-263 GCF_052873915.1 Photobacterium sp. DNB22_13_2
TCTTCGTGCCGTGCAAGGACGGCATCAGCCACAACGAGATCGAAGACGCCCGGCCCGAACACCTGGAAGCCGGTTGCAACGTGCTGCTGCATGCCATGCTGCAAGCCGCTGGCCCCATATAACCGATACACGCCCATGCGCATCCTGATCGCCCGCTTCAATCACGAGACCAACACATTCTCGCCGGTGCCGACGCCGCTGGCATCGTTCCATCCGCGCTATGGTGCCGACGCCTACCGCGCCGCCAAGGGCACGCGCACGGC
>NZ_JBNNXU010000168.1:0-263 GCF_052873915.1 Photobacterium sp. DNB22_13_2
CGGTAGGGTGTTGCGCTTTCGGGAGTCCGATCTGCCATGCGGGAAGGCCGCTCGAATCGGCCGGGGCACGTGGGGAGCGCGTCCACCCGAGACTGTGCGGGATCGCTGCGACTTCCGAAATCGGAAAAGTCCGATATGCAGGTGTGATGTGGCGCCGAGTTGCCAGAGCGGCGTCGGTGGAGCTGCCAAAGAAAAGGTAATGCCTAACCAAACTGGACCAAATCTGAGAGGATTTGGCGATGAAAAGGTGTCCGGAGTGTGGG
>NZ_JBNNXU010000169.1:0-262 GCF_052873915.1 Photobacterium sp. DNB22_13_2
GATGAGCGGCGACGATGCCGAAGCGCACCGCCCTGAACTCGTCGACGAGCCGGCCTGGACCACCAAGCGCAAGCTGCAGGAAGAAAAGCAGGCGCTGGGCTTCTACCTGTCCGGCCACCTGTTCGACGAATGCCGCGACGAGGTGCGCCGCTTTGCGCGCACCACGCTGGCCGACCTCGCCCAGGAAGTGACGAGCAAGGGCAACGGCGGCGGTGGCGGTGCGGGTGGTGGCTGGGGGGGCAACCGCGACGCGCGCAACAAG
>NZ_JBNNXU010000170.1:0-262 GCF_052873915.1 Photobacterium sp. DNB22_13_2
GTGCAGCTTCATGCGTGTGTCTCCGTGGTTGCTGTTGTTGTGGTGGGAATGGCAGGTGCCGTGCCGCGGATCACTTCGAGGTTTTCCGAGCTTTCCGACACCATCACAAAGCCGCCGAAGATCACCAGCGCCAGCCCGATCAGGAAGTACCACTCCGGAAACTGCAGTGTGAAGACGGCGGTGAAGATCGTGGCGAACATCGCGTAGAACGCGCCCAGTGCCTGCCCGCGCCCCACGCCGATCAGCGGGAACGACTTGTACC
>NZ_JBNNXU010000171.1:0-261 GCF_052873915.1 Photobacterium sp. DNB22_13_2
TCCGGGCTCATCGCAGCCGTAAGCAAAACGGCGCCACTGGGGCGCCGTTTTTTATTGCGTGCAAGTGAGCCGCGTCAGTGCGCGAAGGCCGGTTGCACAAACAGCGCAACGCACAGGCCAACGCCCGTAACCCACATCAGCGAACGCAGCACTGCCCAGTCGGCCAGGTAACAGACCGTGTACAGCACACGCGCCACGACGAATGCGATGGCGAGCAGGTTGACGCGGTCGATCATGCCGCCGCCCAGGATGGCCACCAGC
>NZ_JBNNXU010000172.1:0-261 GCF_052873915.1 Photobacterium sp. DNB22_13_2
GCTGCAGGAGGCCCGCCCGCTCGACGTCAAATTCCTGCGGGACATCGATGGCCGACGTCGCAAACAGTGAGAGTTGCTCACCCGGTTCCAGCAACCCGTACAGTGCCTGCCATGCGGCGGGCATCGCATCAGGGCTCGCAGCGATGGCAGCAAACGGCGTCACGTCGGCACGGTAGCGGCAGGCAAGCGGGCCACCTTGCCGGAAGCGCAGATGACCGCTCGCCAGCGATGACCAGATGGGGTTGTCGAGCAGGTGCGTAT
>NZ_JBNNXU010000173.1:0-261 GCF_052873915.1 Photobacterium sp. DNB22_13_2
GGGCCACAGCGCGAACGCACGTATCAGCGCATCTCCTGCAAAGAGTTCCGCGACGAATACGACCACGTTGGCGAGGATGAGCAACTGGACCATGGGAATCCCTCAGATCTCTTCCCAAGATACGGGTGCGTGCATTTGTGGAATTGATCTCGCGCAACTCGGCTTCACGGCCGCTCATAGCCTGCAAAAAAGAAACGTGATTTGACGTACCGCAACATCGATTCGCACGTAAATGAAACGATGGGATCGTCACCGTCGTGT
>NZ_JBNNXU010000174.1:0-261 GCF_052873915.1 Photobacterium sp. DNB22_13_2
GGTGCAAATGATCAACGACGCCGTGCCGAACCGTGACTACCTGTGGGTCACCCGGACCACGTCGCGCATGCTCCAGACGGACTTCAAGCCTGAGATGGTTGCCCGGCTGCGCTCCGACGGCAAGGCGCAAGCGGTTTTCGACAAGCACTACATGCAGGGCGATGGCTGGGAGGACCGCTACGTGCGTGAACTTCTGGCCGCCTAAGCCGAAGTCGTACCACGGCGCTGCGTTGCGCCATCTCTCAATCGAAGGAGCCACCC
>NZ_JBNNXU010000175.1:0-261 GCF_052873915.1 Photobacterium sp. DNB22_13_2
GGCGTGAAGAATGCCTTCGACTTCCCAGGCTTCGTGCCCGCCTACATTCGTCCGCTGTTCTGCGAGGGCAAGGGCCCGTTCCGCTGGGTGGCGCTGTCGGGCGATCCGGAAGACATCTACAAGACCGACGCCAAGATCAAGGAACTCTTCCCGCACAACACGCACGTGCATCGCTGGCTCGACATGGCGCGTGACCGTATCGCCTTCCAGGGTCTGCCCGCACGTATCTGCTGGCTGGGTCTGGGCGAGCGTCACCTGGCT
>NZ_JBNNXU010000176.1:0-260 GCF_052873915.1 Photobacterium sp. DNB22_13_2
CCGTCGATTTGCCGCAACCCGAAACACCCATCACTACTACGATCATCGTCAATCCCTACGTACAAGAACGCGCAAAACATGAGGCTGGCATGTTAGCGCGTTGAACGTGGCGTCCGCCGATTTTTGCTGCTGCGGTGCAGCAATTGTTCCGCGTCATTGTTCGTCCCGGAACGGATTGCCAAATGCGTCAAGCTGCGTCAAATTGCGGAGCAACAAGCAGTAGAAAGTCATTCAAAACAAGGTCTCAAAAGGACCAACGT
>NZ_JBNNXU010000177.1:0-260 GCF_052873915.1 Photobacterium sp. DNB22_13_2
GGCTGTTGTCGGCCGCGTACTTGAGCAGAAAGGCCACGCCAAAGAACAGGATCAGGATGCCGACCCGCACCACGCTGTTGCCGCCCAGCAGCCAATCGCGTGCTGCGCCGACGGCGCGTTCCACCCAATCGGGTTCGTGGGGGATCAGCGTGGGTTGGGCAACCGGCGGCGCAACAGGCACCGGCTGCGACACCGCAGGCACCTCCACGGGCGGCAACGACTCGGCCACGATGGGCTCCGTCACCGCTTCAGGCACAGGC
>NZ_JBNNXU010000178.1:0-260 GCF_052873915.1 Photobacterium sp. DNB22_13_2
GATCGTTGGTGATGACGATGGTGATAATTTCCCCCTCCCGGAGGGAAGTTTCCCCGGCAAACAGCTCCGCTGGAGCCCTAGATTGGTTCCTCCTCGTGGCGGCGGAGTTTCGTCCTGTAAGCTTGCTTATGATTTTTTTCCAGGGTAAAAGCCTTCATATAGCAGAAGATGGGCACCGAAGGGCCACCAGGGGGCCCACGAGGCAGGGGCGCGCCTAGTAGGGGTGGGCGCGCCCCCCACCCTCGTGGCCAGGGTGTGGG
>NZ_JBNNXU010000179.1:0-260 GCF_052873915.1 Photobacterium sp. DNB22_13_2
GGCGTGGTCAGCGCCGCCGTATAAGTGGCGATCAGCCCTTCGCTGCCGCTCACACGCAGCAGCGCAGCCATCGGCAGCAGCCAGAACGCGCAGAACAGCGCAACGGCTGGCGCCAGCAACGCCACCCGCCACCGCGCGGGCAGTACCGCGTCCTCAGGCAAGGTGGTTCGGGTGACGGTGCTCATGCTCAGCGGACCTCGTCCAGATAGCGCGTGCCGAAGGCCTGCTGGCCGGCTGCCATCTTGTTGAAGTCGACCGTC
>NZ_JBNNXU010000180.1:0-259 GCF_052873915.1 Photobacterium sp. DNB22_13_2
GCCACGAGGTCACACTCAACGCTGCCGTCATCCACTCGCCGGAAGCGTCGTACGACCTGGTGAAGACCATGCGCGCGTCGATCCTGGTGCTGGGCCCGCTGCTGGCGCGCTTCGGCCATGCGCGTGTGTCGCTGCCGGGCGGCTGCGGCATCGGCGCGCGTCCGGTCGATCAGCACATCAAGGGCCTGCAGCTGATGGGCGCCGAGATCGTCATTGAGCACGGCTACATCGAAGCCAAGCTGCCTGAAGGCGCCAAGCG
>NZ_JBNNXU010000181.1:0-259 GCF_052873915.1 Photobacterium sp. DNB22_13_2
GTGCAGCAGGGGATGACACTCCAGCAAATCGCGGACAAGCTCAATGCAGAGGGTATCCGCACCAAGACCGGCAAGTCATGGAAGTTCGCCAACGTGTCGATGCTGATGAAGTTTCCTACGCCCCCTGCAACGAAGACATCCAAAACGGAAGAGAAACGCAAGAGCAGAGCTAAGAAGAGGTTTGGAGTCACCAAACGCAATGATGTCAACCTTGAGTGGGTTGCCAAGCTTCATCCTCAACTCGAGGCTTGGCGAGCGC
>NZ_JBNNXU010000182.1:0-259 GCF_052873915.1 Photobacterium sp. DNB22_13_2
CTGGAAACGCGAGCGCCACCATCCGGCCGCAGCCAGAATGAACAGGGCCACGGCCAAGTACGGCAGCACCAGGCTGAGCAACGCTTCGCTGTTGGGCAACCCCGCCGTTTCGTTGTGCTCGCGCGGCACCATCACGAACAGCAGCAGCACCAGCGCCACGGCCGCACGGCTGAAGGCGAAATAGCGCAGCAGACGCCACTGGAATTCAGGGGGATCCGGCTCGAGCCAGACCGAGCGCAATGCACGCCACGCATTCAGG
>NZ_JBNNXU010000183.1:0-258 GCF_052873915.1 Photobacterium sp. DNB22_13_2
GTCCAGATCGACGCCAACAACAACCCGATGAACCGCGTCGCGCTGGGCTACATGCAGGCCGATGTGAAAGTGGTCTACCTGTCGGTGATCGAGAAGTTCCTGGTCAACGTGGAAGGCTCGCAGGCGACGGTTATCCGCACCTCGACCAGCAACCAGTAACGCACCCCGCTGAACACCATAGCCCGCTCCGGCGGGCTCTTCCTTTTCGGAGAAAGACATGCCGATCAATGGCTATTCCGTTGGGCGCGACTACACGAT
>NZ_JBNNXU010000184.1:0-258 GCF_052873915.1 Photobacterium sp. DNB22_13_2
GGCTGGGCCTTGTGATGTTCGGCGCGGAAGGCTCGCGTACCGATGCCTTCTCGGATGCGCGCTTTGATCTGGGGGCGCTCTCGGTATCGGGCCAGAGCCTGTGGGTGGTCGCGGTGTCGGTGCTGATGATTGTGGCGCTGTACTTCTACTTTGGTCGCACGGTGTCAGGCAAGGCGCTGCGTGCGACGGCCGTGAACCGGCTCGGGGCGCGGCTGGTGGGCATCGGCACCACGCAGGCAGGGCGGCTGGCCTTTACGT
>NZ_JBNNXU010000185.1:0-258 GCF_052873915.1 Photobacterium sp. DNB22_13_2
GGCCTCATCCTCGACATCTTCAGCCAGCGTGCGCAGAGCCACGTCGGCAAAGTGCAGGTGGAGCTCGCGCGCGTGCGCTACCAGGCGGCACGTCTGGTACGGGCGTGGAGCCACTTGGAGCGTCAGAAGGGCGGTGTTGGCCTGCGTGGCGGCCCCGGTGAGCGCCAGCTCGAACTGGACCGCCGGATGCTAGACGAACGTGCCAAGCGCCTGTCGTCCGAGTTGGACAAGCTGCAGCGCCAGCACGACACGCAACGC
>NZ_JBNNXU010000186.1:0-258 GCF_052873915.1 Photobacterium sp. DNB22_13_2
GCCCAAGACGCGCTCGGGCAAACTGCTGCGCCGGGCCATGCAGGCGGTGGCGGAAGGGCGTGATCCGGGGGATCTGACCACGATTGAAGACCCGACCGCGCTGGCGCAGGTGCAGTCAGCAATGCGGAGTGAGTAGGGTGCTAAAAGTGACGTTTTCGACAGCTGCGCATGGGGTTCACAGACCTGGCGGGACGTCACAATTCGAGCGCGGCTCGCCGTTAAGTCCTTCCTTTTATTGAGTTTTTTGTGGCGTCCGGG
>NZ_JBNNXU010000187.1:0-257 GCF_052873915.1 Photobacterium sp. DNB22_13_2
GCCTCATCCAATGCAGCGAAGGCGTCTTCCACCAGCTTGAGATTGTTGGCCATCGATTGACCTCGCCGCCCGAGTGCGGCCATGAAAGAGCGGAAATAGGTACCGACTGTTCCTTGCGATAGCGTTTCCCCGGCGCCGTCCTGAACGGACGATCGCTGAAAGCTGATTCCTGTTCGACGTTCAGCGCTCCGTTCGAGCAGCAAGGTCACAATTTGCTCGTTGCGATGCTTGTGGAGGAAATCCGTATAGAACTCGGT
>NZ_JBNNXU010000188.1:0-257 GCF_052873915.1 Photobacterium sp. DNB22_13_2
TGCCCGACGCGCTGCCCGGCGGGCTGCAGGATTTTGTCGATGGGGTTGTGCCCATCCTGCCGCGGCGCGGGATCTTCCGCACCGACTACGCAGGCCGGACCCTACGTGAACACTTCGGGTTGGCGCGGCCAGCCAGTCAGGCGGAGACACGCGCTGCCGCATAGGCGCATAGGCACGTTCGTTCCCCCCCCCCCGTTTGCCAATCAACCCATATCGTTTTGACCTTATGAACACACCACGCGATCTCCATCTCCATC
>NZ_JBNNXU010000189.1:0-257 GCF_052873915.1 Photobacterium sp. DNB22_13_2
GTAGTCGCTCACGCCGATCAGGTTGCCGATGGGGCAGCAACGGCCGCCCTGGCCACGGTATGCCGCACCGCCGCGCGGCAGGATGGCTGCACCGCCCTGGCCGAACAGGTGGCGCACCGCGCCGTCGTAGATTTCTTGTTTGCTGAGATATTGCGTCTTCATGTTCATTCCCCTGACCCCTGGCCTGCACGCGCCGCCGATCCGATTGCTTTCCAACTTCCGGTCTGACGTTGCGCGAGACATCGCACACTCTGCCG
>NZ_JBNNXU010000190.1:0-256 GCF_052873915.1 Photobacterium sp. DNB22_13_2
GTATCACGTCCATCGGCGACGACAACTGGATCATGGCCTACGTGCACATCGCGCACGACTGCCGCGTGGGCAACCACACCGTGTTCTCGAGCAACGCGCAGATTGCCGGCCACGTGGAAGTGGGCGACTGGGCCATCCTGGGCGGTATGTCGGGCGTGCACCAGTTCGTGCGCATCGGTGCGCATGCGATGCTGGGCGGTGCGTCTGCGCTGGTGCAGGACGTGCCGCCGTTCGTGATTGCCGCGAGCGACAAGGG
>NZ_JBNNXU010000191.1:0-256 GCF_052873915.1 Photobacterium sp. DNB22_13_2
TCGCGCACCTCGTCAAAGAGCCATTCGGCGCCGGGCCCGAACTGCAGGTCGGGCGTGAGTTCCGGCACGAGGTAGTGGTAGTTGGTGTCGAACCACTTGGTCATTTCCATGGCGGCGTGGTCGGCGTTGCCGCGTGCGAGCACGAACGATTGCGCCAGCGTCAGGTGTGCGGCGTCAAAGCCAAAGCGCGTGGGAACGGCGCCCAGCAGGGCGGCCGTCTGCAGCATTTGGTCGTACCAGGCGAAATCGCCCACGG
>NZ_JBNNXU010000192.1:0-256 GCF_052873915.1 Photobacterium sp. DNB22_13_2
GGTTTACTCCGACGCAGACACGAAGGCGTGGGTGCAGAAGGGCTGCCGCAGCGCCGGCATCGGTTGCCTGGAGTGCAAGCAGCCCGTGATCGAAGGCATCCTGCGCGAGCAGCAGCCAATGCTCGAACGCGCCCAGAAGTACATGGACGATCCGTCCTTGCTACGCGCCATCATCGCCGACGGTTGCGACAATGCCCGCAAGGTCACGCAAGAGACCATGCGCGAGGTGCGCGAGGCGATGGGCCTGGCTTACAGC
>NZ_JBNNXU010000193.1:0-256 GCF_052873915.1 Photobacterium sp. DNB22_13_2
GTGCTGTCGATCGCATGGCGCTGATCCAGGCGATCGAGAAGGTAGGGTACGACGTGCCTCAGGGCACCATCGAGCTGGCGATCGGAGGCATGACCTGCGCTTCGTGCGTGGGCCGCGTCGAGAAGGCGCTCAAGGCGGTGCCGGGCGTCACTGAGGCTGTGGTCAATCTGGCGACCGAGCGCGCTACCGTGCGTGGTGTGGCATCCGTGCAGGATCTAATCGCGGCTGTCGATAAGGTCGGCTACGAGGCCAGCCC
>NZ_JBNNXU010000194.1:0-256 GCF_052873915.1 Photobacterium sp. DNB22_13_2
GTTCTCAAAGACAAGCTGCAGCAGGCCCAGCAGCGATTTTCGGATCTCGTTCTGGTCGTCTGCCACCAGCGATAGCCGATGGTTGAACGCCGCCAGCTTGGCGTTCAGGTGCGTGAGGTTTTCTGTTTCTGAGCGACAGGTCTTGATCAATGCCCAGGCAACCGGGCCGATCGCGACGTCATCTTCGCCCAGCGCGGGCAGGCAGTGCTCAACCGTGCGCGCAAGCTGTTCGCGCAACTCCCGCACCAGCGTCATC
>NZ_JBNNXU010000195.1:0-256 GCF_052873915.1 Photobacterium sp. DNB22_13_2
GATCTGGCCCCTGTCTCGGTGACGCTGCAGGTGGATACGGCGGGTCTTGTGACGGTGCATGAGGCAGATGTGGAACCGGCCGTAACCGTAGTCGTGCCGCTCGCCGCGGCTGCCAGCGACTACGCTACGGGCGGACAGGCCGCCGTGCTCAAACACGTGCGTATCGAGGGCGAGGCCGAGTGCGCCAACGTACTGTCGACGTTGCTGCGCAACCTGCGCTGGGATGCAGCGGAAGACCTCTCGCGCGTATTCGGCG
>NZ_JBNNXU010000196.1:0-255 GCF_052873915.1 Photobacterium sp. DNB22_13_2
GGTTATGCGGGGCCGTTGTCGCTGGAGGTCTTCAATGACGAGTTTCGCTCCGCCCCTGCGCGCTTGACGGCCCTGGACGGCATGCGATCGCTGATCTGGCTGGAGTCGGAAGCCGGTGGCGTTGCGCTGCCTGAGCCCGCCCGTTTTGCCGGCGTGGATTTCCTGGAGTTTGCCGTGGATGCCTCAGCCGGGCGGGAGCTGGAGACGCGCCTGCGTGCGTTGGGGTTTGGCCTGGCGGGGCACCATCGCTCCAAG
>NZ_JBNNXU010000197.1:0-255 GCF_052873915.1 Photobacterium sp. DNB22_13_2
GCATTGGCCACGCGGCGCTGGCCGGACAGATAAGCGCCGGTGAGCGTATCTGCCTTGCGGATGGCCGCCGGTGTGCCGTCGAAAACGATGGTGCCGCCACGCTCGCCGGGGCCGGGGCCCATGTCGATGAGGCGATCGGCGGCGAGCATGACGGAAGGGTCGTGTTCCACCACCACGAGCGTGTTGCCGGCATCGCGCAGGCGTTGCATGGCTTCAACAATGCGATCCAGATCGCGTGGGTGCAGACCGATACTC
>NZ_JBNNXU010000198.1:0-255 GCF_052873915.1 Photobacterium sp. DNB22_13_2
GAAGTTTGCCGGCCGCGGCGTGTCTGCTTGCGCCACCTGCGACGGTTTCTTCTACAAGGGCCAGGAAGTGGCCGTGGTGGGCGGCGGCAATACCGCCGTGGAAGAAGCGCTGTATCTGGCCAACATTGCCAGCAAGGTCACGCTCATCCACCGCCGCGACAAGTTCCGCGCCGAGCCGATCCTGATCGACCGCCTGCATGAGCAGGAGAAGAAGGGCAAGATCGAGATCAAGACCAACATGGTCCTCGACGAAAT
>NZ_JBNNXU010000199.1:0-254 GCF_052873915.1 Photobacterium sp. DNB22_13_2
GTGCCAGCCCGTCTCCCCCTGGAGCCGGGCTGGTCCGTTTTCATAGGAGCAATCTCATGTTTCCCGACCTCATCTCGCCCGCCACCGACTTCGAGCACCAACTGGGAGCCTGCGTCAGCGCCATGTGCCAGGAGGATGCCATCGGCCAGACCCTGGTATTCGAGCGCGACAAGGGAACGCTGAACATGCGCCACATCGCCATGCAGGAGCTGGTTGAGACCGACATCGACCGCTACGAAATGGTGGTATTCGAT
>NZ_JBNNXU010000200.1:0-254 GCF_052873915.1 Photobacterium sp. DNB22_13_2
GTATTCGTGAAGACCGCTTTGACTTCGGCGTAGATGGCTGGTGTTTTGTACTGCCCGGCAAGCAGCGTCGCGTACAGGATGGTCGGCACGCTGCTGGCAAACGTCGACAGGTACGCGCCCATGTTGGCCGTGGTGTGCACGCGCATGGCGAGGAAGTTGCCTTGCGCGTCGAGCGCCAGTTCGGCGTGCGTGACGTGGTCGCGGCCATGCGCGTCGGTCAGGAAGGATTCGGACCGCTCGGCCGTCCATTTGAT
>NZ_JBNNXU010000201.1:0-254 GCF_052873915.1 Photobacterium sp. DNB22_13_2
GATTACGGCGGTGCTGTCGCCGCGCATCTGGTTTCTAGGGGTGCCGGTGCTGGTGGCGCTGTTCATGTGGCGGCCGAGTCCGATCCTGATTCTGATTGCCGTGCTGGCTGCCCCGCAGCTGATGAAGGCGTGGCGCTACGATCCGGACGCACCGGAAAACCGCGCGTACTACAGCATCTCCAACGAGTCGCGCCTGACCTACACGGTTTACTACATCGGCCTGGTCGTCTTCCTGGCGATGATGAGTCACGAGT
>NZ_JBNNXU010000202.1:0-253 GCF_052873915.1 Photobacterium sp. DNB22_13_2
ACATTGTGGAGTGCATGGAGCGCACGCACCGTGCGCATGGAGGAGCGGCAACGCGATCTCCAGAACGTCAGTGCCACCGCATTCAGCGTCATCAAGGAATACGGCCAACTGGCGCAAGACGGCAAGATGCCGGTAGAAGAGGCCAAGGCCCAGGCCATCGCACGTTTGAAAGACATGCGCTACGGCACCGACGGTTATTTCTCGCTGTCGAGAACCGATACCGTTTCGGTCATGCACCCGTTCAAGCCTGAGA
>NZ_JBNNXU010000203.1:0-253 GCF_052873915.1 Photobacterium sp. DNB22_13_2
GGGTTTTTCTAGACTGACCCTTCATCGAACAGACACATACAAAAAAGGGAGGGGAACGATGGACCTGAGCCACATCCTGTCGCACACCGAGCGCGGCACGCAGGAACTGCAGACGCGTAGCGGGCAAGTGACGCATCGCCAGCGTGCGATTCTGTTGTTGGTCAATGGCGAGCGCACGGCGGCCGAGATCCTGGCGCAGTTGAACAGCGCCGGCCTGGATATGGACGACCTCGCGCGCCTGCTTGCTGACGGC
>NZ_JBNNXU010000204.1:0-253 GCF_052873915.1 Photobacterium sp. DNB22_13_2
GGCGAAGGCAATGGCTCGCTGTATATCAGCGGCAGCAGCGCCAACTATTGGAGCAACAGCCAACGCACCACCAGCTACTCGGCCGGCTACAGTAACTCGTGGCGCCGCATCAACTACAACATCAACGTTCAGCGCACGATGGAACAGTCGCTGTTCAACGGTGGTGCTACGCGTACCAACAACACCATCAGCCTGAACGTGAGTATTCCGCTGGGCAAGGCAGGCAGCAATGCGCCGTCGATGAGCACCAGCT
>NZ_JBNNXU010000205.1:0-253 GCF_052873915.1 Photobacterium sp. DNB22_13_2
TCTTGTCATTGATGGCTTCGCCAAGACCCATGTTCAGAGTGATCTTGGTGATGCGCGGCACTTCCATCACGGACTTGTAACCGAACTGCTTGATCAGCTCGGGCACAACCTTCTCTTTGTAAAACTCTTGCAGACGTGCAGTCATGCTCAACTCCTCTCTATCGCCCAGAATCAAGCGCCGACGGCAGCACCGGTGGTCTTCAGGACACGCGTCTTCACGCCGCCTTCAACCTTGATGCCGACGCGCGACGGC
>NZ_JBNNXU010000206.1:0-253 GCF_052873915.1 Photobacterium sp. DNB22_13_2
ATCCGGAAGGCCACCTGGTGCTGGCGACGTATCTGTACAAGCTGACCAACAAGCTCGGCACGCCGGCCTATCACCTGATGGCGGCCGTGGCGGTCTGCCTGGTGATGGTGACGTTCCCGCTGGTGCTGCTGCAGCGTTACATGCTGCGCTCGGCCAACCGCTTCGTCACCGTCAAGGGCAAGGTCACGCGCAGCCGCCCGCTGCCGCTGGGCAAGTGGCGCTGGCCCGCCTGGGCGATCGTGGTGTTCTGGTT
>NZ_JBNNXU010000207.1:0-253 GCF_052873915.1 Photobacterium sp. DNB22_13_2
CGCCAGGTTGGCGATGCCACGGAAACCGCCGCCCAACTCGCCGTTCCACTCGAATTCCAGGCCACGGCTGCGTACCTCGCCGGCGGCGCGCGAGAAGCCGCTGTTGGCAGGGTCGGCGGTCAGCACGTTGCGCTTGGTCACGTCGAATGCGGCCAGGGTCGTCAGCGAGTGCGCGCCGGCCCATTTGACGCCCACCTCGTAGCCGTGCCCTTTCTCGGGGGCGAAGGCGTTGCCGTTGGCGTCGATGCCATTG
>NZ_JBNNXU010000208.1:0-253 GCF_052873915.1 Photobacterium sp. DNB22_13_2
CCACCTGACCCCGCTGGCCGAGGCCGAGCCTGCCGATGCCATCGTACTGGCGGTGCCGCATGCCGAATATCGGGACTGCGGCTGGCGTTTGATTACATCGCTGGCCAAGCCTCACGCGCGGTTTGTGGTCTGCGACCTGAAGGCCGTACTGGATCGAGATCTGCGCCCGGAACACGCGACACTCTGGCGGCCTTGAGCTTCGGTTGAACAGCCGGTGTTGCCGCGTGTCGATGTGCGCTGCACAAGCCCGCTT
>NZ_JBNNXU010000209.1:0-252 GCF_052873915.1 Photobacterium sp. DNB22_13_2
TCGTCATGGCAACCATCAAGGACGTCGCAGCATTGGCTGGGGTTTCGTTCACCACCGTCTCACACGTCATCAACAACACCAGGCCGGTCAACTCGGAGACCCGCAAGCGCGTGGAAGAAGCCATTCGCGCCACACGCTATGTGCCCAGCGCGGTCGCACGCTCGCTCAAGCACCGGACCACGCGCACCATTGGCGTACTGGTACCGACCGCCACCAACCCATACTTTGCGGAGCTGGCACGCGGCATTGAAG
>NZ_JBNNXU010000210.1:0-252 GCF_052873915.1 Photobacterium sp. DNB22_13_2
GCGTACCGGCGCTGCACGATGCCGCTACACTCGCTGGCATTGTTGCTTCGGCCGCACCCGATTCGATGACGCCCAACCAAGTCCCGCTTTCTCCCGTTCGTTCGACGCCGGTTGCTCCGGTACAGCCGCCTGCAATGCTGTCGCTGTCGGCAGCGTTGTCGCAGGCGCAACGCGCACTCGACCGCATCGTGCTCGGCAAGCCGCTGCAGATTCGTTTGGCGCTGGCGTGTCTGCTGTCACGCGGGCTCCTGC
>NZ_JBNNXU010000211.1:0-252 GCF_052873915.1 Photobacterium sp. DNB22_13_2
CGATTACCTGGTCAAGCCCTTCGCCTTTGCCGAGCTCCTTGCCCGTATCCGGCGTTGCTTGCGCCAAAGCACCTCGAAGGAGTCCGAGCGATTGCGCATTGCCGATCTGGACATCGACGTGCTTGGAAGGCGGGTATTCCGGGGAACTCCCCGCATTTAATTTACGAATCATGAGTTCTCGATGTTGCACCTGCTCATGCGCCGTAGAGGGGAGGTGCTGTCGCGAACCACGATCGCGTCCCAGGTCTGGGA
>NZ_JBNNXU010000212.1:0-252 GCF_052873915.1 Photobacterium sp. DNB22_13_2
GTCGTAGAACGCACCACCTTGATGGCGTTCCTCCCGAGCCCTGCATTCCCGATTGGAAACAGCGACCGCGCGCGGACTTGCTCGATCTCACGGGCCGGAGCCGAAGCATCGGAATAGCGAACCAGCAAGGATCGATTCTCGATTGGAAGATGAACCCGGACAAGGGCGCGAAAGCCCAGACTCGCATCTTCCCATTGAGGCGCCGACCCTAGAACAACCGGTGCCCCTCCGTATAGTGGGTCCACGTAGTTG
>NZ_JBNNXU010000213.1:0-251 GCF_052873915.1 Photobacterium sp. DNB22_13_2
GTTCCAGTCTGTTTGCGGTCGCACGATTCCCGTTGCCACGCTGTTGATCTGCAGGTTGCGCAAGCCTGATCGCTTTCGCAATGGCAGGTCGCCATCTCTGATCTTCTCGAAGCGGGTTTGGGCGAGAGACGCCCCGGGCCGACGCGCGGTAAGCGCGGCCAGCGGACGGCTTCAAGCACGCTTTCACGACTGATGCGACGGCATGCCCGGCGGTCTCTCGCTGCGGTGGTGCTGTGTTCGTTGTGCCCGAC
>NZ_JBNNXU010000214.1:0-251 GCF_052873915.1 Photobacterium sp. DNB22_13_2
TTGTACAGCGTCGCCAGGGCAAATGCGTGGCCGTAGCGTGCAACGTGCGCGGCCGCGTCCACCGCATCCACCGCGCTGCCGCCCTCCACATGGCCCAGCAGCGAGAACAGCAGCACGCCCACCACCGTCACCCCCACCGCATTGCCGACCGCTTGCATGGTCGTCACTGCACCCGCGCCCATGCCGGCCTGCGAGGCCTGTACGCCGCTGAGGATCGTGTTGAGCGACAGCGGTAGCACCATGCCCTGCCC
>NZ_JBNNXU010000215.1:0-250 GCF_052873915.1 Photobacterium sp. DNB22_13_2
TCCACGGCCTGGCTCACTAGCTCGTCGCCCTGGCTGGCGGCCAGCTTCGACTTCAGGCGCTCCAGTTCCTTCTCCAGCGTCTTGACCTGGTCCTGCACCTGGCCGATACGCTGCGTCAGTTCCGACGGTTGCGCACGCAGTGCGGCAGCCGCTTCGTTGATGCGCGTGTCGAGCGTCTGCAAGTAGTGCAGCACGTTGTCGCCCGTGATGGCTTCCACACGGCGGATGCCTGCGGCCACGCCCGATTCGC
>NZ_JBNNXU010000216.1:0-250 GCF_052873915.1 Photobacterium sp. DNB22_13_2
GCGCGGCATGGCAAACCTCGGAAGACAATAGCGACGACGATAGCGATGACTTAGCGGCCCTTGCCCAGCTCCACAGCAAACTTCACCAGCTCCGCCTGGCCCTCGATGCCGAGCTTACGCTTGAGGTTCAGGCGGTGCGACTCCACCGTGCGCACGGAGAGCCCGAGTTCGTCGGCAATGCGCTTGTTGGCGTAGCCCTTGGCGATGCCATCGAGGATATCGCGCTCACGCGGTGTGAGCGCCTCCACGG
>NZ_JBNNXU010000217.1:0-250 GCF_052873915.1 Photobacterium sp. DNB22_13_2
GTGCTGGTGGGCGTGAACCTGCGGCCGGCGCTGTCGAGCCTGTCTCCGGTGCTCAAGCAAGTGGCGGCGGGCACGGGGTTGTCGGGCGCGACGGCGGGCTTGCTGACGACATTGCCGGTGCTGTGCCTGGGCTTGTTTGCACCGGCCGCAGCGGTACTGGCCCGGCGCTTTGGCGCAGAGCGCGCCGTGGGCAGCCTGCTGATTGCGCTGGCAGCGGGCATTGCCCTGCGCAGCGCGGGCGGTGTCGCGC
>NZ_JBNNXU010000218.1:0-250 GCF_052873915.1 Photobacterium sp. DNB22_13_2
CGCCACGGCCATGCCGCCTGCCACCGTGACGGCGCCACCGGAGGTGGAGCCACCCGCTGCACGCGTGCCGTCTGCCGGCGTACGTGGCGTGCCGTAGTGCGGGTTCAGGCCCAGGCCCGAGAACGCGAATTCGCTCATGTTGGTGCGGCCGAGCAGTACCGCGCCGGCTGCACGCAGGCGTGCCACGGCTGCAGCATCCGCAGTGGCTGCGGGTTGGTGGGCCAGCGCGCGCGAGCCCGCGGCCGTGACT
>NZ_JBNNXU010000219.1:0-250 GCF_052873915.1 Photobacterium sp. DNB22_13_2
GGACGTGACTGGCTGCACGTTGGGCTCAGAAGACAGCGGCAGGATCGGGTGGGACACCTTCCTGTGCTCGCGCCCCGCGCAGCAAGACCGCAGCGATGCGCGCTACACACTCGCGCCGCTGCACTGACACCAATCACCGACACCTTTTTCGATCCTTCGGAGCCCTGCCGCCATGGCCATCCCACTCAAGACCCTGATCGCCAAGCTGAACGCGACCAGCCGGCAGGCTGCAGAGCGCGCCGCCTCGCTG
>NZ_JBNNXU010000220.1:0-250 GCF_052873915.1 Photobacterium sp. DNB22_13_2
GTGCTTCGCGCTGCGGATCGCCTCCACCATGGGCCGCGACCAAGGCTGGCTGGCCGAGCACATGCTGATCCTGGGCGTGACCTCGCCCGAGGGCAAGACGTACCACGTGGCAGCGGCATTCCCGTCGGCCTGCGGCAAGACCAACTTTGCGATGCTGATCCCGCCTGCCGGCTTCAACGGCTGGAAGGTCACCACCATCGGCGACGACATCGCCTGGATCAAGCCCCGCCAGGACGCCGACGGCCAGACC
>NZ_JBNNXU010000221.1:0-250 GCF_052873915.1 Photobacterium sp. DNB22_13_2
GGCATGGGGCAACTGTCGCTTCCCCGCGTCCAGCCTCGCGCGCTTGGGGCGCGCGACGCCGACGTATTCGTCGCGACGTCCGGCAAAGCCGCTGTGTTTTCCGCCGGCTTGCGCCGGGGCGAAACCCCGCCGCCGTCCCCAGACCTTTTCCCAAGGCCACCCGTTACCCTGGGACGTCGGCAGCCAACCGTTCTGCCGGCATGCCGTGCCAGCCTGACTGCCCCACGCTGCGCAATCAACTGTTCCACCG
>NZ_JBNNXU010000222.1:0-250 GCF_052873915.1 Photobacterium sp. DNB22_13_2
GGGCGAGGGCGGCTTCTACCAGATGCCTGCCGACTTCGTGCGCGCCGTGCGTGCACTGTGCGATGAGCACGGCATCGTGATGATTGCCGATGAAGTGCAGACCGGCTTTGCGCGCACCGGCAAGCTGTTCGCCATGGAGCACACCGGCGTGCTGCCGGACCTGATGACGATGGCCAAGGGTCTGGCTGGCGGCCTGCCGCTGTCGGCCGTGACCGGTCGTGCGGAAATCATGGACGCACCGGCGCCGGGT
>NZ_JBNNXU010000223.1:0-249 GCF_052873915.1 Photobacterium sp. DNB22_13_2
GCAGCGGGTGACCCTCCGATTCAAAATGCACGCGAATCTGGTGCGTACGGCCGGTCTCAAGCTGACAGCGCACGAGCGATACCTGCGCACGCCCCAGATCCACCACGTCGAGCGTCTTGAAATGCGTACGTGCCTGCTTACCGCTGGCCGTCTCGATGATGGCCATGCGGGTGCGGTCGCGCGGATCACGGCCGATCGGCGCATCGATGGTGGCCTCTTCTGGCGTTTCACCCCAGACCAGCGCCAGAT
>NZ_JBNNXU010000224.1:0-249 GCF_052873915.1 Photobacterium sp. DNB22_13_2
GTACATCGACGTAGCGGGCGCGATGCCGAAGCGGTCAATGTCCTTGCGCAGGAAGATCGCCGTGTCGATGTCCATCACCACGCCCTTCGTGCGATGCATGACGAAGCGGTACGCACCCGTGATGCTCGGGCCGTCGAGCAGCGTGTAGATCGTCACCGAATCGGCGCGGTTGTCTGCCGGCGTATCGAACCACACGTGCGTGAAGTTGGGGAATTCTTCCGGCTTGCCTGCCTGTGCCACGTCTAGCGC
>NZ_JBNNXU010000225.1:0-249 GCF_052873915.1 Photobacterium sp. DNB22_13_2
GTTGACGCCCTTTTGCTCTTCACCGGTCCAGCGGAACGGCACCATGCGCGACTTGGTGATGATGATCGGGGTGTTACCCACGGACTGATCACCGTCATCCGGCGGCAGCTGGCCGGGCGTCACGTCTTCTGCAGCCGAGGCCGGTGCGATCGGCACGCGAACCGCTTGATTGAGCGCGGCACGCTCTGCGGACGCATCGAGCGTCACCGATGGGATGAAACCAACCAGTTCGCGCGAGACGATGTCGAG
>NZ_JBNNXU010000226.1:0-248 GCF_052873915.1 Photobacterium sp. DNB22_13_2
GGGCCGTAGTCGGGAAACAGTGCGAGCACCAGGCGCTCAGCGGCATCGGCGTAGCGGCGGATCAGTGTGGAAAGATCGCGCAGGTCGGCGGACGCACCAACCGCGCCGCGCACAGTGATTTCGTCGGCGCGCAGATTGATGTTTTTTGTCTTGCCGTCAGACCAACGCGCATCAAGAAAGCGCCGCTCACGCGTGCTCAGTGGAAAATCCAGGGCGGGGAAATGCAGCACGTTG
The DNA here is from genome assembly GCF_052873915.1 of Photobacterium sp. DNB22_13_2. Classification (NCBI taxonomy): domain Bacteria; kingdom Pseudomonadati; phylum Pseudomonadota; class Gammaproteobacteria; order Vibrionales; family Vibrionaceae; genus Photobacterium; species Photobacterium sp. DNB22_13_2. The sequence continues at coordinate 235 of NZ_JBNNXU010000226.1, forward strand.
CCGCGCTCCAGTGC
>NZ_JBNNXU010000227.1:0-248 GCF_052873915.1 Photobacterium sp. DNB22_13_2
GTGCTACACCACGCCGCTGCGTGTGATTGGGGAGCAGGTGAACTTGTCGACCGCCGCCGTGCAGCGGCGCATCAAGCGGATGGAAGAGGCGGGTGTCATCGTCGGCAACGTCGCGGTGGTGGATCCGGAACGGGTAGCCAAACCGATCACCGTGATCGTCGAAGTGCATGCCGAGCGCACCAACACCGCTGCCATGGTTGCGCTCAAGAAAGCGCTGTCCGGCCCCGAGGTGCAGCAGTGCTATTACG
>NZ_JBNNXU010000228.1:0-248 GCF_052873915.1 Photobacterium sp. DNB22_13_2
GAACAGCCCCGTACCGTTCAGGCGAGCCTGACGGAAGACCGGCTTGCGCTTGCTGAAGGTGTCGAAGCCCCACTTGCCGTGGTAAGCGCCCATTCCGCTGGGGCCGACGCCGCCAAAAGGTTGGCTCTCCTGTGCCAGATGCCACAGGCAATCGTTGATCGTCACACCGCCCGATACGGTTTCGCGCAGTGCGCGGTTGCAGCGCGATGCATCGTCACCAAACCAATACAGCGCGAGCGGGCGTGCGT
>NZ_JBNNXU010000229.1:0-248 GCF_052873915.1 Photobacterium sp. DNB22_13_2
TCTCTGGACCGTGTCGATCTGTTCCAGAGAGGAGAACCGACCCACGAAGCGACGGGCACATAGCTGCCGCGGCATCGCTTCCATGCTTTAAATAATAGTGTCCCGCCCAAAAAAACAAAGTGCAGAAAAGGCAGGGTATTCCATCCCTTTTTATAATCCACCTCATTTTTCCGGTGCCTTCTTTTTGGCACTGCACGAACCCCTGTGCTGCTTGCCCCGTCTGCGTGCGCTGGCGATCTACGATGCAC
>NZ_JBNNXU010000230.1:0-248 GCF_052873915.1 Photobacterium sp. DNB22_13_2
GAACCTGCGGTGCCGCGATTCGACAAGTCGATCGAGTAGCTGTTGCCGCTGACCGGGTTAGCCGCCAGCGTAGCGCCGTCAATCAGCAAGCCCGTGGCCCAGCGCTGATGCGGCTGGATCGAGCTGGAGCCGCACACACCGTCGGGCGTGCCCTTGAAGTTGAGCAGTACGTTGGGTCCCGGCACGCGCGCTGCGGTGGCGTAGTAGAACGACGCCGCCGCGCCGGTTGAAGACGTGCGGTCCACCAG
>NZ_JBNNXU010000231.1:0-248 GCF_052873915.1 Photobacterium sp. DNB22_13_2
GAGGGACAGAGGGGGCTCCACCACAATACATCCCGAAAGCGACCGCCCCCAAGGCGCAACAGTGCGATGTGCTGCGTGCGGCACCGTTGTGACCGTCAGAACGCCCGCCCCAATGCAAAACGCCCGCATTGCTGCGGGCGTTTTATGACGATGTCGTCGCTTGTTGGCGTCGCTCGTTTGCGTGGCTTATGGCAAGTCGTCCGGCGTCACCGCCTCCGGCCCGACTTTGCCCAGGCGGTCCTTCAAGG
>NZ_JBNNXU010000232.1:0-248 GCF_052873915.1 Photobacterium sp. DNB22_13_2
GCGTGGTGTCGATCGAGATGTTCGAGCACATGAAGAACTACGGCCTGCTGCTCAGCAAGATCGCGCGCTGGATGCGGCCCGATGCCGTGCTGTTTGTGCACCTCTTCGCGCACCGCACGCTGGCGTATCACTTTCAGGTGCAGGACGGCACGGATTGGATGTCGAAGTATTTCTTTACCGGCGGCACGATGCCCTCAGAAAACCTGCTGCTGCAGTTTCAGGATGATCTGCGCGTGACGCGCCAATGG
>NZ_JBNNXU010000233.1:0-247 GCF_052873915.1 Photobacterium sp. DNB22_13_2
GCGTTGGACTGGCGCACGTGCTGGAAGATCTCGTCGCCGAGGATGTGGCGGCCGGGCGCTTGGTCCGGGTGCTTGAGGCGTGGTGCCCACCCATGTATCGCTTTCATCTCTACTTTCCGCGCACGCCACAGATGCCGGGCAAGCTGCGGGTCTTCATCGATTTCCTGCGCGCTCGGTCGGGCAGCGAGGGCGGTGAGTGAACCGAGTGATGTGTTTCACGTGAAACACAAACGGTGCGGAACAAGCG
>NZ_JBNNXU010000234.1:0-247 GCF_052873915.1 Photobacterium sp. DNB22_13_2
GATACAGAGTGGACGATTCCGCTCGGATCGCGAATGGAATCGACGAAATGTGACGAGACGTCCCCGCGCCTGATGGGCACCCAGGATCATCCCAAGCAACGAAATGCGCGACTCTATCAAAACCGTCATGTGCCGGGCAAAAAATCGACGCTGCAGCACACGCGTTTGAACCTGCCGCAGCCCGCTGCATGGCCCGCTGAACGGCGCCGTGCAGCGCAAAAATAAAAATTGAACGACCGTGCTATTT
>NZ_JBNNXU010000235.1:0-247 GCF_052873915.1 Photobacterium sp. DNB22_13_2
GGTGCAGACAGCACACGATCTTTGTGGCTGAACTCGCAGAGCAGGCGCAGGCCGCGTTCGAGCCCGGGGACGATGTACTTTTCCTGCACGTCTTCGGAGATGAGGTCGTTGCTCATACGTGTTGGCGCTTACGCGTTTCGGGATTGGGAGAGGACGGCTTGTTCGATCCAGCCAGCAACAGCATCCGGTGCATCGATATAGGAGGCGTGTCCGGCAGACGGCACGAGCGCGAACGGCAGACCGAACG
>NZ_JBNNXU010000236.1:0-247 GCF_052873915.1 Photobacterium sp. DNB22_13_2
TTGGTCGAGCGCGGAATGATCCAGCTCGCATGCGCAGCGCAGTCGGCCACGTCGGGGCGGGCACCTTCGGATTGGATCAGGCGGTCACGGGTCTGCGCGCGGTACTCCGACAGGCTCATCTTGTCCTTGGCCGGCAGGTTGACCGTGGTGGTTCCGCTGGCATCGGTCGAGCCGAAGACGATCGGTGGCGTGGTTGGTACGGGCTGCGTGGCCGGCTTGGCCTGTGCGGCTGAAGTACTCGGCGTGG
>NZ_JBNNXU010000237.1:0-247 GCF_052873915.1 Photobacterium sp. DNB22_13_2
GGCAAACCGTTCTGCGCGGCGCGCGCGAAGAGGCTGTTAGGGATCACCGCCATGCCCAGGCGATTGTTGCCGAAGAGGGTCTCTCCGCAATGGCGGCAGAAGTGGCGCTTGAGTTGGCGTGTGGGGTGCTGGAAGGCGATGAGGTCGGCGGCGCCGCGTTCAACGGTGACGTGGGCTGGGTCCCACGCGGTGGCGGAGAGTACCGGCGTGCCGTAGAAATCGCGACAGGCGTTGCAGTGGCAATTGG
>NZ_JBNNXU010000238.1:0-247 GCF_052873915.1 Photobacterium sp. DNB22_13_2
GGTGGACATTCAGTTCCCGCGTGACGCGATGCCGAAGGTTTACGACGCGCTGGTGCTGGATGACAGCAACGAAGCCTCGTTCGCCGAGAAGGGCTTGACCTTCGAAGTGCAACAACAGCTGGGTGACGGCGTGGTGCGTACCATTGCACTGGGTTCGTCCGACGGTCTGCGTCGCGGCATGCGCGTGGCCACCACCGGCGCGCCGATTTCGGTGCCGGTCGGTCACGGCACGCTGGGCCGCATCATG
>NZ_JBNNXU010000239.1:0-247 GCF_052873915.1 Photobacterium sp. DNB22_13_2
CCGGTGCGCAGGTGGCCGCCCTCTTCCACGCCCATCGCCACGTAAGACTCGATGGTCTCGCGGTGGCGATCGGTGATCAGCGGCCCCATCTGCGTGGACTCGTCGGCCGGGTTGCCGACACGCAGGCGTGCTGCGGCAGCCGCCAGGCGGTCCATGAACGGCTCATACAGCGAGCGCGCCACGAACAAACGCGAACCCGCGATGCACGACTCGCCCGACGAGCTGAAGATGCCGTACAGCACACCGT
>NZ_JBNNXU010000240.1:0-246 GCF_052873915.1 Photobacterium sp. DNB22_13_2
GGGGTGGCTAACGGGATTTGAACCCGCGACAACCGGAATCACAATCCGGGACTCTACCAACTGAGCTATAGCCACCATTGTTTGTGGTTAGTTAAAAGGATGAACTTCCTACTAACCGAATACATCTCTTGGATGTATAAAAGCCTCGCCGTTTCTGACGAGGCTTTCGAAGAGTGGTCGGTGAAGAGGGATTCGAACCCCCGACCCTCTGGTCCCAAACCAGATGCGCTACCAAGCTGCGCTATT
>NZ_JBNNXU010000241.1:0-246 GCF_052873915.1 Photobacterium sp. DNB22_13_2
GACCGTCATCCATACGCTTCGCTGCTTCTTTGCCGACCGCGCGGCAGGCAAACTGACCGACGGCAGCTTCCGCCTCCACACGCTGGACATCTACAAGCCAATGCGCTCGGCCACGGTCGACACACCGGCCACGACGTCGTAATCCAGCCTCAACATTTCTCCGCATCATGATCGCCTGGCTGGATCCGCACGATCCCTTTCCGCCGGTCGATCGCGCGCTCGGGCCTGAATCCGAAGCGCCTGGGC
>NZ_JBNNXU010000242.1:0-245 GCF_052873915.1 Photobacterium sp. DNB22_13_2
TGATTGCATTACCCAACCTACTCAAGACATCGGTGCAGCGCGCTGCGTGGCGATCATTTCCGTTCGGTTGCTGGATGCCGCTTTGGATGCAGCGGAGGATCCGTCAAGCCAGCCGCTACCTGGCGTTGGCCGGCATCATCTTGATACTGGTCGCCTGCTCAGGCCCACCCCCCAACGAGCGTGAAACCGGCAGCGGCGGAACGCTGGTGCGATACAGCTCACGCCAGGTGAGCGTGGACCTGACC
>NZ_JBNNXU010000243.1:0-245 GCF_052873915.1 Photobacterium sp. DNB22_13_2
CCGCAAGCGGGCTCGTGCACATTCTTCCTCCGACGCTTTACGCCGGACCAGCTTACCTGAAGGCCTCTCGGCCCGCTGCAGTACCTGGGCCCATCTACCTCGCAACCGCGCGCTTGCGAATCTGATCACTCCCCATACGCGGCAATCCATCGCCGCGAGCACTGATTTCAATCGCTCCCCCGGCAGGATGTCTGCGGACTCTGCCTGGAATGAGCCCGAAAGAAACCTTGTGTGGGGAATACCAT
>NZ_JBNNXU010000244.1:0-245 GCF_052873915.1 Photobacterium sp. DNB22_13_2
CGCACACCCGATGGACGTGATGCGCACCGGCGTGTCGGTGCTCGGCACCGTGCTGCCCGAGAAGGACGACCACAACACCCCCGGCGCACGCGACATTGCCGATCGCCTGATGGCGAGCCTCGGCTCGATGCTGCTGTACTGGTACCACTACAGCCACAACGGCAAGCGCATCGAAGTCGAAACGGATGACGACTCCATCGGCGGCCACTTCCTGCACCTGCTGCACGGCGTGGAACCGTCCAAGT
>NZ_JBNNXU010000245.1:0-245 GCF_052873915.1 Photobacterium sp. DNB22_13_2
GCGCTTGTACTCTTCGATGACGGTCAGCGTGAACAGCGTCGACCACCCTTCGGCTTCTGCCAGGCGGCGGCTGAACGGCATCGGCGCATCAGGCGCATCGAGCGAATACTGGCTCAGCCGAAGCAGGCAGGCATCGCGCTCCGCATTGGTCAGGGTCGCCTGGGGCGCGGATGCGGGATCGGGGGAGGTGGAGAGAGGGGCCAATGTCATCGGTGGCTGATCAATCGCAGTGGGTGCGCCTTGGT
>NZ_JBNNXU010000246.1:0-245 GCF_052873915.1 Photobacterium sp. DNB22_13_2
GCGCGAGCCGGTGCGCATGCGTGTGGCACGTGCAGCCCGCGTGCTGGGCATTCCGCTGTCGCATGAAGTCGTGGCCGATGTGTTCAAGCGCCTGGGCCTTACGTTCAACGTGGACGGCGATGTGTTCATCGTCGAGCCGCCGTCGTACCGCTTCGACATCGAGATCGAGGAAGACCTGATCGAAGAGGTCGCACGCATCTACGGTTTCGAGCAGATTCCGGCCAAGCCGCCGGTCGCCGAAAACG
>NZ_JBNNXU010000247.1:0-244 GCF_052873915.1 Photobacterium sp. DNB22_13_2
TTCCAGTACCACGCGTCCGCAGCAAGCGTCGGGAAGATGCCGACGGCCGACAGTGCGTTCGAGTAGTCGAGGATGGACGATTGCAGCGTGATGCCGTTCAGCTCGATACCGTCTTCATGCAGCACCCACGACACCACCGCACTGCGCGCCGTGCCATACGATTCGCCGAACAGGAACTTGGGTGAGTTCCAGCGTGAGTACTTGGTCAGGTAGCGCTGGATGAAGCGGTCGATCGAGTGGGCGT
>NZ_JBNNXU010000248.1:0-244 GCF_052873915.1 Photobacterium sp. DNB22_13_2
GTCTCGGTCGACCCGCGCAAGCTCGAAACGTACAACGTGACCCTGCCGCAGATGATGACGGCGCTTGGCAACGCCAACATCAACGTCGGCGGGCGCACGCTCAACTTCGGGCAGCAGTCGATCAACATCCGGGGCGTCGGTCTGGTTGAGAACGTCAAGGACATCGGCAAGGTCGTCCTGACGCAGAACAACGGCGTGCCGGTGCAAGTCAAGGACGTGGCGACGGTCAAGATCGGCTTCGTGC
>NZ_JBNNXU010000249.1:0-244 GCF_052873915.1 Photobacterium sp. DNB22_13_2
GCATCATCACGACCACGATCATGATCACGGCCATGACGGCCACCACGGTGGCAACCATGGCGGCGATCACGACCGCGGCGGCGATGGCGACCACGACCATGGCGGAGGCGATGACCATGGCAATCACCACGGCCCGCACGGCGGCGACCATGACCACGGTGGCGATGGTCACCACGGCGACGACCACGGCGATCACGACCACGATGGCAACCACGGGCACCATGGCGACGACCATGGCCACCAT
>NZ_JBNNXU010000250.1:0-244 GCF_052873915.1 Photobacterium sp. DNB22_13_2
TTCTTTATCCTACTGAATTTTACTAAATTCATCACATTATTTCAAGAACTAGTTTATTCAAGTATTTTAATATCGATACTAAAAATAATATCAAAAATCATGCTGTTATAACAGAGCTTTTAAAGATTAATCTGAAATAGTATACTTTCATAACTTATCACTTATGATGTAGTTTAAGTGCTATACTCTAAATTTCAACACTTTAAAAGAAGCCTAAGATTATGCATCCTAGACTTCTAAACAT
>NZ_JBNNXU010000251.1:0-244 GCF_052873915.1 Photobacterium sp. DNB22_13_2
CGCCAAAGTGGGTCTGCGCGGCATGTTCGTCGGGGGCAGGGGCGTTCAAGAGCAGCGTCACCATGGCAATTCCTCTCAGGTGGGATGAAGGAAGACAGGCCGGCCGAATCGGTGGGTATTGTGCCGCGCGCATATGACGCTGTGACACAACATTCGTGGTGATTGACGGCCTATGGGGCATCTAAGTCTGGCTGGGCAGACTGCGGTGGAATCCCCCAACTCTCGAATCCCCGCCTCGCATATG
>NZ_JBNNXU010000252.1:0-243 GCF_052873915.1 Photobacterium sp. DNB22_13_2
GCTGGAAACGTGCCAGTGGCTTGGTTCGCAGCTGCACCTTGGACAAGGAGGCCCCGCTGCCCTGGGTCTGTTCTTGTAGCGGGTTCAGATTCGACAGGGTCATGTCGAACATGATCAAGATGCGGCCGTTGACAACCTTTGGCGTGAACGTGCTTGTGAAGCCGGAGATGTCAGGGGCGGTTTGCATGGAAGACGTGGAACCCACGTTCGACGCCAACGTGGTCTGCGAGCTCGGGATGTAGT
>NZ_JBNNXU010000253.1:0-243 GCF_052873915.1 Photobacterium sp. DNB22_13_2
TTACGTATTTCGTGACATGGCGATAGGAAACAAAGCACATTATTGGAGTCAAAGTAAAATGATGGTGTCATTGATTCAAGCTGAGTGTAGCGAATAAAGAGTTACTAAGCAGAAAATGTGATATCCACTCCCTATGCAAGCAGATAGGAAGTGGACATAAAGTTAAATATGGAGGGTTGAGAAGCGCTACCTTGTCACTGACCCCCAGTAGGGATCTTGGTAGATATCTTCCACATATTGCGC
>NZ_JBNNXU010000254.1:0-243 GCF_052873915.1 Photobacterium sp. DNB22_13_2
TGCCTGCGAGCGTCCCTATCCAGTTTGGCTCGGGCGACATCCTCATCGACGACATGGCGCGACGTTTTCAGGTGGCGGGCGCTCAGCGAACCGACCAGAGCTGGAAACTCAACGTCAACGAGGTTCACCCGTAAATGGCCGACATTTCTGACGTCTCCGCGGCGCTGGTGACGACGATTGCCGGCATCGTGTACCCGAACGGGACGAGCCAGCCGTCGATTACCGGCGCGCCAGTGTTGGTGT
>NZ_JBNNXU010000255.1:0-243 GCF_052873915.1 Photobacterium sp. DNB22_13_2
GGTCAACCAGCGCATGACCGATTTCACGCTGTACCAGAAGCGGCTCGAAGAGTTCGACTTCGACATGATCTCGCTGCGGTTTCCCGATTCGCAGAGCCCCGGCAATGAGCTGAAGGACCGCTTCGGTTCGGCGGCGGCGGACGAGCAGGGCTCAGACAACGTGATCGGTCTGAAGTCGCCCGCGGTGGATGCGTTGATCGACAACGTGCTGCGTGCCAACAACCGCGATGAGCTGGTCACCGC
>NZ_JBNNXU010000256.1:0-243 GCF_052873915.1 Photobacterium sp. DNB22_13_2
GCTCTGCACGCCGGCTGCGAAAGCGGGCACAGCAGCAATGGCGATCAGCGAGGCGATAAGCAGGTTCTTGGTCTTCATGATGGACTCCACAACAGGGGGGTGAGCATTGCTACAGGGCAGATTCGCTGCAGTGCAGTAACGCGATGGCATAAGCTTAGTCGTTGCTTGAGCGGTAAAAAAGCAGTTCTCTTAAACTCTTTGTTCAAAAAACACGAACAATTGTGACCCCTCAAGCACCGCAAT
>NZ_JBNNXU010000257.1:0-242 GCF_052873915.1 Photobacterium sp. DNB22_13_2
GGCAGCGACGGCACACTGACGGCCGTGGCTGGCGAGAAGGGCACCGTCGTCGCATTCGACGAAAAAGGCGCGCAAAAATGGAAGGCGACCGTCAACGGTGAAGTTCTGACCGCTCCGCTGGTCGGCCAAGGTCTGGTGATCGTGCGTACGACCGATGGCCGCATTCTTGGCTTGGACGGCGGCAGTGGCGATCGCAAGTGGATCTATCAACGCTCGCCGTCGGCACTGAACCTGCGTAGCAG
>NZ_JBNNXU010000258.1:0-242 GCF_052873915.1 Photobacterium sp. DNB22_13_2
TTTCGAGGATGTCGATCAGCTTGCGCCCGCCGCCCCAGCCCATCCACTGGATTGTATGGCCGCGCGGGGCAGGGGTGGCGGTCTCGGCGAACGGCCATGCCGCCTCGCTGCCCGACCAGATCAGGGTATCGTCCTCGGCCGGCTCGATGATTTTGCCGGGAAGGAAGCTGCCCTTGTAGGGCACGCCCTGATCCTTGAGCCATTGATAATGGTCGAGGCTCTCGGCGGCGTAGAGCCTGACC
>NZ_JBNNXU010000259.1:0-242 GCF_052873915.1 Photobacterium sp. DNB22_13_2
TCCTAGTGCAATGCAGCGGATGTCGATCGTCATGGCGACCTCCCGGGCGTTCCCGGCGCAATCGGTTGCTGCCAAGCATAGGTGCTACGTGGCGCGGCGGCCAAGGCTCAACTGAACGGAATCTCGAAGATCCACTTCAACGTCCAGCGATCCGTTGCGCGCGTCAGGCCGCGCCCGATGCCGAAGTTGAAGACGAAGGGCTTGCGGTCGACGTCAAACGCCAGGAACACCGTGTGCTGCTG
>NZ_JBNNXU010000260.1:0-242 GCF_052873915.1 Photobacterium sp. DNB22_13_2
GTCCATTACCGACCTGCTGTTCTCGCTCGACCTGGGCGATCAGCTGGTCGCCCGCACCGGCTTCTGCATCCACCCGCGCGAGGCCGTGCGCAACGTGCCCAAGGTGGGCGGCACCAAGACGGTCAAGCTCGACAAATTGCGCGAGCTTGCGCCCACGCACGTCATCGTCAACATTGACGAGAACACGCGCCCGACCGTCGACAAGCTGCGCGAGTTCATCCCCAACATCATCGTCACGCACC
>NZ_JBNNXU010000261.1:0-242 GCF_052873915.1 Photobacterium sp. DNB22_13_2
CGCCTTTCCTGCTGACGGCCGCCCTGGGCGTCGCGGCAGTCGTGCTGATGCTGCTCTATATCCCAGAGACCATGCCCCAGGCGCGCCGGCAGCGCAGCGCGTTCGTGACGTTCCGCAATTACCCGATGCTGCTGCGTCAGCCGCGCTTCTGGACGTACGCGCTCAACCTGTGCGTCGCCTATGCGGCCTACCTCGGCTATCTGGCGGCGTCACCCGTGATTCTTGAACACATGGGGCTGGGG
>NZ_JBNNXU010000262.1:0-241 GCF_052873915.1 Photobacterium sp. DNB22_13_2
TGGTGGAGCTATGCGGGATCGAACCGCAGACCTCCTGCGTGCAAGGCAGGCGCTCTCCCAGCTGAGCTATAGCCCCATAATGGGTTCTTTTTTCTTATTCTAGGCATGATACGAGGACGTTTAGTTCACTAAACGACGAACTTCATAGCAAAGAAGAAGGAAAAAGTGGTGGGCGATACCGGGCTCGAACCAGTGACCCCCTCCTTGTAAGGGAGGTGCTCTCCCAACTGAGCTAATCGCC
>NZ_JBNNXU010000263.1:0-241 GCF_052873915.1 Photobacterium sp. DNB22_13_2
TCCCGAGAGTACTTTCCTGGGGCACAAGTAACGCAGCGAGGCGAAAAAAATAAGGGGTGCAGTGGCAAGAATCGCGTTGTGCCGTACCGCAAATGCATAAAATAGGAACGGTAAACTCAGCAATGCTAGCTTTCTGCTGTTCTTTTGGTTAAACAGCAGCCCTGTTGCCACCAGCAGTGAAAATGCCATTCCAACGTCCTTCCAGAGCACGCCGGAGAAATTCAGAATCCAGGGTAGGAAG
>NZ_JBNNXU010000264.1:0-241 GCF_052873915.1 Photobacterium sp. DNB22_13_2
GTCCAGCAGCGGCATCTGGTACTTGCCGGCCACGAACACGGCCAGATCGTGCGCGCTCATGATCCCGCTGCCCACCAGTTCGTCGATCAGCTGCGTGCGCTTTTCGCGCGCGCTCTGCTCCAACTGGGTGAGTAGCGTCGGCGCGATTCGCCGGCTCTGTGCTAGAGCGAGTCCGAGTGTCATGAGTCCAGTCCGTCAGGCTGCCGCTGACCATTTCAGCGCACACCCAGCCCCACTGCCT
>NZ_JBNNXU010000265.1:0-241 GCF_052873915.1 Photobacterium sp. DNB22_13_2
GGTCGGCGCATGGCTCGACAGCGTTGGTATCCAGCTGGTCTTCACGTGGCAAGGGGCGGTCATTGCCTCGACTGTGGTGGCGTTTCCGCTGGTCATGAAATCGGCCCGTGCCGCATTTGAGGGCGTCGACCATCAGCTCGAGAATGCCGCCCGCGTGCTCGGCCTGCCGGAAGCCGCCGTGTTCTTTCGCGTGACCCTGCCGCTGGCCGCGCGCGGTATCGCCGCTGGCGTCTTGCTGGCG
>NZ_JBNNXU010000266.1:0-241 GCF_052873915.1 Photobacterium sp. DNB22_13_2
CAACTGCACCGTCGGCCTTGGGTGTTCCACCTGCGCCGCCGGCCGCCGCCGCAGCGCCCGCGTCGGTCCCGAACGCGTCGTTTGTCCGCATCCCCTCTCTCCAGGTTGTTGTTGCTGGACCGCCCGTGTGCCGGTCCGATTCTTCGTTGTGACGGGTTCCGCGTTGCCCGATGCCGCCGGCACCGACCACCCCGCGCGCCCCGTGAGGCCTTGCAGGGCAAGGCGTGGCGGGATGATGGGG
>NZ_JBNNXU010000267.1:0-240 GCF_052873915.1 Photobacterium sp. DNB22_13_2
CGGGAATTCGGTACCAGCCTTGTCCGCTTGCGCCGAGATCTGGAAGATCAGGTTGTTTGGGTCCGTGGTGAACACGTAGTAGCGGCGCCGATGTTCCTTGCGCTTCGTCCATTGCGCAGCCCATGCGTCCAACAGTTGACGCGGCTGGGTAAGCCGGCGGCGCTGAGTGCGGCCAGAACCTTTGGACTCGCACCACTCGCGTCGCTCGAGCTCTTGCAGCACCATCGAGCAGGTGTACGG
>NZ_JBNNXU010000268.1:0-240 GCF_052873915.1 Photobacterium sp. DNB22_13_2
GTGCGGATGCGCTCGCGCAGATAGCGCGTCACGTCGCCCAGCTCGGTGGACGCAGGCACGGACGACGGCGTCAGCAAAGCCGCCTGATGGTGAGGAACGTTGGTCATGACAGAAATGGGAAAAGACGATTTGCGCGATGTGCCTGTCGTGTGTAGTAGCCGGCTACCACCCACGGCAGGCGGCGCGTCACCACAATGGGCAGACCGCAACCATACAGGAGACAACCGTGGCGAAGAAGAT
>NZ_JBNNXU010000269.1:0-240 GCF_052873915.1 Photobacterium sp. DNB22_13_2
GTATAGAGCCGCTCGATGGCTGCACGGTCAAATGTGTCGCCAAAGATCTGGCTTTCGATGTGCTCGAACTCTTCCTGCATGCGCTCGAGCACGGGCTGGTAGTTGTCGACCACAAAGTCCATCACCGCATACAGCGCAAACGGTGCGCCCTTGGCCAGCAGTTGCGGTGTGCGTTCGCAGCGCTCGCGCACGGGCGAATACGACGCCGACGGCCCATGCCGCACCGAGACGAGAAAATCC
>NZ_JBNNXU010000270.1:0-240 GCF_052873915.1 Photobacterium sp. DNB22_13_2
GGGTAGTCAACTCGGCACCTTTGCTAGCCTGGTGCTTCTCGCCAGTGCGGGCAACCTGCTGGTTGTCTTCCTCGCGCGCATCGTCGACGGTGTCACATCCGGCAATCTCTCCGTCGCCAGCGCCTATGCAATCGATCACAGCACGCCAAAGAATCGCCGCCAAGCAATCGGGATGATCAGTGCAGGTGTGGGCGTGGGGATGATGGTCGGTCCCTCGCTCGCTGCTGGCCTGTCCCATAT
>NZ_JBNNXU010000271.1:0-239 GCF_052873915.1 Photobacterium sp. DNB22_13_2
CCAGTGCAGCGGCACATCCAGCGGCGTGTCGGGCACCAGTTCAACCAGTGTGCCCGCCTTGAGGTGCGACGTGATCAGCGTCTGCGGATGCAGACCCCATCCCATGCCAGCAACTGCGGCCGCCACAAAGGCCTGAGGCGAGGGCAGCATGTGCCGGGGCAGTTCGACATGCCGGTGGCACAGACGCCGTGCCCAGCGCGCCTGCAGCTCGTCTTTGGTGTTGAACAGCAGGCTGGGGG
>NZ_JBNNXU010000272.1:0-239 GCF_052873915.1 Photobacterium sp. DNB22_13_2
GGTCAGGACGAAATCGAGTTCGTCACGATGGTGCGCGACCCCGAGCAGTATCCAGAGCCGCATAGCGCTCAAGTGCACCCCGACGAGGTGGACAACTACCGTCCGGGCGGCTGGGAGATCGAATAAATGCTGACCGCGCAGCAGCTTTCGGACGTGCGTCGCTACGCCGGCTACCCGCTGCTCGCGGACTCGGTTGTCGATGACAACCGGGAATTCGCCTACGGGTGGGTCTCGCCTGG
>NZ_JBNNXU010000273.1:0-239 GCF_052873915.1 Photobacterium sp. DNB22_13_2
GTGCTCAAGAACCGCCGCGCGTCCATCTCGCTGGTGCAGCGTCACCTGCGCATCGGCTACAACCGCGCCGCGCGCCTGCTCGAAGACATGGAAAAGGCGGGGCTCGTGTCCGCCATGTCCGGCAACGGCAACCGCGAAATTCTGGCGCCCAACCGCAACGGCAACGTCGTCGAAGAAGAATGACGTTGTCCGCATGTTGCGGTTACATCGCGTTACCGCGTCGGTGGAATGTTCCGGCG
>NZ_JBNNXU010000274.1:0-239 GCF_052873915.1 Photobacterium sp. DNB22_13_2
GGCGCGTCGACACCGATTCTCGCTTCTCCCGGCCCGGGATCAAGACCGCCGATTCGATCCGGCAGATCCCCGTCAGCGAGCTGACCGCGAACCTGGTGCAGTGCTACGTCGACAACTACCGCGGACGGCCCGATCACCCCTATCTGCTGAATGCGCAGACCAATACGCCGCTGTCGACGGAATCGCTGACCAAGCTCTTTGAGCGCATCTCCACGGCCCTGCCGGCCGCCGTGCTAGCG
>NZ_JBNNXU010000275.1:0-239 GCF_052873915.1 Photobacterium sp. DNB22_13_2
GGCCAAAGGTGACTCAGCATATGAATTGGCCGCCGCCGCCGCCATCGGGGTTTCGCTGACATGCCTGCCAGAGGGTCGCCCATTTGACGCCCGATTCCTGCCCGGGCCAATACTGGCGCGGGTGTGCAGCGTTATCCCCCTGACGAGGGGGGTGTTGGGTGTGGCGGATGGGGCTCGCGCAGGCGGTCTCGATGCGTCAGATCCGGAAACAGGCGCATCCAGATCGCCACCACCAGCAG
>NZ_JBNNXU010000276.1:0-239 GCF_052873915.1 Photobacterium sp. DNB22_13_2
GATCAGCAGCTCACTGTGGCCGGCCCGACGGCATAAGCGGCGGGCTCGACAGCTTGCAGCACCACAAGCCAGCGCAGCCGCTGATACTTGGCGGAAATGCCATATTCACTGCGCAGTGAGTATGCGTCTACCGGATGCCCCTCTGGGTGGCGGTGCCGGCGGTCTGAAACCGTGAGGCACGAAAAGGACGCGCTCTTGCGAAATCCGTGAATTAGCAACTTGTTGATTCACAAGGGAAG
>NZ_JBNNXU010000277.1:0-239 GCF_052873915.1 Photobacterium sp. DNB22_13_2
GGTCATGGTTGCGTCACCATTCTGGCCGGCATAGGGGACGAATCCGCCCTGCGCCCCTGCTTGGGCGGCAATCTGAACAAGCTGGACAGTGTCCGCGATTGCCCTCCCGCCAACCGATTGCACGACCGACTGCAACGTCCCCGCGGTGGGCTGCAGGACCTGAAGTTGCCATGTCTGTCCGAAAACATTCGTGGTCGAAAAGCCGTTCGGCAAGTAACCGCTGCTGATCAGCATTGCGG
>NZ_JBNNXU010000278.1:0-238 GCF_052873915.1 Photobacterium sp. DNB22_13_2
GTACGGTCATCAGTCTCGGCATCTAATCCCGAAGGGGCATCTTTTCGCCCCTTCGGGGGCGATTCTCATTCCGAGGAATCGCATGAACATCAATACCTTGAAAGGTGCTTTGCCAATTGCCGCAAGGCTTCTGGCACAGAAGTGTGGCCTTGTCGTGCGGTTTGGCGGCCCGGCATGCACGAACGGCAGAGAAATATCCCTGCCGCATTTGCCGATCGAAGTCGAAACGGCTCGCATC
>NZ_JBNNXU010000279.1:0-238 GCF_052873915.1 Photobacterium sp. DNB22_13_2
GACTGGAGCCGCTCGGTCGTTGGCGCCGGCGACACGACGTGCCCTTGCAGTCGATCACCAAATGCCGGGCTTCCTGCAGACGACTCGCCCGAATCCGAATCGTCCTCGCGTGGCTGGACGGCAGTCGCTGGCGCCGCGGTGGATGGCGTCGGTGCGGTTGGGGGACGTGCAATGGTTTCAGGCTCGGGCAGTGCAGGCGGCGCCGATGGCGGGGTGGGATCGCTGACCAGGGCGCGAT
>NZ_JBNNXU010000280.1:0-238 GCF_052873915.1 Photobacterium sp. DNB22_13_2
TCCGGAGCTTGGGTTGCTTTACGTCTTCGGCCATCACGACGTCTACGATGCAACGTTGAGTTTTGGATGTTTGCACGCAGGACTTATTGAAGTCAGCTGGATTGGGCTGTGTGATGTGTTTTGGGACGACGACTATATGACACGCGTGCCATTCCGCAGCGAGTGCCTCGCGTACTGTTCGGCTTGATTCCCTCATCTCTGCGCCGGCAGGGCCCACATGTCCGCTGTCGGCCGACAG
>NZ_JBNNXU010000281.1:0-238 GCF_052873915.1 Photobacterium sp. DNB22_13_2
GTCGAACGTTAGAGGGTATATCGGTTCGCTCCAGAGTCTCTATGGAAATTTGAATGGGATTTCCAATCAAATCGGTACCCAGTTTTCCGCGGCCCAGTTGAGCAATATGACCTGGGACCAGTACATGGCGAAGATGAAGACTGACATTCAAAACGGGGTGGCTGCAGCACAGACTCGTGCCCGGAATGAAGCTCAGACACTTCAGTCCATCCAACAGGACTACGAGATGGCCAAGCAG
>NZ_JBNNXU010000282.1:0-238 GCF_052873915.1 Photobacterium sp. DNB22_13_2
GTCTTCCAGCTTGGGCAACGGCATCGTGTTGGAGGTGATCGCCAGCGTCAGGATCGGCGCATCCGCCGGGTTGACCTTGCTGTAGATCGGCGGCATCGGCAGGTCGTTCGGCAGCAGGTTGCCGGCGGCGTTGATGGCCGCTTGCACTTCCTGCTCACCAATGTCGAGCGACAGCGACAGATCAAACTGCAGCGTGATGACCGAGGCGCCGCCCGAACTGGACGACGTCATCTGCTTC
>NZ_JBNNXU010000283.1:0-238 GCF_052873915.1 Photobacterium sp. DNB22_13_2
CGCGACTGCTTCTCAATGAATGGTCAGGCTTGGATACGACCGACATGCCTGTGAACGAGATCGTTCGCCATACCCTGGAGAGCGCCATCGTTGCGGCGCATCGCCACGTGTTTGGCGTGTTCTTCTGGTTCCTCGTGCCGATTGGGCCGGCAGGTGTGGTGCTCTACCGCGGTGCTGAATATCTGGCCCGCCACTGGAGCGAGCCGTCGATGGAGCGCAGCCCGACGCTGGGCCTGTT
>NZ_JBNNXU010000284.1:0-238 GCF_052873915.1 Photobacterium sp. DNB22_13_2
TTTGTTGCGCGGGCTTTTCACTGCCTTACATTACTTATAGTGCAAGTTATCCACAGGCTCTGTTGCGCACTTACTTCCGATCACTTTGTTGCGTTGGAGCGCGTCGACTGACGCAACACCCCCCACTCACCGCCTCAGCACGCTGCTATGCAGTAGGTGGTGGGGTCTCGTCGGAGGGGGATGGCCCCGAGGGCAGGGGCGTCACGCTGGCCACCGGCAACGCGCCAAGTACCTCCAG
>NZ_JBNNXU010000285.1:0-238 GCF_052873915.1 Photobacterium sp. DNB22_13_2
GTGCTGCAGGATGCCAGCCGCTTCATCGGCATGCACTTCTTCAATCCGGTGCCGATGATGGCGCTGGTGGAAGTCATCCGCGGTCTGCAGACGAGCGATGCCACGCACGCCGACGTCGAGGCGCTGGCCAAGCAACTCGGCAAGACGCCGATCACGGTCAAGAACAGCCCGGGTTTTGTGGTCAATCGCATCCTGTGCCCGATGATCAACGAGGCGTTCTGCGTGCTGGGCGAGGGCC
>NZ_JBNNXU010000286.1:0-238 GCF_052873915.1 Photobacterium sp. DNB22_13_2
GCGCAGGGCGGTTTGATTCGCGAGCGCTTTGCACCGCGCCTGCTGCGTGCATCACCCGGCAGCCTGGCGGATGATGCTGGCACCAATCTCGACCCGTTCCGCGCGTGGCACACGATGATGGCGGGCGAGAAACCCGGCGGCCACGGCGAGCGCTGCGTGGCCGTCGGCACACTCGACATGGCGATCTGGGATGCCGCCGCAAAGATTGCTGGTGTGCCGCTGCACGCCTTCCTTGCGC
>NZ_JBNNXU010000287.1:0-238 GCF_052873915.1 Photobacterium sp. DNB22_13_2
CTCTATACCGGTGTGCAACTCACGCCCGGTGAGCCACGTGGGCTGGCAGCCGATGCTGGGGCGTTGGAGGAAGCACTGAGTGATGCCGTGCGCGCCTGCCTTAAGGATGGCGCGCAGGCCGTGATCATCGGCGGCGGGCCGTTGGGGCAGGCCGCCGTGCATCTGGCGCAGCGATTCGACGTACCGATCATTGCGCCGATTTCCGCTGCGATGCGCCGGCTGAGCGCCTGCATCGCAG
>NZ_JBNNXU010000288.1:0-237 GCF_052873915.1 Photobacterium sp. DNB22_13_2
CGTCAGCGTTGAAGGGAATGACGTTGCCACCAATCTGAAATGGATCATGTCATCCAATTCGCTGTGCTTCATGCGGCGGCCCCGGTATGAGACGTGGTTTATGGAGGGGAGGCTGATTCCCGATGTTCATTATGTTCTGCTGAAAGATGATTTCTCCGATCTCCAGGAGAAAATGGAGCATTACCAAAAATTCCCGGGAGATGCGCTGAGGATCATTCGCAACGCCAACCAGTGGGT
>NZ_JBNNXU010000289.1:0-237 GCF_052873915.1 Photobacterium sp. DNB22_13_2
GTATCAGGACACCCGTCCGGCAGCTGTTGGCAATGTGTTGGAGTGGTACGATTTCGCCGCCTATGGCTACTTCGCCGCCATCTTCGGCAAAAACTTCTTTCCATCCGGCAACGCCGTCATCTCGCTCGCCGCCGCCTTCGGGGTTTTCGCGGCGGCGTTCCTGATGCGGCCAATCGGCGGTGCCCTGTTCGGCCATGTCGGCGACCGGTTCGGCCGCAAGCGGGCGCTGCTGACCTC
>NZ_JBNNXU010000290.1:0-237 GCF_052873915.1 Photobacterium sp. DNB22_13_2
GGGCGTGGTGGCCGTGAATGCCACGCCCAACCCGCGCTCGCAACTGAACGACGACGCGCAGAAGATGGCCCGCCTGATCGAACTTGGCCAGGAAGAAGCGCAACTGACCTCGCGCCCCGTGGCGTGGGAAGGCGATGCGCAGGGCTGGCGCTTCTATGAATCGACGCCCAACGGCTGGCGTCTGCTCACGCGTGATGTACTGGCGCCGGGCCACTGGCGCCAAGGCATGGACAGCGT
>NZ_JBNNXU010000291.1:0-237 GCF_052873915.1 Photobacterium sp. DNB22_13_2
GTGCCATCCGCGTGGCCTTCAGGCCATGGTTGGTGAGGCTGGTGTTGAGTGCCTGCTGCAGTTCTGCGCCATGCGGCACCGGCGCGGCGGCAATGGCCGACAGCCCGCGGGCTTCCTGGCCGAGCGTTTCCATTTCCGCCAACTGGCTGCGCATCTGCGGCAGGGCCTTTTCGATGCGGCGCTGGCCCTCGAAGGCCGGCTCCCACAGCAACAGATAGAGGATGACCAGCACGAGGA
>NZ_JBNNXU010000292.1:0-236 GCF_052873915.1 Photobacterium sp. DNB22_13_2
CCTGGAGATCGGCGCGGATGATTACCTGGGCAAGCCGTTCTCGCCGCGTGAGTTGTTGGCGCGTATCAACGCCGTGCTGCGCCGCCGCCAAGCGGTGCCGGCCTCCGCACCGGAAGACCGTGACAGCTTCGCGTTCGGCCCGTTCAAGCTCAACTTCCGCATGCGCACGCTGTTTCGCGGCGATCGCGCGCTGTCCATCAGCGACACCGAGTTTGCGCTGCTCAAGCTGCTGATTG
>NZ_JBNNXU010000293.1:0-236 GCF_052873915.1 Photobacterium sp. DNB22_13_2
GTACATGCCCGGTACATCGGTCCATATCTCTAGGGTTTCCGCCCTGATAGCCTCGGCAACCAAAGCAGCACTGTAATCGCTGCCACCACGGACTAATGTGGTGGTTTCGCCTTCGCGGCTTGAGCCGAGGAAGCCTTGGGAAACGATAATGGTATCGCCAGCTAGCAGTTGCTGCAGCTGCGAATCTGCAAGTTCGCGGATAGTTTCGATGTGCGGAATAGCTTTGCCGTATTGGC
>NZ_JBNNXU010000294.1:0-236 GCF_052873915.1 Photobacterium sp. DNB22_13_2
GTCCTCCGGCATCTCGATGTTGGCGAGCAGGTCGATCTGCGTGCCGTCGAGCGTGACGGTAGGCGTGTGGCGCAGGCGCTCGAGGCGCTTCTTCTGCAGTTCGCCCTCGCTGCGGCGGTGACGGTATTCCTCGAGGATGGCCTCGCTCGGGTCGACGATGACGATGCCGTTGTCGCCATCAATCACGATGACGTCGTCCTGGCGGATCAGCGCGCTGGCATTGTGCACGCCCACCG
>NZ_JBNNXU010000295.1:0-236 GCF_052873915.1 Photobacterium sp. DNB22_13_2
TGTCATGCCTGTTTCATCCTGTCCGGCGAGGTGGGGGGCTTGGCTACAATGCCGGCACCCACGCTTTTTGCCTCGACCATGAGCGAATTCTTTGAAAACCATCCGATGATGCTGTTCGGCCTGGAGGCCGGCGTGGCGCTGTTCCTGCTGATCTTCATCGTGATCTGGACCATGTCCGGCGCCAAGAAGCATCCGCGCCCGCTGCGCGCCCCGCCCAGCCATCCGTCGCGCCAGGG
>NZ_JBNNXU010000296.1:0-236 GCF_052873915.1 Photobacterium sp. DNB22_13_2
GTGCTGCTCACTGGCTCCAGACGGTTCCCCGCCGCGACCTTGCGCACCGTTGCGTGCACCACCTTGCTGAAAATTCTCGACCTTTTTGTTGGTCATGTGCTTGCTCCAAAGAGAAATGCGAAGCAAGCACTCCAATGCGGAGTTGCGTGCCCCGCTTGGGTTACCAGAATCACCGGCTGGCGGTGAACTTGAAATGACGTTTGACCCCAACCCCGGGGCTATTCCCAGGGTTGAGT
>NZ_JBNNXU010000297.1:0-236 GCF_052873915.1 Photobacterium sp. DNB22_13_2
GTTCTGCTCGCACCGTGGCGTGTCGCTGTATTTCGGCCGCAATGAAGAGAACGGCATCCGCTGCGCGTATCACGGCCTGAAGTTCGACCGCGACGGCAAGTGCGTGGACGTGCCCTCCGCGCCGGAGGCCTGCAAGCACATGGGTATCAAGGCATACCCGACGATCGAGCGCGCTGGCATCGTCTGGGCCTACCTGGGTCCGAAGGACAAGCAGCCTGCGCCGCCCGATGTGGAGT
>NZ_JBNNXU010000298.1:0-236 GCF_052873915.1 Photobacterium sp. DNB22_13_2
GCTGCAGCGCGTTGAATTTGTCGGCCCGCAGGTCGGCAAGGAACTCGCCACCGACGGCCTGCTGGCGCTGCTGTTCGTGGTGATCGGCATCGTCATCTACCTGTCGATCCGCTTCGAGTGGAAGTTTGCAGTGGCGGGCATCATCGCCAACCTGCACGACGTGGTCATCATCCTGGGCTTCTTCGCGTTCTTCCAGTGGGAGTTCTCGCTGTCGGTGCTGGCCGGCATCCTGGCGG
>NZ_JBNNXU010000299.1:0-235 GCF_052873915.1 Photobacterium sp. DNB22_13_2
AATAGCGCAGCTTGGTAGCGCATCTGGTTTGGGACCAGAGGGTCGGGGGTTCGAATCCCTCTTCACCGACCACTATTGAAAGCCTCGTCAGAAATGACGGGGCTTTTTTCATTTCTGGCGTACCAATATCGGTAAACAACGTAATCGGTGAATAGCGCAGCTTGGTCGCGCATCTCTGGCTCTTGGGCGTGGTGGACCAGAGGGTCGGGGTTTCCTGCTTCCTTGTTTTGGCCTC
>NZ_JBNNXU010000300.1:0-235 GCF_052873915.1 Photobacterium sp. DNB22_13_2
TCTGAACATCAGGACGTGCGAGGTCATGGGACCGCGCAAAACGCGCCAGGTGCATGGCTATTTGCTCGAAGACCCATCGCACATATTCGATGCCGTTCCACCGAACAATCCTTATCTGTCGCTCAAATAGCCGACTAAGAGGGGAAGTGCCACACGTTCTGTTTGAACGGGTGGCAGGCTTCAGTCGATCCGAAGAGGCTCGAACGACTTGACGAGTTGGTCCACCGCCTTGACC
>NZ_JBNNXU010000301.1:0-235 GCF_052873915.1 Photobacterium sp. DNB22_13_2
GGGTGACCAAGTGGGCTGCCGCACCAAAGCCATAGATGCCGATTCGACGCGCATCTCCAGCCATGCGCAGCGTGCGATAGCCGATCAGGCCAGCGCACAGCAGCGGCGCCGCATGCGCATCGTCATACCGCTCTGGAATGGGCAGGCAGTATCGGGCATCGCAGACCACGTACTCGGCATAGCCGCCATCACGCGTGTAGCCCGTGAAGGCGGGGTGGTCACACAGGTTCTCGTG
>NZ_JBNNXU010000302.1:0-235 GCF_052873915.1 Photobacterium sp. DNB22_13_2
CGCTCGCACTGCCGCATCAAGAAGCGATGGTGCGCCGAAGAACGCTCCGGATCGAACCACACGAACGGCTGATCCGCCACGTCGGCCAGCCGCTTCGGCGCCTTGGGGTGAGCAGCTTGCGCTGCGGGCATGGCCAGGACAAAGCGGTCGCTCAACAGCGCAATACCGGACAGATGCGGTGCCTCATCACGACGCCAAGCCATGATGCCGCCGTCGATCTGCTTGCGCGCAATGG
>NZ_JBNNXU010000303.1:0-235 GCF_052873915.1 Photobacterium sp. DNB22_13_2
GTTGAGGTGTGCTGGCGGCGGCACGCCAGTACAGCGATACTGATGCCTTACGCTCAGTGCACGCATGCTGGGCGAAGGCAGTTCACCTCAAGGAGCGGAGACCCAATGAAAGCGTCGTACAAACGTCGTGGTGCTGTGATCGGGCGGCTGTTGCGCCTCGTGATTGCAGTGGTGGTTGTAGTGGCGGCCTATGTGGCCTTCAATACCTGGCGGCACGGCTCGCGCCAGCTTGATG
>NZ_JBNNXU010000304.1:0-234 GCF_052873915.1 Photobacterium sp. DNB22_13_2
TCGACAACCTGACGAATGAGAAGTATTGGTTGCCGAGTTGGGGGTTCATCTTGGCGCAGGGGGCGCCGCGGACGTTTAGGGCTAGTGCTACGGTTTATTTTTGATTCTTGGTCTTGGGGGTTTACCGCCCTTTCGTCCCCAGCCGGGGATGGACCACAAACAACAAAACCCAAAAATAAGTTGCATATCTAACTATATCCGCCTACCATTCAACTCACCATGTTTGACCACTGC
>NZ_JBNNXU010000305.1:0-234 GCF_052873915.1 Photobacterium sp. DNB22_13_2
GCTGTCGTTCGAGATCGTGCCGGCCGAAGGCGTGCCGGCGGTGCTGGAGGAGTTGCGCGCCATCTCCGATGAGTGGCTGCACAACCAGAACGCGCGCGAGAAGGGTTTCTCGCTCGGCGCGTTTGAAGACCGCTATGTGCTCAGCCAACCGGTGGCCATCGTGCGGCGCGAAGGCGCCATCCTCGCGTTTGCCACGCTGATGTGCCCCGATGTGCTGCGCATTGAAGCGAGCGT
>NZ_JBNNXU010000306.1:0-234 GCF_052873915.1 Photobacterium sp. DNB22_13_2
GGCTTTGGCTTTGCCGAATACCAGGGCCGCCTGCCCGGCAGCGAAACCGCGCTGCCCAAGATCGGCTACGTGAAGCGCTTTGCGCCGTGGGACTGGAACCTGTCGAGTGCGGTGTTCCTGCAAGAGGTGGATGCGGCCTACCACCACTCGCTCATCGCCAACCTGATCG
The DNA here is from genome assembly GCF_052873915.1 of Photobacterium sp. DNB22_13_2. Taxonomy (NCBI): domain Bacteria; kingdom Pseudomonadati; phylum Pseudomonadota; class Gammaproteobacteria; order Vibrionales; family Vibrionaceae; genus Photobacterium; species Photobacterium sp. DNB22_13_2. The sequence continues at coordinate 170 of NZ_JBNNXU010000306.1, forward strand.
TCATCCTGCTGGTGGGTGGCGTGGTGTCGGTGGCCATGTCGCTCATCATCCGCAACGTACAGCGC
>NZ_JBNNXU010000307.1:0-234 GCF_052873915.1 Photobacterium sp. DNB22_13_2
GATGCGGCTCTTTTCCTTGTCGACGAGAAAATCGAATTGAAGCTTAGCGTTCATCACCTTCTCCCTTTAGTTCATCCAAGAGGTTGTCCAGATTGCGATACCGGCTTGCCCAGGTCGCGCGCTGGTCTGCAAACCAGCGCTCTGCGGCAGCCAGCTTCTCTTGTTCAAGCACGCACGTCCGGATTCGGCCGCTCTTGCTGGAACGGATCAACCCGGTCATTTCCAGTACCCGCA
>NZ_JBNNXU010000308.1:0-233 GCF_052873915.1 Photobacterium sp. DNB22_13_2
GGATAACCGGCCACTCAAGTTCGCCGAATTCGAGACCAAGATGCGGCAGGTCACGTTTGTGTCCGCCACGCCGGGGGATTACGAAAAGAAGACCGCTGGCACGGAAGTCGTCGAGCAGGTCGTGCGCCCCACGGGCCTGGTCGACCCGATCATTGAAGTGCGCCCGGCCACGACGCAGGTCGACGATCTGCTCTCCGAGATCCACCTGCGTGTGGAAGCAGGCGAGCGTGTGC
>NZ_JBNNXU010000309.1:0-233 GCF_052873915.1 Photobacterium sp. DNB22_13_2
GCAGTACATCGCGCAGCAGAACTACGAAGCCGCGCTTGAACAACTGATTGCCATCGTCGAGCGCGACCGCACCTTCCGCGACGACATTGCGCGCAAGACCATGGTGTCGGTGTTCGACATGATGTGCGATGCGCCGCAGGCGGTGTCGCACTGGCGCCGCCAGCTGGCCTCCAAACTGAACTGACCATGCGCCTCATCTACGTTGCTGATCCGATGTGCTCGTGGTGCTACGG
>NZ_JBNNXU010000310.1:0-233 GCF_052873915.1 Photobacterium sp. DNB22_13_2
CCAATGAGGCGCGCCGCATGGATACCTTCATCCACTACGGCATTGCCGCGGGCGTGCAAGCGCTCAAGGACAGCGGGCTGGAGATCACCGAGGCCAACGCCGAGCGCATTGGCGTGTTGGTCGGCTCCGGCATTGGCGGTCTGCCAATGATCGAAGATACCCACGCTGAATACACGAATCGCGGCCCGCGCCGCATTTCGCCGTTCTTCGTGCCGGGTTCGATCATCAACATG
>NZ_JBNNXU010000311.1:0-233 GCF_052873915.1 Photobacterium sp. DNB22_13_2
GGTCGCCGCGCATCGACGGGATGATGCAGAAGCTGCAGCGGTGGTTGCAGCCCTCGGAAATCTTCAGATACGCGTAATGCTTGGGCGTGAGTTTGATGCCCTGCGGAGGCACGAGGTCGATGAACGGATCGTGCGGCTTAGGCAGGTGCGTGTGCACCGCTTCCATCACTTCGCCCAGCGCATGCGGCCCGGTCACGGCCAGCACCTTCGGGTGCACGCTGGTGATGATGTCC
>NZ_JBNNXU010000312.1:0-233 GCF_052873915.1 Photobacterium sp. DNB22_13_2
CCCCCGGCTACATCCGCACGCCGATGACCGCGCACAACCCGTATCCGATGCCCTTCCTGATGCCGGTGGACGTGTTCGCACAGAAAGCCGTGGAGGCAATCCACCGCGGCGTGCGCTTTACCGTGCTGCCCTGGCAGATGGGGATCGTGGCCAAGCTGCTGCACGTGCTGCCGCGTTGGCTGTATGACCTGGCCTTTGCGCGCGCGCCGCGCAAACCCCGCAAACCTGAGATT
>NZ_JBNNXU010000313.1:0-233 GCF_052873915.1 Photobacterium sp. DNB22_13_2
GCGTGGCGACGCTGCTGCTGTTGAGCCGGGCGAAGCCCGAAGGGCAGATGCTGACCAAGACGGAGACAGCCTGACCATGGCCGCACTCAGCAGAAGGCAGTTCCTGCAACTGGCAGGCGCAGGTGCGGCAGCGGTGGCACTCCCCGCTGTCGCGCAGGCCGAAGAGGTGTGGTCCAGCGGCAGCGCCGGGCCGGTATTCAAGCTGCCGGCCGGCGCGGTGGATTGCCACATGC
>NZ_JBNNXU010000314.1:0-232 GCF_052873915.1 Photobacterium sp. DNB22_13_2
TGAATAGCGTAGCTTGGTCGCGCATCTCTGGCTCTTGGGCGTGGTGGACCAGAGGGTCGGGGTTTCCTGCTTCCTTGCTTTGGCCTCTTCACCGACCACTATTGAAAGCCTCGTTAGAAAGACCGGGACGCGCAGTTGGGGCTTTTTTCATTTCTGGCGTACCAATATCGGTAAACAACGTAATCGGTGAATAGCGTAGCTTGGTCGCGCATCTCTGGCTCTTGGGCGTGGT
>NZ_JBNNXU010000315.1:0-232 GCF_052873915.1 Photobacterium sp. DNB22_13_2
GCATCAGACCGCTTGGCAGTGGAAGCGCGTGACATGGGCAGGGCAATCTTGGCAGAAATCGACAAATCATTGTCATTGCTGCCAATGGGGGCGTCAAGCTACGCTGAACTTCCCAAGACTGCATACACGCCTGACCATGAACCTCGCATTCTTTTCAACGTTCAACTGCCTGCTTGCCCGGGAGGGGCGTTGACCGTGCGGCGCGCTCTGCTAGTCGGTTGGAGTGTGTGTG
>NZ_JBNNXU010000316.1:0-231 GCF_052873915.1 Photobacterium sp. DNB22_13_2
GCCGATGGCGTCGAGCCCGGCGCGACGCAACCCCAGCGTGTAGCTGCCCCAGAGCAGGCTGGCCAGCAACAGCAGTGCAGCCCCGCCGACGAACGCACCATTCGACGCATGCGCTTGCGACACCAGCAACAGCACCACGCCCGCGAGGATGATCGCGATGGCCCGCCCGCGCGCCGCGCCGATGCGCTGGCCATCCAGCGCGTAGGCGATCAGCGCTACCGACAGCGGCGT
>NZ_JBNNXU010000317.1:0-231 GCF_052873915.1 Photobacterium sp. DNB22_13_2
CATCTGTTCGCTCCTGCACCTGAGATGGGAAACACCGCCGAGCCCGGGGGGACCCGCACGATGGGCTGAAAACAAAGCGAATGTCGGGTGCGCTGCACCTTGATTCGCGGTCGTACACATGTGTGCGGGCGGTGTCATCGTTGTATTGCACACCGTTGCACACGCTTTGGGTGGCGGCCTCCGCGATGTGTTTTCTACAGAGTAGACGTAATTTCGACTGCACCCAACATT
>NZ_JBNNXU010000318.1:0-231 GCF_052873915.1 Photobacterium sp. DNB22_13_2
GTGTTGCCGCTGCGGTCGATGCCGTTGTGGCGGATGCTCTTGTCGCGCAGTTGCGTGCGGATGTCGCCAGCCAGCGAGTCGAGCTTCTTGGTGACCGCACCGTTCATGTCGACCTGCAGCAGGAAGTGCACCCCGCCACGCAAGTCCAGACCCAGGAACATCGGCAGGGCGTGGATGGAGGTCAGCCAGCGCGGCGAGCCCGACAGCAGGTTCAGCGCGACGATGTAGGTC
>NZ_JBNNXU010000319.1:0-231 GCF_052873915.1 Photobacterium sp. DNB22_13_2
GGCTCGCGCGCCCGCGCAGCAACCTGCGCCGGTTCCAGTTGCCGCAAGCCGTGCTGGACGGCATCACCGAATCGCAGATCGTGCCGTTCGACCTGCGCAACGCCGGCGAGGCAAAGCTGGGCGACCCGGAAGTCATCATCAACTGCGCGGCGCTGGCAACGTTGTCGAACCATCCGTCGCTGTGGGATACCAATGTGGGCGGCGTGCTGGCGTTGGGCAAACTGGCTGCGC
>NZ_JBNNXU010000320.1:0-230 GCF_052873915.1 Photobacterium sp. DNB22_13_2
GGCCGAGATGGTGACGGGCACGCGACCGCGCTGCGGCCAGAGCCATAGCTCCCGCACCCAGTAGAAGGCATCCAGGAAGAAATCGTCGGCTGTGCTGATGAGGATGACGAGCGTGGTCGCCACCGTCAGCGTGTTGAGCAACGCCAGGTAGATTTCCCATGGCACATCGCTCATGGCCCCTCCCCCATACCGGCATACGGACGATGCCTGGCAGCTCCCCCGCTTTGCGC
>NZ_JBNNXU010000321.1:0-230 GCF_052873915.1 Photobacterium sp. DNB22_13_2
GGCCAGGGCCACGAGCGCCACCGCCGACACGGCAGCGACAAGGCGGGCGATAGCGTGCTGATTGGGCATGATTTCTCCTTGGAAGTTGGGAAGATGGTTACTCGGTGGCTTGGGCGGAGCGGCCTGCGCTCATGCCGATCTGCGCAACGGCCACGAGAATGACGATGACTGAGAGGAACAGGGTGCTGGTCCACATGGCCCCCATTCCGAGGCCACCGTAAGTCTTGGCT
>NZ_JBNNXU010000322.1:0-229 GCF_052873915.1 Photobacterium sp. DNB22_13_2
GTGTAGCCACCGGCCGAGTATCCGATCATGCCAATTCGACTGGTATCGGCGCGTGTGGAGAACCGTGGATCGGCAAGAACGGTATTGAGCGCGGCCTCCGCTTGTCGGGGGCGATCCATCAGAATCTGTGCCTGGGACTGCGCTCGGGGGAGGCCAGAAGCATCGCCAACATGCGTTGGCAAGACGACGATCAATCCGGCCCGAGCCAGCGCTGCCGCCAATTCACGGT
>NZ_JBNNXU010000323.1:0-229 GCF_052873915.1 Photobacterium sp. DNB22_13_2
TGCGGATACCAGTCACTTTCTGTCTTAAGGTTCTGGGTGCTTTCTCCAGGATCGGATGGGGCACCATCATGGGCGCCATCGCGCTCTTTTGGGTGCTGGTACTCCAGAACATGTACTACGCAACCATGCTCGCCCGTCGTGAGTATTCGGCGGCGAGCACAATTCAGGTCGTGGGTGTAGCAGCTAGAGCCTGCGCTACGGCCTACGTCCTGGCGGCCATTTCCAACAC
>NZ_JBNNXU010000324.1:0-229 GCF_052873915.1 Photobacterium sp. DNB22_13_2
GACTTGGTACCGCGCACGCCACTGGGCCAGTTCATCACCTCGCTCACCATCCTGCTCGGCTACAGCATCATCGCGTTCCCCACCGGCATCATCGGTGCGGAACTGGTGAACACCATGCGCGAGCGCTCGCCCAAGACACGCATCTGCACGCACTGCGCCACCGAAGGCCACGACGCCGACGCCGTGTTCTGCAAGCGCTGCGCAACCAAGCTGCCGCCCCTTTCCACGG
>NZ_JBNNXU010000325.1:0-229 GCF_052873915.1 Photobacterium sp. DNB22_13_2
CGTGTGTACCGACAAGGTTGCTGAACTGGCTGGCGATGCCATCGACAACATCGTCTGCTCGGAAGCAGGCTTGGCGCTGTCGAAGCTGGAAAAGGGCGCGGACTTCGACAAGAAGTACCAAGACCGTTTCCACACGCCGGTGCAGATCTACGCACCGTTCACGTATGACGCTGTCAACGTGATCATCGACGCGATGAAGCGTGCCAACTCGACCGATGCTGCCAAGATC
>NZ_JBNNXU010000326.1:0-226 GCF_052873915.1 Photobacterium sp. DNB22_13_2
TTGAACCGGCACAACGCGAACGTCGAGGGATTTTAAATCCCTTGTGTCTACCAATTCCACCACCAGGGCACGCAATTTCTTGCGATGCGCTAACTGAAAAGTTAAACACCATCTTTATCTTACCGCTTGTTGCCTCACCGTAAGATTTTAATTTGGAGCGACACACGAGGTTCGAACTCGTGACCTCAACCTTGGCAAGGTTGCGCTCTACCAGCTGAGCTAGTGT
>NZ_JBNNXU010000327.1:0-225 GCF_052873915.1 Photobacterium sp. DNB22_13_2
AGAGACTTGAACTCTCACACCTTGCGGCGCCAGAACCTAAATCTGGTGCGTCTACCAATTTCGCCACTTCCGCATATATTGTAGCTGAATAAACAGCTTATTCTCTAACTTTGCATTGAATTGAACATCAGTGATGGGCAACTCAAATAATGGTGCGGAAGGAGAGACTTGAACTCTCACACCTTGCGGCGCCAGAACCTAAATCTGGTGCGTCTACCAATTTCG
>NZ_JBNNXU010000328.1:0-219 GCF_052873915.1 Photobacterium sp. DNB22_13_2
GAGCATCTGCAGGTCTATCGCCAAGCGGTAAGGCAGCGGCTTTTGATGCCGCCATTCCCTGGTTCGAATCCAGGTAGCCCTGCCATCTTTTGCTTAACGTCTTTTGTTATTCATTGCTATGATGGATATAGACGGTAAGTACGCGGAAGTGGCGAAATTGGTAGACGCACCAGATTTAGGTTCTGGCGCCGCAAGGTGTGAGAGTTCAAGTCTCTCCTT
>NZ_JBNNXU010000329.1:0-212 GCF_052873915.1 Photobacterium sp. DNB22_13_2
TTGCGCGCTCGTAGCTCAGCTGGATAGAGTACCTGGCTACGAACCAGGCGGTCGGAGGTTCGAATCCTCCCGAGCGCGCCATTATTTACAACGTATTGCCGAAAGGCGGTACTATATAAAACCGAATTAAGTGTGCGCTCGTAGCTCAGCTGGATAGAGTACCTGGCTACGAACCAGGCGGTCGGAGGTTCGAATCCTCCCGAGCGCGCCAT
>NZ_JBNNXU010000330.1:0-212 GCF_052873915.1 Photobacterium sp. DNB22_13_2
GGATAGAGTACCTGGCTACGAACCAGGCGGTCGGAGGTTCGAATCCTCCCGGACGCGCCATTATTTCTAAGTATCAACGGATTGTTACTTATGCCAATGACGGAAACGCATTGGTCGTTAGGTGTTTCCTAACCAAAAACAGATTCTGCGCGCTCGTAGCTCAGCTGGATAGAGTACCTGGCTACGAACCAGGCGGTCGGAGGTTCGAATCC
>NZ_JBNNXU010000331.1:0-211 GCF_052873915.1 Photobacterium sp. DNB22_13_2
GGATAGAGTACCTGGCTACGAACCAGGCGGTCGGAGGTTCGAATCCTCCCGGACGCGCCATTATTTCTAAGTATCAATGGATTGTTACTTATGCCAATGACGGAAACGCATTGGTCGTTAGGTGTTTCCTAACCAAAACAGATTCTGCGCGCTCGTAGCTCAGCTGGATAGAGTACCTGGCTACGAACCAGGCGGTCGGAGGTTCGAATCC
>NZ_JBNNXU010000332.1:0-208 GCF_052873915.1 Photobacterium sp. DNB22_13_2
TCGGTGAAGAGGGATTCGAACCCCCGACCCTCTGGTCCCAAACCAGATGCGCTACCAAGCTGCGCTATTCACCGACATATATGTTTTACATCTTATCAGATGATTCTGCCCGGTCTACACCCAACAGATTAAAGAGTGGTCGGTGAAGAGGGATTCGAACCCCCGACCCTCTGGTCCCAAACCAGATGCGCTACCAAGCTGCGCTATT
>NZ_JBNNXU010000333.1:0-206 GCF_052873915.1 Photobacterium sp. DNB22_13_2
GATGGATTCGAACCATCGAAGGCAGAGCCGTCAGATTTACAGTCTGATCCCTTTGGCCACTCGGGAACCCCTCCACAGGGTATTGCTAGTTGTTGGCTTTATTAAGCCAGAAAACTGTTTGGCCACTCTTACGAGTAAACAATTTTCAAAATGATGGTGGAGGGAGATGGATTCGAACCATCGAAGGCAGAGCCGTCAGATTTACA